>DHLW01000149.1:19021-19259 GCA_002405485.1 Phycisphaerales bacterium UBA4658
CATCCGAATGCGAATCTTGCCGCCGGTCATCGACTTCGCCCCTGAAACGTTCCGACCACTCCGATCCACCGAACCACAAAACACACACCAACCCACCCGGAGACGACACCGCCGACGTGCTCTCACAAGCCGCACGCCGGTTCGCACGCAGGCGATCCTTCCGCCTGACACGGCTTGCCCGCCCGCGCACGCCTCGCATCACCAGCGATCACTCCTCGATCGCTTCCGATGCCGAGAG
>DHLW01000149.1:19443-19608 GCA_002405485.1 Phycisphaerales bacterium UBA4658
CAAACACCCTCCGGCCTTCGCCGGACTGTGCCAACTCAGTTGCACGACGGACCCGGACCACAGACGTGCGGCCCGGACCAAGCCCGGAAGAGTAGGTGCCCGCGTTCCGTTGTCAACTCACCCCGGACTCCCCCATCAAGAATTCGCATAGACCCACCCCCCCAC
>DHLW01000028.1:0-5732 GCA_002405485.1 Phycisphaerales bacterium UBA4658
CGATCATGGGTCCGCCTGTGGTTATGGGTGTGGACCGTGCGAATTTTCTGAAACCCTTGAGCGTTCATCGGCGTAGTCGGAAGTAGATCGCCCAAGGCCCGCCGACCATCGCGTGAGAACCATGCGGCAATCTGCGGAAACCGGGGCGACGACCGGGCAAATGCGCAACCAAGCTGCCGGCGAGCCGATGGCGAGCCGGGCCCGGGCGCTGAGCCGCGAGCGACGGCTTGCGGGTGGAAGATCGGCGGCTGGGTGCAGTCCCCGGCGTCGGCTGATCCTGGTCTTCTTCAAACGGAGGTGATCCAGTGACGTACGACTGTTTGAATGGGCTCAGCCGGTAGTTCCGGCGGCTCGACGGAGCACGCCCGACGCGCCCATGACGCGGCGGTCCGGCGGAGCCCGAAGAAAACGGACTTGTTCCTACGGCCGGCACCCATGACGGGTGCCGGCTGTTTTTCGTCCGCGGATGGCACGATCCGCTTTGCTCAGGACCGATCTCCGACGATCGGATTCAGCAGCAGCAGCGGAATCACGCCCAGGACGATCCCCACGCTTGTTCCCGGACCGCCGATTACGGCCAGCGCGAGGGCGACGAGCACGATCAGGATGCTCGAAGCGGTCACCCGATGCCGCATGAGCGACACAGCGGAGACCACGCCCAGAACGATCCCGCCCAGGAGCAGCGGGCTCGCCGCGTGCGCGTGCATCGCCGCGGCAAGTTCGCGTGGCTCAGCCTTGGCGCTGTTCACCACGGCGAAGTCGTAGTCGTGGTAGTGATCGCCGTGGGCGACCCGGGCCTTGAGCTGGAAGCGTTTGGAGTCGAGGTCGCCGCCGATGGGCATGGCCGGAATCACGGTGCCGACCTCAAGGTGCTCAAGATCCGTCGGCGACTCAAACTGCGAGCGATCGGCGAGCACCGCGGCACGGATCAGGTCCTGGCCCTCCTTGCCCATGGCGGGCACGATCACCGCGAAGGTCTCAGGCCGGATGCAGACGGCAAACACCGGCGCGTCCGGCGGAGTCGCGGGAGCGCTGCTCGCCACCCAGGCTCGTGCGTGGCGTTCCAGCCCGAAATGCCCCAGTTGCACCGTTGCCGGAAGCAGCGTCAGCAACGCCGCCGCACCGGCGATGTGCAGCGGCGAAGTGTGCCCGCTCGCAGCGCGAGCGTCAGCCACGTCCTCCGGTGGGTGATTCACCGATGCCGCGATCAGTGCGCACCCAGCGAGCGTGATCGCCCCCAGTGAGATCGCCACCCCGGTGATCACGGCGGGCACGTTCGTCAGCACGATCAGCACCGCCGCGGCGACGAAGAGCACCCCGGTCTTCGCCAGCCACCCGGACATGGCGGGCGCCGAACGACTCCCGCGCGGCCACGCCAAGGCAAGAGCAAGCAGGATCGAGACGATGCACAGCCGCGGATCCATCCCTGCGTTCGAGCCGATGCCGCGCAGGATCAGGACGCTGGCGAGCACCCCGGTGATGCCGAGCACAAGGGCTCCAGTCAGAGCGAGGGTCCGGCCCTTCGCCACCCATCGACCCCCGGCAAGGACCGGAGTGATGAGCCCGACCAGCAGCGCCATTCCGCCTACGACGGCGACCAGCACCCGCAGGTCGCGTGTGAGCTGTCGCGCCGCGCTCTCGGACAGATCGACAAGATCCGCGCTGACGCGCTCGGCACTGAGGACACCCGAGAGCGCGGCGGCGATGATCGCGAGCGTGCCCAGCGCGAACCGGGACCGCCGTTCAGCCGGGCCTCGACATCCCGCGGCGCACAGCATGATCAGCAGAGCGATCGCCGCGGTGATCGCCGAGAGCCCGCCGACGGTCCATCCCGCGCCGATGACCGGAAAGTGCGTGTGCATACCGGACATCGTTCGCAGCCCGGAGCTCCGGAAGCGCAGGAAAGCGGCCCGCCGAGAGCAAGATCGGCGGGCCGCGGAAGGCCGAATCAGGATGTGATGCTGCGGAATGCGAAGCGGTTCAGTGCCCGGACTTCTTGAGGTCCGACGAGCCCGAGATCTGCATGCCGTAGAACGAGCGGTAGACGAAGAACGCGCTGATGAGGAAGAAGATCACGGCGAGGGCGATCGTAATGGGGGTGTGCTTGAAGCCCGGCTCCTTCACGTGGATCGCCAGTTCGACGGCGAGCAGGCCGAAGAGCGTGGTGAACTTGATGACCGGATTCATGGCCACCGAGCTGGTGTCCTTGAAGGGGTCGCCCACGGTGTCGCCCACGACGGTGGCGGCGTGCAGGTCGCTGCCCTTGCCGCGGCCGGAGTTCTTGTACTCCGGATCGGTCTCGACGATCTTCTTGGCGTTGTCCCACGCGCCGCCGGCGTTGGCCATGAACATGGCCTGGTAGAGGCCGAAGAGGGCGATGGAGATGAGGTAGCCCACGAAGAAGAAGGGCTCGACGAAGGCGAAGCTGAGCGTGGCGAAGAAGACGCCGAGGAAGATGTTGAACATGCCCTTCTGGGCGTACTCGGTGCAGATCGTGACGACCTTCTTGGAGTCCTCGACGCTCGCCTTGGTCGCGCCGTCCAGCCGCATGTTCTTCTTGATGAACTCCACGGCGCGATACGCGCCGGTGCTGACGGCCTGGGTCGATGCGCCGGTGAACCAGTAGATCACCGCGCCGCCCATGACCAGCCCGAGCAGGAAGGGGGCGTGCAGCATCGAGAGCTTGGCGACGAGGTCGGGCTGCAGGCCGCCGGTGAGCACCACGATGATCGAGAAGATCATGGTGGTGGCGCCGACGACGGCGGTGCCGATGAGCACGGGCTTGGCGGTGGCCTTGAAGGTGTTGCCCGCGCCGTCGTTCTCTTCCAGGAACTCCTTGCCCTTCTCAAAGTCGGGTGCGAAGCCGAAGGTGTTCTGCACGTCCTGCTTGATGTTGGGAATGGTCTCGATGGTCGAGAGCTCAAACACGGACTGGGCGTTGTCGGTCACCGGGCCGTAGCTGTCGACGGCGATCGTGACCGGGCCCATCGAAAGGAAGCCGAAGGCCACCAGCCCGAACGCGAAGACCGCCGGGGCCATCATGATCGAGTCCAGCCCCATGGTGCTGATGTAGTACGCGATGGCCATGAGCGCGATGATCGCGATGCCAAGCCAGTAGCCGGAGAAGTTGCCCGCGACCATGCCCGAGAGGATGTTCAGCGACGGCCCTCCCTGCTCCGAGGCCTTGACGACCTCGCGGACGTGCCGGCTGTGCACGCTCGTGAACGCCTTGACGAGCTCGGGGATGATCGCGCCCGCCGCGGTGCCGCAGGAGATGATCGTCGCCAGCATCCACCAGAACGACGGGTTCAGCCCATAATCGGTGGCGGCCTTTCCGCCCAGCATGAAGTAGCTCGCCACGTACGTCAGCGCGATCGAGACGCCGGAGGTCAGGAACACCAGCACCGTCAGCGGATGCTCGAAGTTCATCTTGTTCGCGCTGAGATACTTGCCCTTGGCCAGCAGATCGTTGAGCCAGTAGCTGCCCGCCGAGGCCACCACCATCAGGATGCGCATCACAAACAGCCACACCAGCATCTTGATCTGGATCGTGCTGGCCTTCTCCTGCGCGGGTGTGACGACGGCCTTCGCCGCCGAGACCACCGCCGGGTTCTTGGCGTCCGCCGAGAGCTTCACGAGCTTGTCCTTGACGGCCGGGTCCTTGGCCAGTTCGGCCTTCTTGACCAGGGCGTTCTGGAAGTCCGTCGAGCCCGCCACGTCCACCACGCTGGTCGCGTAGGCGAACGACTCCATGCGGCCCGCGCCAAGATCGACCTTCCGCGTCGGGTCGCCGGCCTGGAAGAACACGCTCGGGGTGACGGCGATCATCGTGAACACGATCAGGGCCACGCCCGTCACGCCATAGGTCTCGAACCCGTCCGCCGACGGACCGACCGAGTCACCCGCGTTGTCGCCCACGCAGTCGGCGATCACGCCGGGATTGCGGGCGTCGTCTTCCTTGATCTTGAAGACGATCTTCATGAGGTCCGAGCCGATGTCGGCGATCTTCGTGAAGATGCCGCCGGCGATGCGCAGCGCCGCCGCGCCCAGCGACTCGCCGATCGCGAAACCGATCAGGCACGCGCCGGCCAGATCACCCGGCAGCAGCAGGAGGATCGCCAGCATGATCAGCAGCTCGACGGAGATGAGCATCATGCCGATCGACATGCCGGCCTTCAGCGGGATCGCGTAGCAGGGGAAGGGCTTGCCCTTGAGCGAGGCGAACGCGGTCCGCGAGTTCGCGAACGTGTTCACGCGGATGCCGTACCACGCCACGCCGTACGAACCGAGGACGCCCACGACCGCGAAGGCCAGGATGAGCGCGACCCGTCCGATGCTGAATCCGGACTTGAACTCGCCCGTCGCCGGGTCGATCGTCGACGTCGGGGCAAACACCCCGAAGTAGATCGCCGCGATCGCGCCGATGAAGATGAAGAGCTGCGCCAGGAACTTGCCCTGCTGCACCATGTAGGCCTTGCAGGTGGTGTAGATGAGCTCGGAGACCTCGAGCATGCTCTTGTGCACCGGCAGCTTCTTGAGCTGCAGGTAAATCATCGCGCCAAACAGCAGGCCCGCCGCGGACACGGCAAACCCGATGAGCAGCAGGTCATGTCCTCCGATGGTGCCGAAGAACTTGACCCCGTTCAGATCCGGAATCACCAGGTTGGCCTCGCCACCGGGCTTCTGGAACACGGGCTGGTCGCCGCCGACCGCTCCGGCGATCGCGGGGACGCTCCCCCCGAGCACCGCAAGGGCCAGAACCAGCATCGGCGCCCAGCGGCGCAGATGCTCGGAGAGCTTGGACAATCGATGTGCGAACAAGGCGGATCCTCCAATGAGACTGGTGTTGAATGTGTGGGAGGGACTTCTACCGGCCCGAGTGGTGCCGTGTCAAGATCGTGCAACGTCGGACAAACCGCGCGTATTAGACCACAAGTTGGCTTCCTCGTGTTCCACACCCCGGCCACGCGCCCGATGAACACAAACGCCCGGGCAAAACCCGGGCGTGCATGTCATCTTGATTCAGTGGACCGATCGCTCAGTCGCGCGGGCCGCCGAAGCCCCCGCCGCCCGGTCCGCGACCGCGCGGCCCGTCTTCCTTCTTGGTCTTGAACGCCATGGGCATGCTCTCGCGGATCCGACGAGCGATCGCCTTGCGCACCGTGCGACGGTTGCGCTCAGACGGCTTCTCGTAGAACTCCTTCCGCTTGATGTCCTTGACCAGACCCTCTTTCTCGCACAGCTTCTTGAACCGGCGGAGCATCTGTTCGGTGGTTTCACCGCTGCGGGACTTGATCCGAATGGCCATGCGTGCAACCTGTCCTGTCGTGCAAGGGGTCAAGACGCCCGCCGAAGGGCGGGCAGGGGGAGTAGTAAAGGGGCCCTCCCGCTCGGAATCAAGGTCCCCGCGCCGCCGGACTGCATCGCCCAGCCACCGATACCTGCCCATCTCGCCGGGCAAGGCACTACCCTTGGGCGTGCTCGTCATCGACGCGTACAACCTCGTGCATGCCCTGGGAAAAGCCGCCGGGACCGGTGTGAAGCTGGGCCATGTCGTCCGCATGCTCGCGACCGCAGGGACTCGGATCACGGGAGGTCAGCGGGTCCTCCTCATCTGCGACGGTACTGGCCGAGGGAGCGGCGTGAGCGATGAGTTTACCCGCTCAGATTCCCCTATTCAGGTGGTCTTTGCCGGGCCTGGCAAGGACGCCGACGCCGCCATCGAGCGGCTG
>DHLW01000028.1:5975-6162 GCA_002405485.1 Phycisphaerales bacterium UBA4658
CTTGGGTGCCATGCCGGTCGCCTGAGCAGCGAGCGTTTCGCCGAGGCCCTTCTGGCGGCGGGCCGATCGTTGGCCGGCTCTCTCCAGCCGCCGACTCGCCCGGACATGGATCAGGCCGACGCGGCGTACTGGCTTCGAGAGTTCGGTCTTGAGCCCAGAAGTGGTCCGCCCGCGGAGCGGACGCCTC
>DHLW01000028.1:6222-8710 GCA_002405485.1 Phycisphaerales bacterium UBA4658
GTGGCCCGCCCGCGGAGCGGACGCCTCCGCCGTCCGCGGCCCTTGGACCCGGCGGCCACCCCACGACGGCGGTTGATCAAGACTGGCCGGAAGGCATCGACCCGGCCGATCTGGACATGCGCACATGGCTCAAGGACGAACCACCACGTTGACGACCCTCGCCGTTGGCCTCTGCGTCTGCGGCTGGATGGGGTGCGCACGACCACCGGCATCGCCCCACGGCCGCGAGGGAACCGTGCTCGCCGAGTACGCGATGGGCACGCTGGAAGCATCCCTTCCGGCGACGGTGGGGATTCCCGCGGTGCGAGCATCGGCGGAGCAGACGCTCCGATCACGGGGGTATGTCATCAGCGAGTCCTATGGCTCCCGGGATCGATTTCGGGTGGACGCGACCGGACCGGGTCGGGAGGGTCGGCGAGATCGCACCCGCATCGAGGGATGGCTCACGCCCTCGACGACGCGCGTGCGGATCGAGTCCGGGCTGTTCGGCGATGAGGCCGCTGCCAAGGCGGTTCTGGATGAGATGCTCGTCCGGCTTGGACGCTGAGCGGGGTGCGTGCTCTGAGAGTTGAATCGGAGCACGAGGGGCGGAAAAAGTGGGTTGAACGCCGCGTTCATGAAGCGATGACAGCCGGGATTTCGGATGAGCGGGTGGCGCGCTTGAGCCGAGTATCCGGCTGAACGGATGAACCCACGCGTCGCGGAAAGGACCAGGTGACTTCCATGGCGTTCGATCAATCCAAGCAGTTGCGTTCGATCATGGCGGAGTTGAAGAAGGCGGGTCTGCCCTCGAACGAGGTGTTCATCTCCGACGGCGTGCTGACCAAGCAGCAGATGATCGAGCAGGCCCTGAGCGCGATGCTGCCGATGTTTGAGAAGTGGGAGGCCAAGGCCAATGACGCGGCCGCGATGGCCTCGTCGGAGTTCAAGAAGTTCTGCGAGATGCAGAAGGACCTGGCGGCGGAGATGAAGGCGCAGCACGCGAACATCAAGAAGTCCGACGAGGTGCACGGCAAGCTCATGACCAAGTACCGCGCGGACAAGAAGATCGGGCCGCTGCTGGTGAAGATGAACCCGATTCTCGGGGCCGCGGTCGCGTTCGTCGACGGCAAGAATCTGGCGGTCAAGCCGATCGTCTCAAAGGCCAAAGACGAGAAGCCCAAGAGCTCGCAGCCGGCGACCGGAGACGGCGAGTCGCCCTACGGCAAGTCGCCGAAGAATCTCGGTGAGAAGCCGGAGCCGCTCTACAGCATGTCGCCGAAGAATCTCGGCGAGAAGCAGGAGCCGCTCTACAGCAAGTCGCCGAAGAACCTCGGCGAGAAGTAGGAGTCACCCTCCGGCACGACGCCGAAGATCATCAAGTCGTGATGAGGCCGTGCGAAGGGCGGGAACCGGACATCGGTGATCGACACCTGTCCTTTGCGCGATCGAGGAGGGCGAGGTCGTCGGCGAACCGGGTACGGATGCGCTCCATCAGGGCGTCATCAGTGAGTTCGGCGAGCAGGGGGAACAAGTCGCGCTCGTGCAGTTCGCCGGCGGGCACGTCCGCGAGCAGCCCACGGGCCGCGGGCTCCTTGCGCGTCACGTTCTCTGGTTCGAGGGCGGGGACCGGAGCGCCAAGAGCTCGGGAGACACCGGCCAGGGTCGCGCTCAAGGCGTCGATCGGCACCAGCACGTCCACGCGACGGTCTCGAATGAAGGCGTGCTGGGGTCGCCAGTGGGAGTCAAGGTGGTCCTCCTGGGCGTCGCAGACGTACTCGACGAACTGGTGGAAGGAGGGTCGTCTGGAGTAGTCCACCGCCGAGCTGACGGGGATCGGAACCTGCACGTCTCCGAGGGTGGCGTGGACGACGGCGTCGTGGACGACCTCGACGCCGGAGGCGCGGTGCATGTCCTCGATGATGTCGCGTGCGGGTTCGAAGAGGTCTGCGGTCTTCGGCCAGACGAACTTGTCCACGAACGCCGAACGGAGCCGCTCCGCCGGGTCGCGTACGGGCGCGATGACCCGCCGGGACTCCAGGATCCGAGCGGCCTCGCATGGAGTGCGTCTGGAGAGCGCCAGGTGCTCGTAGGCGTACTTGTGCGGGTCGGCTGCAAGATCAACGCCAACATGCCGCATGTACCAGCGCTTGATCGTCGAGCAGCCGACCTTCGGGATGGCGACGATCACCACGCCCACGGACTCGTGATAGAGGAAGTCGTCCAGTGGAAACGCCAGATTCTGCTCGGCTTGTCTGACCGACAACGTCGACACGCGGACTGCACCTCCTGGGTCGCCTGGCTCCCATTGGTCAAACGAGCGAGAAGTGTCCAGTATTGCATGTTCTGAACGGTTCGGGTGGCTCGCTTTCGAGATTGTGCCGGAACTGAGGAGGAACCCGAATACTCAATCATCCGGGTTGGGCGGATGCGGATTCGGGCGGTCACGGAGTCGGGTGTTGAGAGCGGCGCGTAGTGGTGTGCCACGAGGCGCGTGGGCGGGAGGGGG
>DHLW01000028.1:8919-12144 GCA_002405485.1 Phycisphaerales bacterium UBA4658
CGCCGTCGATGTCGGCCCGGGGATCTGAGACGAACCAGGCGTTGAGGTACTCGAAGATGTCCTGCACGTTGCTGAGACCGGAGCAGTCGAAGTCGGCGATGCAGGACTGCATGGTGGCGGCGCTTGAGGGTGTTGAGCCGCAGGCGTCGGTGGCGATGCAGCGGAACTCGAGGACGGGACCCATGGTGACCCCGGAGAGCGTGAGCGTGGGGAGCGTCTGGCCGGCGGCCTGGAATCGGCCGGAGGCGTTGGAGCCGGCGACGACGTCGCTGAACGAACCCGAACCGGCGGTGCGCCACTGCCATCGATAGGAGAGCGGGAGTGAGTTGGTGGTGGCCACGGCGGAGAAGGTGGTGGAGCAACCCCTGCTGACCTGCCTTGGCTGGGGCTGGGTGGTGATGGTCGGTCCCGAGGAGGAGCCGATCTGGAGGCGGGCCCAACCGACGCTGTTGACGCCGCCCACGCCGTTGTAGGTGACGTTGGGGAGCGAGTTGTCGGGGAGTCGCGTGCCGACGGTGCCGAAGAGCCCGACGGCGACAAGGTCGCCCTGATAGGCGGCGAAGTCGTTGACCTGGGGGAAGAGCGCGGCGATCCCGCCGACGTTGGACCAGGAGGTGCCATCCCAGCGGAGGATGCCGGCGAGGTCGTTCATGGAGGGAATGTTGGTGCTGGAGAGCGCGACCCAGATCGAGCCGCCCAGGGAGAGAGCACGTCGCGGCACGCCGAAGCCGGTGGCGACGGTCGTGGGCGGGCGTGGGATCTGTTCCCAGGTGTCGCTGGTCGGGTTGTAGCGAATGAGGTAGGGATAGGTCGAGACGCCTCCGATGCTGATGATGTAGGCGCTCATGTAGAGATCGCCGTTGTGGACAAGGAGACTGACGGCGGGATTGGCGGAGTAGCCGGTGGCGAAGGTGGATTGGCCGAGGGCTCGCCAGGTGGAGCCATCCCACGCGGCGACGCGTGCGGGGAGCGAGCCGATCTGGGTGAACGAGCCGGAGGCGACGAGAAGCGATGCACCGCCAGAGATGAGCGGGTTGGACCAGGTGGTGAGTGCGGAGACGCCGCCACTCGGTTCGACGCCGCCGATGCTGGTCCAGGTGGTGCCGGAGCGGCGGAGGAGATAGCTGGGTCGTCCACCGGAGGCGCTTGAGTTGGTGGCGACAACGAGCGCGCCGTTGTGATTGGTCATGTCGAGCACGCCGAAGACGCCCGTGGCCCAGGTGCCGCCGGCGGAGTCGGTGAGCGGGGTGAACGTTGAGCCATTGAACTGGTTGAGATTCGAGCCGGCGCCGGCATGAGCGACGTAAAGGAGGTTGGTGGATGTGTCGGCAAAGAGTCGAATGACCTCGTTGGATGGCGCGTTGGGGACGACGGAGAGGGTGGTGCCGTTGAACTTGGCGAGGGAGCGACCGGGCTGGGGGCCTGCACCGTTGAAGCTGCCGCCGAGGTAGAGCTCGCCGTTGTATGTTGCGGCGGCGTTGATGAAGGGATAGGAGAAGCCGGTGTCGGAGAAGCCGCTGGCGGGAGGAGAGAAGGTGTTGGCGGTGCGGTTCCAGAACGCGAGACGCACGGCGCTGGACTGGGCGATGGTGCCGAAGCCGCCCGAACCGCCGACGGCGATCTGTGAACCATCGGGGAGGACGGCCATGGTCTGGGGCGAGAAGCTGGAGACGATACTTGGCGAGATGGGCGGAGTGACCCACGGGCCATTCTGTCCGGAGAGCACGATGAAGGGCGTGCTGAAGGACTCGACGCCGACGATGAGCGAGCCCTGGTGCACGACGGCGGACCGGATGCTCTTGCCGACCACGGAGCCGACGGAGACATCGGTGGTCGCGGGGATCCAGGTGTCGTTGGCGGTGTTGAGCTTGGCGACGCCCGAGACGTTGAGCGGGTTGCCGGACTGTGAGAACGTCCCGTAGACGTAGAGTTCGTTCTGGTAGACGATGCCGCCCCAGACCGTGCCGCCGCTGATGGGCGGAAGGGGTTCAAGGTCGGTGCCGGCGGCGTTCAGCCGGGCGACCTGGAAGCGGGTGTTTGGGGTGGCGGTGCGGTAGAGATTGCCGATGACGTAGAGCTGGTTGTTGAAGACGACGAGCTGGTTGCCGGAGCCGTTGATGTCGGCGCCGACGCTGATCCAGGAACCCGTTTGCGGGGTGGGTCCGGGAGCGTATCGACGGAGGACGGGCGAACTGGTTGGGCTGGCATCGCGAGCGAGTGCCCAGAGTGTGCCGCCAAGGTCGGCGAGTGATTGCACGGTGCCGGTGGTGGTCGCGGACATGGGGGTCCAGCGTGAGCCGTTCCAGGCGGCGACGTTGACGGGTTGTGCACCATCGGGGTTCGGGGTGTTGAATCCGCCGCCGACGATGAGCTGGTTGTTCCAGTTGACGAAGGAGTAGTAGTTCTCGCCAGATCCGGAGGGGCGGCCCATGGGGACCCAGCCGGTGGTGGGGTTCCAGTACGCGGTGCCGACACTTCGGGCGTTGCCGACGAAGGTGAACGAGCCGCCGACGATGAGACTGTTCGGGATGGGGCCGGCACCGTCGGGGTCGGCGACGATCATGGCCTGCACAAGCGCGTTGGCCCCGGCGAAGCCCTGCTGATCGCCGGTGCGCCACTGGGGCTGGCATTGGGCGTGGGCCGCGGGGGTGGTGAGAGCGGTGGCGATCGCGGCGACGGCGCACGCGGCCGGCCGCGGGGCGATGAGCCGAGACACACGGGCACGAATGACGGACATGGAGCACTCCTGTCGCGAGCCGATCGCCCGGTCGCCTGGCCATCGTGACCCGGGCGCGCACGGGCGGACAGATGGCCATGCGGAAAGTGCGGACGCGGACTGTCAGGTTTTTTGGAAAGGGCCGGTGGTGGCCGTCAGGGCTTGACGGCCCCGATCAGGTCGGTGATGGATGAGACGCGTTGTTCTCGGACCCAGCGATCCAGCCCCTTGGCGATCTTCAATGGGACGCGCGGGTCGGCGAAGAGGGCGGTGCCGATCTGGACGCAGGATGCACCGGCGAGGATGAACTCGGCGGCGTCTTCCCAGGTGGCGACGCCGCCGGCGCCGATGATGGGGACTTTGGCGTCCTTGCAGACCTTGGCGTAGACATCATGAACGAGTTTGACCGCGATGGGGTGAATGGACGGGCCGGAGAGCCCGCCGGTGCGATGGGCCAGTCGCGGGGCGCGGGTGTGGACGTCGATCTCCATCGCGGGCATGGTGTTGGA
>DHLW01000041.1:0-11812 GCA_002405485.1 Phycisphaerales bacterium UBA4658
CCGGTCGCGGCGCAGGCGTTCCAGATGCGGGCGCCGTCGAGATGCGTCTTGAGCCCGTGCCTGCGAGCCGCGTCGGTGACCCTTCGCACGCGATCGATGGGCCAGACGCTCCCGCCCCCGCGGTTCTGCGTGTTCTCAACAACAAGCAGCTTGGACCAGGGCGTGTGGGCGTTGTTGGCCCGGACCGCCTGATCGACGTCGGCGGCATCGAACAGCCCCGCGGGTCCCTGCAGCGGACGGATCATCACCCCGGAGAGGGCGGCGGGGCCTCCCGTCTCGTAGTGAATGATGTGCGAGTCGGCATGGCAGATGATCTCATCCCCCGGTTCGCAGTGGGCCCGAATGGCCGTCTGGTTGGCCATCGACCCCGACGGCACGAAGACCGCTGCGGGCTTGCCCATGATCTCCGCGACGCGATTCTGCAGGGCGATGACCGTCGGATCGTCACCAAGCACGTCGTCGCCCACCTCGGCCTCGGCCATGGCACGGCGCATCGCCGGCGTCGGGCGCGTCACGGTGTCGGATCGAAGGTCAATCACTGGGGGTTGTTTGGGTGTTGACATGGGCAATTGTGAAGACACGAGTGTGCACGCCAGGAAACGTCGATTCTGCGACGAACAACGCTCTCAAGACTCTAGAATCCCTGCGCTCGGCACGGATCGGAGTGCACATTGACCGTCCCGTGTCGCGTCTACCGGCGGAGACGACATGGTCGCCAAGCCCACATCTCGCGCACTTTCCAAGGCGCTCTCGCGTCAGACGCCCGCGGGTGAAGCCGCCACGCGCGTGCTCTGGAAGTGGCTCAACGATGTGAACCGCCTGCTGCGCCGGGCCGTCAAGCGACAGGATGCGGAGCGGTCGGTCAAGAGTGTGCACGCGCTGCGCGTGGCGACCAGGCGCGCGTCGGCGGCCTTGGGCGTGTTCGCGGATCTGCTGGACGCCGATCAGGTGCGTCGTGCGCGGCGACGGCTGCGGCGGATTCGCCGGGTCGCCGGCGCGGTGCGCGATTGCGACGTGCACGCCGAACTCATCAAGCGCTCGATCCTGCCCGAGGACGGGGACAACGTCCGCAGCGGCGTGAAGGCCCTGCGCAAGGCCTTGCAAGCGCAACGCGATGAGCGCATGCCCGAGCTGCACGCCCTTGCCGATCGATGGCCCTCGGCCAAGCTGCGCAAGCGGTGGGAACGGCTTCTGGGCACGGTCCGGGATGATGCATCGGCGGGGGAAGCGCTTGCCGAACTGGCCGGCCGGGTGCTTGCCCGCGAGATCGACGCCGTGAATCGTGCGGGGCAGGCCGACCTGACCGACATCGAGAACGTGCACGAGCTGCGCGTCTGTCTGAAGCATCTGCGATACGCCGCGGAGGTCGTCGAGCAGAGCATGAACGCCCAATGGAAGCAGTCCGTGCTTCCCCGGCTGGTGGAGTTGCAGGTATCGCTGGGGGAGATCAACGACGCGCATCTTCTGTTGGAAGTGCTCGCGGCCCACGCCCGTGGGCCCTCGGGTGGACGCACGCGGTCGACATCCAAGCCGCGCTCACCCCGGAAGGGCGCTCGAAAAGCACCGGATGATGGCCTTGCCGTGGTGCAGGATCGGCAGCGAGCGCGGCTGGAATCGGGCCACCGCGCGTTTCTGGAGGTCTGGAGCGCCGATGCGTTCGCCGCGATCGCCGCCGACCTGCTCGATGCCCTGCGTCCGCCGAGCCCCGTGCGTGCCAGCACTGTTCCCGAGCCGCTGTCGAGTCCGCGGGTGCTTCGCCCGGCCGGGTTCATCGAGCCCAAGGGATCGCCGGAGTCCGCTGTCGAAACCCGTCGCCGGAGTCGCCGGAGGATCGCCGCGATCGACGTGGGGACCAACAGCATCCGGCTCATCGTCGCGGAGAATCAGCCCGACGGGTCGTACCGCGTGCTGGATGACGAGAAGGAACTCACGCGCCTTGGGCGCGGGTTGCTGGAGACGGGCAAGCTCTCTCCTGAAGCCATCGAGCACACCGCGGTGACCGTGGCCCGGATGCGGTCCATCGCCGAGGGATATCAGGCCGACGAGATCCGCGTCGTCGCCACCGCCGCTGCACGCCAGGCCAGCAACAGCGACGCGCTTGCTCGGCTGATTCAGGAGCGTGCCGGACTGGGGATGCAGGTCATCAGCGGTGAGGAGGAAGCGCTGCTGGCCTATCGCTCGGCCGCCAGCGCGTTCGATCTCCGGGACATGTCCAGCGCGGTGGTGGACATCGGCGGGGGCTCATCGGAGATCGTGCTCGCCGCTGCCGTCAAGGATCGGAGCGATGACGCGCGCCGGGCCGGGCTCGGTGGCGGAGTCATCGAGCGGGTATACACCGTGCCCATCGGGGCGGTGGTGCTGACGGAGAAGTTCGGCGGCCCGGAAGTCTGCGGCGGAAAGCGCTTCCAGACGATGCGGGACGAGGTGGCCAGAACCCTCAAGCATCGCATCGGACGCCCGCCGATCGTCCCACAGATCGTCATCGGCACCGGCGGAACCCTGACCACACTCGCGGCCATGGTCAAGCTGCGCAAACTGGGAGCCGGCGGAGACGGTCTGTTCGGGAGCGTGCAGGGGTTCGAAATCACCCGGGCTGAGATCAAGCACGTGCTTGCCCAGCTTCGCAGCATGCCCGTCAAGGACCGGGTCAAAGTGCCCGGTCTGAGCGCCGATCGCGCCGACATCATCGTTGCCGGACTGGTGATCGTGGACGCGGTCATGAAGCGGCTGGACGCCAACCGGCTGCTCGTCCACGAGGGCGGAATCCGCGACGGCATCCTGCTTGGGATGGTCCGGGGCGCCGAAGCCGCGGGAGAGCCCCGACGCGATCCCATGAAGGGGGTACGGCGATTCGCCAAGGCCTGCGGCTACGAGGCGGATCACTCCCGGCACGTGACCACCCTGGCGCTGGAGATCTTTGACCAGCTTGCCCGGCAGCAGGAGAAGATCGAGGTCGAGAAGGGGATGGCGTTTGATGGCGAGGCCCGCTTGCTGCTGGAGGCCGCCGCGCTCCTGCATGACATCGGCTATCTCATCAACTACGCGCGGCACCACAAACACTCGTACCACCTGATCGTGCATGCGGATCTGCCGGGGCTGACGACGCGGCAGGTGCACGTGATCGCGAACGTCGCCCGCTACCACCGTGCCGCGGAGCCCAAGGCCAAGCATCGAACCCTGGCGACGTTGAGCCCAGAGGACCAGGCGCGTGTGCGAGGACTCTCGGCGATCCTTCGGGTCGCAGACGGGTTGGACCGGACGCACACGCAGAGCGTGGACGGCGTGGATGTGAAGATAGAGAAGAACACGGCCCAAATTGGGGTCCGAGCCGAAGCAGAGCCATCGGTGGACATGTGGGGCGCGGTGCGGAAGGCCGGGCTGTTTGAGAGCGCGTTCGGCCGTTCGGTGCACCTGGAGTGGCGCGAGTCGTCGGCGAAGGTGTCGGAAGAGCGGAGTGAGGCGGTGCGAGAGCGGGCGCGCGCGTGAAGAGAAATCGTGGAGCGCGAATGAATCTGGGATGGGTGAGGGCGGTGGGAAAAGAGTGGCAAATTGAGATTTTAGATGTGCCGGCGCGAAAGTGACTCGCGGTGGCAAGATGGGGAACTCGATGCTCCTGGGGAAGTGTATGGAAAGCGCGCAAGTGCCGAGAAGATCAGAATTTCTGTGACAAAGGGCTTGCACCCTGTTCTCGGGTGTGATACAAACAAGGCACTCAAGCGGCTTGAGAAAACGAGCGCGTGTCGAGCCAAGACGCTCGGCGGGTCGAAAGGCCCATAGGTTGGTTCAGGCAAGTGAAGTGAGTCTTACCGGTTTTCTTCGCGGGCGTGAACGCGTTGAAGACTGGCGTGATTTCTGTGCGATTCAATGGGCTCGTTTGCCCGTTGAGCTTGATCGTACAGACACGTGGGTGTTTCTGAGTGTGTTTGATAGGAGGTTTCCAGATGGTTCGCATTTGTAGTCTCATGACTCTGGCCTGCACCACGGCCCTGGTCGCTGGTTCGGTCGCTTCGGCGGCTGACAAGGTTGCCCCGAGCTCTGCTCGTCTGGCTGTCAACAACGTCGTCAACAACGTCGCCCTGTTCGGCGGCGGCCCCGGTTGCGAGTGCGTGTGGAACAACGGCCTGTTCGACGGTCGCGATGGCCAGGCCTCGCACCTCGGCGGCGCGATTCCGCACGGCAAGAAGGCCGCTGACGACCTCTTCCTCTGCGAGGGGTACGTCTACGACCTGAGCACCGTTTCCGCTCGCCTCCTGACCACGACGCTCGTCGGCCTGGTCAAGCCGCGCATGGAGATCTGGTCTGACTGCAACGGCTCCCCCGGGCAGCTGCTGTACACCTTCGACAAGCCGCGCGTCAGCGAGACCGGCCAGAACTTCGGCACGGCGTTCGATGGCCGCGCTCTCCGCATCGTTGACGTCGTCTTCGACGTGAACCTGGAGACGAAGGTCGAGAACAAGAACATCGTCCTCAAGGGCGGCACGTACTGGGTCAGCATCTACGGCACGACCGACCTGCAGTGCCAGACGATGCAGATGTGCGACGTGACCTACTGGGGCACCGCCGGCAACGGCGTGATCAAGGGCGTTCCGGCCCGCAAGATCGACGGCGTCCCGACTCCGTCGTACAACCAGTTCAACTTCCCCGGCCCGTGGGGCTCGGTGCTGGATGACTGCTGCGTCGGCTGCACGGACCTGAACTTCGTGTTCTGCGCCGAGCCCTGCAAGATCCTCATCGACAACGGCGGCGGCCGTCGCCAGGTCGGCTCTGAGGCCGTCGGCGCCAGCAGCCAGTACGCTCCGACCAGCTGGAGCCAGATCGAGACCCGCGCGGCTGACGACTTCGTCGCTCCGCCCTGCGATCCGATCGAGATCTGCTACGTCGAGGGCTGCGTCCTGACCAACTGCGTTGGCTTCTGGGGCGCGTTCGAGCTCTACAACAACGACTGCAACCGTCCGTCCTACGCCCTCGGCGGCCAGCCGATCGGCGGCCAGCAGTACCTCGCGACCAAGATCATCCCGCTGGGCTACTCCGCCCTCGTCGATGGTCGCACGCTCAACGCCTTCAAGCTCGAGTTCCATGACCTGGCCATCCGCCTCGACGGCGGCCGTCAGTACTGGATCTCGATCGGCGTGAAGCACACCTTCAGCATCAACGAGCGCGCTCAGTTCTGCTACAACAGCGACTGCCGCCGCTCCTGCCTCATCCGCTTCAACGAGGGCCGCGCTCTGACCGCCTTCACCACCGAGACCCTCCGCGACGGCTCCGTCGTCCCGGGTTGGGCCAAGGTCGGCAACGACTTCTCCTTCCTGATCGCCGCCAACACGGTGAGCTCCTCTACTCCGATCGGCTCGACCCCGGCCTGCGCTGCCGACTTCAACGTCGACGGCTCGGTCACCGCGGCCGACATCTTCGACTACCTGAACGCTTGGTTCACGGGCTGCCCGTAAGACCGAGTGACAGCAATCACGCGATCGGATCGTGAGCGATCACGAAGCCGACCACGCTGAGACCTCCAAGCGCCCCGGAGCTTCCGCTCCGGGGCGTTTGCGTTTTTGCCGATCCCGGTTCCGCGGACCTTTCGTCCAAGTCGTTCACCCCAACCCCGGGAATGTCGCCGCGGATCGCCAATGTTCGAGCGGTCCGGGCGGGACTGCGTCGGGGAGCGATGAGGATGCGGTAGATTTGCCGGGGTCTTCAGTGCATCGGGGGAACCGGAGTCGGGGGGCGCAACGCCATGGGCGGCGGGACATCCATCCTCGGTCTCGTGGCGGCGGGCGATCCGGACGCGGTGCGCGCGTGCATGGATCGGTACTCCGGGCTGGTGTGGTCGCTGGCGCGGCGGTTCTGCTTCAATCCCGCGGATGCCGAGGACGCCGTGCAGGAGATCTTCCTGGACATCTGGCGCAGCGCCGCACGCTTTGACTCCGGAGTCGCGAGCGAGGCGACGTTCGTGGCGATGATCGCCCGGCGTCGGCTGATCGACCGGCGGCGGCGCGCCTCGCGCGAGGGCAACCTGGCGGATGTGGCGATCAACAGCATCCGCGTGCAGCCGGAGCGTGGAGAGGAGCAGTTGGCCAAGCGTGAGCAGGCGGTGATGGCCGCGGAGGCGATCGAGAAGCTGCGACCCGAGCAGCAGCGTGTGCTTCGGCTGAGCGTCTACCAGGGGCTCTCGCACGAGCGGATCGCCGAGGCGACCGGGCTGCCCCTCGGAACAGTCAAGACGCACGTTCGCCGGGGTCTGATCCGGATCCGCGAGATCGTCGGACAGGGCGTGGAGGGCGAGCCTGATCACGGCGTGACCGAGCCGAGCGTCTGAGATGAGCGTCCGACGCTCACGGGCGTCGCAGAGAGGGCGTGGGGGGGGTGAGGGTGATGCGCTGCTGGTCGGGGCCGAGGACGGTGACGGTGCGCGATCGCGAGTCGATGTCGGCGATGCGCCATCCACGGGTGATCTCGTCCCCGACGCGGTAGATGCGGTGGTTGATGCTGGCGAGGGCCTGCTCGGAGCCGCCCGACGATGATGACCCGATGATCGCTGAGAGGATGAACGTGGGTGCCGGCGGTTGCGTTGGCTGGGGGATCGCGGGTTCCGGCGCCGGGGTGATCGGCAGGTGGACGATGATGGGCGGGGGATCGGGGCGATCCATGGGCGAGCGAAGCGGCAGGGAGGCGGGCTGGCCGGCGATCCAGGTGATGGCGCGCCGCTGCGCGTCGGTGAGCGGTGCGGCCGGCGGCGGGGTGATGGCCAGGCCCGGATCGGCGTTGGCCGCCGAGGCGGACGAGACCGGCGTTCCGCCCAGGAGCACGCGGGCGCCCTGCACGATGACGATGGGCGCGAGCATGGTGGCGAAGAACAGCACCCTGGCTTTGGTTCTGCTCGAGAGCGCGGGCATGGGTTTACTCCGTCGGCGATTCAGAACCGGCCTGCGCGGCCTGTGCGGGCGGGATGGGCTTTGGGTAGATGGTGGCCGGAGGGACCGGCGCGAGCTTGACGGCGGCAGTGTCGAAGGCGAGGAGCTCTGCGTTCACCGACGCGCGGATGCGGTCGCCCGCGCCGCCGTCTTCCGGGCTGATCTGCACCGACTTGACGATGGCGTATCCGAGCGCGTGGTCGATCGAGGTGATGAAGTTCGCGGCGTCGGAGTATGTTCCGGCGAGCGTGAGCGTGAATCCGCTGCGGGAGTCGCGCACCTGCGGCTGCGCGGCAAGCGCGGCGAGGGCTTCGGCGGCGGCGGGCGTGCCCGGGGCGACGCCGGGAGGCAGAGCGGGCGCTCGGGTCGCCGAGTTCACGATCGGGTTCAGAGAGTCGATGCGGACCCCGGACTCGGCGGCGAGCGTCGAGATGCGCTCGAACAGCAGAGT
The DNA here is from genome assembly GCA_002405485.1 of Phycisphaerales bacterium UBA4658. Classification (GTDB taxonomy): domain Bacteria; phylum Planctomycetota; class Phycisphaerae; order Phycisphaerales; family UBA1924; genus UBA4658. The sequence continues at coordinate 7,363 of DHLW01000041.1, forward strand.
CTGGTCGGCGCCCGCGGCGGATCGGGCCTGGATGGCCTTGACGCGCTCGGCGGTGACGCGCTGCAGATCGCGGACCTGATCGTCGCTGAGCCGGCCGAAGGCGGACTGGCCGGCGGACTGATCCTGCAGCGAGGCGATCTGCCGACGGATGTCGTCGGTGGACTTCTCGGCGGATCCGACAAGAAAGTGACGGGCGCCCGCGCAGACGCAGACCGCGATGATGAGCTCACAGGCCACGCGTTTTGTGTCCAGACCCATGGTCAATGGCCCTCCGTGCCGGGCGCCTGGGTGATCGGAGGCGTCGGAGCGGTGGAGATCGGCGGGAGCAGATATCGCGGCGGGAGCCGGACGAGCGACAGCTTGAGTTCGAACACCTGGGCGTCATGGCCGCCGATGGCGGCCCGGTTGGTCGCGCCCAGCGTCGCGTTCTGGACGATCGGGAGTTGCTGGAGCGTGTTGACATACTCCCGGATGAGCGCAGGGGGATCGCCGGAACGCTCGAAGCGAACGTGGCCGCGCACCGAAACGAAGGAATCGGTCTCGCTCGTCTGCATGTCCAGGGCGTTGAGGCGGATGTCGGGGGGCGTGGATCGGGAGAGGGCGGCAAGGACGACGCCCCAGTCCACGGTCTTCTCCAGCGCCGAGCGGACCCGGTGCTCGATGCCGGTCAGGGCGAGATTGGCCTGCGCGGCCTGCTCGCGCTGGGCGAGGAGGGGCGCCTGCTGCTGGGCCTTGGCGACCTCGGCGGCGAGCGCGGCCCGCTTCTGGCGCAACCGGAGCTGCGCGTCGCCGGCCTCGAAGGTCACGAACGCGGNNGCGAGATTGGCCTGCGCGGCCTGCGCGCGCTGGGCGAGGAGGGGCGCCTGCTGCTGGGCCTTGGCGACCTCGGCGGCGAGCGCGGCCCGCTTCTGGCGCAACCGGAGCTGCGCGTCGACGGCCTCGAAGGTCACGAACGCGGCGGCGGCGGCGGCGCCGATGAGCATGGCCTTGCGGACACGCGTGAGTGAGCGGATCCGGCGGCGCTGCTCCGGGAGCAGCGAGATGCCCAGGCGATCGTCGGATGCGAACGCGGCGATCAGCCCGCCGACGCTCGAGTCCGCGGCGTCGGCGTGCGCGTCGACGGTGACGGCTTCGGGTTGCGCGACGGCGGTCTGGCGGGCGATGGTCTGGGCGAGATTGGGAACCGCGCCGCCAGGACCGATGAACTCCAGACGGACATCGCCCCTTTGCATCTCGGAGACGCCGAAGCGGATCGATTGCTTGATCTCGATGCTCAAGCGCTGCAGGGTGGGTTGCAGGTGGGGGAGCAGGGCCGAGCCGGAGAGCCGGGGATGGCCGGGGATGCTCGCATCCGAGGCGGGAACGCCCACGGCCAGGAGCAGCTCGCGCGCGGCAACATGATCCAGGGAGATGGGCGGGGCGGAAGGGTCGTTCACCTTGAGCGGCCGACGAAGCGCGTCCACGAGGGCTTCGGTCCCTGCGGAGATGGTTCGGACGAACAGCAGGCGCCCGTTGGCGGCGGCGGCGAGCGAGGTGGAGTGCTCACCCAGCCAGACGACCGCCGCGGTCGGGCCGCGTGCGGATCGGTCGATCGCGGCGCGAACGACGGTGGCGATGCCCACGGCATCACCCGGGATCAGCCGTTCGACGGTGAGCCCGAGCTCCTCAAGCATGTCGCAGAGGGCCTGGGTGCGTTCTTCGGCGTCGGCGCAGGCAAGGACGTGCCGCTGGGGCGCGGACTGGGGCTCGGAATCCGACCGCGAGGCGGCCTTGTTCGCAGGATCCTCATGCAGCAACTGGGTGTCGCGGGGCGAATCATCGATCGGGAGATCGGCGACTCCGGCAAGCGCCAGCAGCGCGGCCTGTTCCGCTGACGCGGTCGACACCGACCGAGGCACGGGGGTCAGCAGCGAGACCGAGCCGGGCGTGGTGTAGAGCACCGTCGCCCGGGCCTTGGTGATCTTCGCGTCCGCCAGCAGCGCGGCGAGGGCGGTCTGGACCTCGGGAAGTGCGGTGGTGAACGGAGTCGGCCAGTCGGCATGACCGAGCCGGGTGCACCGCCACTCTGCGGCGCGTTGGTGCGAGCCGAGTCCCGGGCGCAGGAGGGCGACCTCGATGCGCGACGGGGTGAGCTCGATGATGATCTGCGGGTTGGACATGGTCGGGTCTTGGGGACACGGGAAACAACAGTCACGCCGCTACCTGGCGGATATCGGGCGATTCCTCCGGACACTTGTTCGGATGACGATGCGACCGACGCCCGCGAGTGTTCTCGGACCCGGCCAAGATCCGTGCGGCTCAGGGCGCGCCCGACCCTGCGGCGAGAGGCCGGATGAAGACGCGGGTTCGGAGCGTCTCGCTCACGGTCCCTCGGGTCGCGGTGAGCGTGATTTCGATGCGGCGGAGGGTCGCGATCTGGCCGGCCGACGGGCTGGCAGGGAGGGCGACATTGGACTTGTCGTACCCCTGCAGCGTGAAAGTCGAGACGTTCTGAGCAAGAGGGATGTTGCTCGCGGCCCCCCCGGTGAGCAGAAGGTTTGAGCCCGTGCGGGTGATTGTGCGTGCGGCAGCGCCAGAGTTGAAGGTGATCGACGTGGAGGTGAGCGCGGAGATGTCCGGGCCGACGGACCCGCTGGCGCTCGACGGGCCGATGGTCCGGAGCTCGGTGGCGACGCGTTCCATGGCGGTCGAGAGCTGCGTGGACAGATCAGCGCGGATGGCGGAGTCTTCGTAGACGTCGATCGCGGTGCGCACAAGGGTCACGGCGATGGAGCCGACGACACCGACGATGGCGATGGTGGTGATCGCCTCGACGAGCGTGAAGGCTCGCAACCGGGTTGGGCGGGCGCTGATCATGGCGTGTAGCTCGTGATCATCGTGGAGAGGACGACGCTGCGGGAAGCTCCAGAGCTGCCGGTGAACGCGACGGTCACGGTGGCGGTCTTGTAGCCGGTTCCTGCCGCGAACGACGGCGGGCCGCCGGTCTCGACGATCGCGGTGGTGCGGGACATGCCGGTGAATCCGGAGACGGTGGTCTCCGCGGGATAGTTCGCGTTGACGACATAGGCGTAGCCGCGGGCCGGGGAGTGACGATCGGCGAGGATGTCCTCAAGCCGTTCGGCGGCGAGCCATCGGGCTCTGGTGACGAGGACGGAATCGACGCGGATTCGGGCGGCGTCCCGGATGCCCCAGAGCACAGCGGGCAGGCCGACGGCGAGGATCACGATGGCCGCGATCGCCTCGATGAGCGTCAGGCCTCGGCGCGCGTGGCGCGACCGACAGAGATGGGTCGGATCTGCTGGCACCGTCGGGGTATCGACAGGATGTGCTTGGCGGTTGAGGCGGGTTACCAGGTCGCCGCGGCCAGGCCGGTTTCGGGCTGGATGGTGATGGTGATCGCCGGGGCGGCGGGGGTCGTGCCGCTGGAGGTGATGGTGATGGTCGTGGACGTGGTGAGGAGTGTGCCCGCGTTGTTGACGAGGCGTCCCATCCAGTCGAACCCGATCGTGGTGGTTGTGGTCGAGCCGTTGATGGTCCCGATCTCGATTCCGGCGAGCAGCGCGCCTTCGGAGCCGGCACCAAGGCGCGTCGCGAGCTGGGCCCCGGTGGCGGGATCGGTGATGGCGACGATCGAGGCGTTGACGGTCTGGGAGTAGGTCGCCGCGTCGGTGCTGGTGTTGAATGTCGCCCAGGTTGACGAGCCGCTGGCGATGGCACGCTCGCGCAGGGACGAGAGGTGTGAGACGAGCATGCGGGCGGCGAGGCGTTGCTTGCTCTGGCCGCTGGACTGGGTCGACGCGATCGCCGACACGCCGATGATCGCCAGGAGCGCGATCATGACGACGAGCTCGATCAACGAGAAGCCGCGCCCCGAGTTCGGGGCGCGGCGGAGTTGAGCGGAGGTGTCTGGCATCGGCTGGAGCGCCGGTGTGATCCGGAACGCAGGGTGATTACCAGAGGTGCTCGTTGATGCCGGTGGTCGTGGAGTTCAGCCAGAAGCGTCCGGTGGCGTCGTCGTAGTTGTAGCCCGCGCTGCCGGAGACCGGCGGGGTGGTGGCCCAGGTAGCGGCGGCGATGGTGGCGCCGTTGTTGTAGGGGTTGGCCGGGATGGCCTCCTGCATGACCGTGCCGAGCGTCTGCATCTGCACGAGGGTCGGGAATGCGGCGGTGCCGGTGACGGCGGCGTTGGCGTAGAAGTTGGCGATTCCGGAGCGGACGGCGCCGAGCGTCCCGCGGGCCGCGGATTCCTTGGCTCGGGCGGCGTAGTCGATGTACTTCGGGATTGCCACACCCGAGAGGATCGCCAGCACGACGATGATCACGATGAGTTCGACGAGCGTGAATGCACGAGACCGGCGAACAGAAGCAAGCATGGTCAGATCTCCGGGGAAAACGATGTCAGGGAAACTCACAGAGACAGGGGGTGGATCGCCGCTCAAACGACGGGAGT
>DHLW01000041.1:11912-12113 GCA_002405485.1 Phycisphaerales bacterium UBA4658
AACAGGGGGTGGATCGACGCTCAAACGACGGGAGTTGAGAGCTTCGTGAAACAGTCTCCAGATTAACTGACGAGTTTGGCCATGTCCCACATGGGCAGGAAGATGGCCAGTGCGATAACCAGCACGACGCCGGCGATGGCGACGATGAGCACGGGTTCGATGACGGTCGAGAGGTTCTTGGCAAGGTGCGCGGTCTCCCGC
>DHLW01000041.1:12273-12625 GCA_002405485.1 Phycisphaerales bacterium UBA4658
CGGGGGATCTCGGCGGACTGCTCGCCGGCGACGAGCATGCGCTTGGTGAACGGGGTGAGGTACCGGCACGTCGAGAGCACGTCGGAGAGCCGGCCGCCGGCGCGGACCTGTGCGATCATGCGTTCGACGTCGAGCATGAGCATGGCCCGTCCGGTGGAACGTCCGGCGAGGTCGAGGCACTCGATGAGCCCGAGGCCGGACTGCAGCCCGAGAGCGAAGATGCTCGCGAAGCGGCTCATGCCCGAGCCGACGAGGATGCGGTTGATGTATGGCACGCGGTGGAGCAGGGCATCCAGGAGCAGCCGCCCGCCCGGGCGGGTCCAGAGCGTCCATGCGACGACGCCCACGGCGA
>DHLW01000041.1:12772-12935 GCA_002405485.1 Phycisphaerales bacterium UBA4658
CACTCCGGCGAGGTAGGCCCACCAGAACTGCTGCAGAGACAGCCCGAAACCCATCAGGAGCTCGGTGAACAGCGGGAGCTGCAGGTTCCTGGATCGGAACATCGTCGCGAACTTTGGAACGACGAAGCCAACCAGGAAGAGCACGGCGAGCGTGAGCACGACG
>DHLW01000041.1:13069-14459 GCA_002405485.1 Phycisphaerales bacterium UBA4658
AGCACGGCGAGCGTGAGCACGACGACGACGCAGGTCGGGTACATCAGCGCGCCGCGCACCTGCCGGGCCTGCTCCTGGCCCTTCTCCAGCGTCTCGGAGAGGTGATCGAGCACTTTGGCGAGATTGCCGCTGCGCTCCGCGGCGCGGATGGTCTCGACGTAGACGTCCCCGAAGGCCCTTCGGTGGGCGTCCATGGCGACGGCGATCTGCTCGCCGGACTGGATGCGTTTGGCGATGTCGGTGACGATGCTCTTGAGGACCGGGTTCTTTTCCTGCTGGGCGATGGAGAGCAGCCCGTCGGAGACCGGTATGCGAGCCGAGACCATGACCCCGAGCTGATAGGTGAACTGCGAGAGTTCCTTGGTCGGGATGCGGCCGGAGGTGATGGCGAATCCCAGCTTGCCGCTGGTCCGGCGGATCGTGATGGGCGTGAGCCCCAGCGCGGCGACCTTTCGACAGGCGTCGGCGACGCTCGCCGCCGGCGTGGAGCCGCGTCGCTTCACGCCCAGGCGGTCGATCGCGACATAGTCGAAGGTGATCGCGCTCATGCGGCGGTCCTCGCATGAGCCTGCTGGTCTGCGGCGTCGGTCTCGGTGGCCTGGACGGCGACGATGCGGGCGATCTCCTCGAGCGTGGTGAGGCCGCCGCAGGCCTTGGTCAGCCCGTCGCGCCACATCTCTCGGAAGCCCTCGTGCAGGGCCTGTCGGCGGATCTCGCCGGCGGGTGCGAGCTTCTCGACGAGCCGCCGGAGGGCCGGCGTGATGCGGAGCACCTCGTACACGCCGACCCGGCCTCTGGAGCCGGTGCTGCCGCAGCGAGCGCAGCCGACGCCCCGGACAAAGCCCGTCGTTCCGGGCGCAAGTGCGAAGCGATCGAGCAAGGCCGGCTCGGGAGCGCAGGGCCGCGCGCACCCGGTGCAGACCCGTTTGACCAGTCGCTGGGCGATCACGCTCAGCAGGGCGGCGTTCACGGCAAAGGGCGGGACGCCGAGGTCGCGCAGACGCGGGAGCGCGCCCGCGGCGTCGTTGGTGTGCAGACTGGAGAGCACCAGGTGGCCCGTGAGGGCGGCCTGGACGGAGATGCGTGCGGTCTCTTCATCGCGGATCTCGCCGACGAACACGACATCGGGATCCTGGCGCAGGATCGACCGCAGCGCCCCGGCAAAGGTCATCCCGATGTCCGCGTGCACCTGCACCTGGCGGATGAGCGGCATGCGGACCTCAACGGGGTCCTCGATGGTCATGATGTTGCGATCCGGCGTGTTCAGACGCTTGAGCGAGGTGTAGAGCGTGGTGGTCTTGCCGGACCCGGTCGGGCCGGTGACCAGGATCATCCCGTAGGGCTGCTCGATGCCCGACTCGAAGTAGGCCACATCATCCGCCGGGAAGCC
>DHLW01000102.1 GCA_002405485.1 Phycisphaerales bacterium UBA4658
GGTGGGGGTGGTGGAGGTGGTGGAGGGGGAGGGGGCGGAGGATCGACTGGCGCGAGAACGGAGACGGTGTACTCGCCGGTGCCTGATGGGGCGGCGTCGACGAGGAGGTAGTAGATCTGCCCGTTCTGCAGCGTGGGCGTGACGACGGATTCGCCGGGGCCGGAGCCGGGTGAGCCGGTGGCGATGAGCGTGAACGAGCTGTCGAAGACCCGGATGCGCCCGGTGAACGCGCCGGATGCGGGCGCGAGCCCGAGGCGTGTGGGACCGGAGCGGCCGGCCGTGAAGCGGAAGAGATCGGCGTCGTTGGCGGTGCCGAGCACGCCGGAGATGGAGCCGTTGCCGAGTGAGTTGAGCGAGAGGGCTGGGGCCTGGGCCCAGTTGCCGGCGTCTGGGTAGTCGTCCGGAGGCGGGGGGGGCGGGACGACGAGTTCGGAAGCGCGGAGGTCGAGTTTGGCGTTTGCGCCGGAGATGGTGAGGGGCTTGGTGACGGTGCCGCCGTCGGATTCGCGGGTGAAGCGGACGGTGTATTGCCCGCTGGCGAGGGGCACCTGGAAGGCGCCGGCGTCGAGGGTGGAGTAGGTGCGCACTGGGGAGCCGGCGGCGGACGCGCCGGCGAAGACCTCAACGAGGATGCCGGAGAGTCCCTCGCCGATGGAGTAGAAGTTGTCCGCGTCGAGATCGGTGTAGGCGACGCCGGTGAGCCACTGGGTACGGGCGGAGGAGGAGGGGTTGCCGAAGACACCGGTGAAGTAGCTGGTGAAGGCGGCGCCGGTGACGTTGAGTGCGAAGCCCGGCGCGAAGTGGTCGTAGTGGAAGGTGGAGTCGAAGAGGGTGTAGAGCGAGAGGACGTTCTTGCGCTGGTCGGCGTTGAGCATCCAGGCGCGATAGAGGAGGTCGATCGAGGCGTGACCCGCGCCGATGTTCTCGCCGGCGGTGCCGAGGTAGCCCCTGGCCTGGGCCCGCTGGGTGGGGTTCTGACCGCTGGGGTTGATGTGATCGAAGAACAGGCGGGCGGCCATGTCGGCGCTGTGGGCGCGTGCGGCGAGGGTGAGCTCGGGGTTGAGGGCCAGGGGTTCGCGGGGGATCAGGAGCGCCGATTCGCCGATGGTGAGCCCGGCGTTGAGGTTGACGCCGATGCGGACGGCCTCGGTCTGAGGGTTTGCGCGGGCGCGGTTGATGAGCTCGTTGAGATAGACCTCCTGCGAGGACCAGGAGAACAACAGCGTGCGTTGTTCCAGGGGCTCAAAGGTCGCGACACTCGCGCGTGACGACATGGGCGACACGCGGTGAAATGTGCGGCTCTGACGACGCGCCATGCACGGCTCCTGGGCGACGATCGCTCGCGCGCAGTCGCGGCGACGAGGCCCGAGAGGTGTGCATCGATCCGATGGACCAGGAGCGTGCGGCGGGAGCGGACGCGGGGCGGCTCAACGCGGGGCGCTGGGGTGGTCGTGACGTCCGTGCGGGCGTTGCGGGGGTGAGGGGGAGTGCCGATAACCGGCGTCGGCGCGCGGTGGCCTGCCGGAGAAGCGCAGGGCAAGGAGGTCCCGCCATGCGGCGCCGCTGTCGTTGCAGTGCTGGGGCGTGGGCGGGGCGGGCATGGTCATGCCGAGCCACGCGCCTTTGAGGGTGGCGAGGTGCCTTGGGAGGCTGGCTCTGGCCAGGGCGTGGGCCCAGGCCCAGCCGAGGATGGCGCCGATCGGGAGGTGGACGCCGCGCCCGTGCCGGCGTGCGAGCCAGATCCAGTTGCGTGTGGCGAGCTCGTGCCATCGGAGGGACTTGGGTTTCCCGGGAGATGCCGGGGTATCGTGCCAGGCGACGAGCGCGGGATCGAAGCGCACGCCGAGGCCAGCGCCCAGGAGCTTGAGCGCGAGGTCCGTGTCGTTGCGATATAGGAACATGGCCGGCTCGTATCCGCCGACGAGCATCCACGCGGATCTGCGGATGATGTTGGCGCATCCCATGACGGGCCATCGGTCCGATGAGCCGCCGCGGAGCTGTCGCGCAAAGGGCCACTCGACTGCGCCGGTTCGAGGGTGCGATGGAAGGAGGGTCACGGCGGCGAGACCGGGGGCGCGTGCGAGGTCGTCCAGGGCGATGCGGACGGCGTGGTCATCGGGCGTGGCGTCGTCATCAAGGATGATGAGCACGTCGGCATCGGAGTGGAGCGCGGCGTGGTTGAAGGCGTCGACGCCGACGTTCTCCGGGAGGCGCAGGACGCGCACGCCCAGCGGCGTGAGCAGCACTTCGGCCCGGTCGGCGGTGCCGTCGGAGGAGGCATTGTCCACGACGGTGATCCGCCGGCGTGCGGCGGCCGAATGGGTGAACCAGCGCGACTCGCGGATGCGCTCGACCGTGTGCTGCAGAGCGGGCCAGCGGTTGTGGCTCAGGATGATGACCTCGACGGAGAGGGCATCGCCGGCGTGGGCGTGGGCCGAGCGATACTCGATGTCGAGCATCGAGGGTTCGTCGTCGACGGCGACGCGACCGGCGGCCCGTTGGGTGTGCAGGGCTCCGAGCGCGAGCGTGCCGGCGGCGGCGAGCACAGAGCGGAGGCGGCGCGGGCGAGCGAGGAAGAACTGGCCATCGGCGACCTGGATCTGGACGCGTCCGCGCCACCAGCTTGAGTGCCGACCGCGTGCGGGCACGATGGCGACGTCGACATCCGGACCGAGGATCCATCTGCGCAGCGTGCGCAGGGGCGAGGATCGGGCCGGGAGATCGACGGTCGATGCGCCGGCGGCGTGCAGAGCGAGTTCGAAGGCGTGGCGATCCGGGGCGTCGAGGCCGCAATCGGGCGTGATCCCGACGCGCTTGCCGCGGAGCTCGCCGAGCTCTCGGCGCAGGGCGGGGAGAAGGTCTCGGAGCGGCGCGGCGGGTCGGCAGCCGATGGCTCCGGTGGGCGCGGGGCCCCGTTGGCCGGCGCGGCGCAGGCCGAGCATGTGCAGGCGGGCCAGGTCCGGGCGTTCCATGAACTGCTGTTGCGCTGCGCGCAGGACATCTCGGCCGGCGCGTGCGAAGCGTGTGGTCCGGGGGGCGGCGATGGCGTTGAGCGGGCCGAGGGCGTTGCGCGTGGTGTAGTAGCGCGTCCAGGTGGGAAAGCGGTCGAAGCGGGGATGCATGGCGCGCACGCCGGGGAGCGCGAGCACGCGTCCGCCGGTGCGACGTCGCATGCGGATGAACCACTCGGCATCGTCGGCGTTCAGGAATGTGTCTGGCATGGGCCCTGCGCAGCGGGCGGCGTCGGCGCGCACGAGGGCGCAGCAGGCGGCGAGATACTCGCACTCCACGGGGCCGATCACGCCGGCGGCCCCGGGAACCACGGGCTCCATGAGACCGGAGCGGAGGTTCATCCGTCCGCCAAGCTCGAAGGGAATGCCCGTGGACGGGTCGCAGATCGCCGGTCCGCAGGCGACCACGCGTTCATCGGCCAGCATGGCGTCCAGGAGTGAACGGAGGGTGCCGGGCAGAACCCGGGCGTCGCTGTCGATGAGCCAGAGCCAGTCGGCGTTGAAGTCGGCCCATGGCGAAGGCGCGGGGTCGCGTTCATGCTCGCGGCCGAGCACGAGGTCGATGCCGATGTTGAAGCCCCCGCTGCCCCCGGTGTTGCGCTCCAGTCGGGTGATGGAGCATCGTGGGGGTCCGGATGGGGGCGGCGAGTGATCGAGCGCAAGCCCAAGGCGATCCAGAGGTTGGTCGGAAGCGTTGTCCACGATCAGGACCCGCAGATCGATTCCGCGGAGGTCGAGCTTGGACAGATCGTCCAGCAGCAGCCGGGCGTCGTCGGGTCGATTGAAGCAGGGAACCACGGCGGCGACACGGGCCGGAGCATGGAGGGCGGGAACCTCGATGCGGAGCGGGCCGCCGGGCAGCAGAACCGGAGTCCCGCGTGCGGCGTGGTGCTCGACCGGCGTTTCTGAGATCGCGCTCACGGACACTTCCACGGGTTCGGTGGAAACGGGCAGAACCCCTGAAGTGGAACGGACATCAGACGACATCTGTGGAAATGCTACGGTCGGTGAGCCAAAGGCCGAGGCGTCTGTCGTATGGAAGGGACGGGGATCGGCCCGGCTGACGGTGAGGGATCGGCGTGAGGGATCGTACGGGATATACTCGGATTCGAATGTCGGCGTGGATGTTCTTCGAGACCCGAGGCGTGGGTGAGCGGGTCTTCGGGGACGCGAGTTGAAGGTGGGGGGCCGGGGCGGGGTGTATGCAGTTTCGAGCAGGAGTCTGGTCATGTTGAAGTCGTTGCGTCGCCGTCCGATCACCGAGCCCGCCGCGTTGCTTGAGCAGCTTGAAGCGCGGGCGTTGCTTGCGAGCGATCCGCTGCCGCTGATCACGGACCTGACGAATCCGAACAACACGGTGGTTCGTCTGGAGACGAACTTTGGTGATATTGACCTGGAGATGTTCGATCAGGCGGCTCCGGGGACGGTGGCGAACTTTCTGAAGTACGTGCGTGACGGGGACTTTGACAAGACGTTCTTCCACCGCTTGAGCTCGAACTTCGTGCTCCAGGGCGGGCTTGCCCGCTTGAAGAGCCCGACCACGACGGGACAGTTCAACGGGAGCGGCGCGGCAAACCAGTCGTGGGAGAGCGTGCCGACCGATGCGCCGATCACCAACGAGTTCAATCAGTCGAACCTGCGGCGGACGGTGGCGATGGCCCGTCTGGGCGGCCAGCCGAACTCGGCGACGAGCCAGTTCTTCATCAATCTGAACGACAACACGAACCTGAACACGGTGGACGGCGGGTTCACGGTGTTTGCGCGGGTGGCCAACGACCGCTCGTGGAACGTGGTGCAGTCGATCGTGTCGGGCGTGACGATCAACATCAGCAACGGCGCGCCGTTCAACGGGACGGGCAGCGGTTCGTCCAACGACGGGCTGCCGGTGCGGACGGGGTTCACGGGCACGAACGTGAACGAGGACCAGCTCGTGACGATCGTGGACGCGGAGATCATCAAGCCGCAGGGCGTGGCGGCGTTCTATACCTACAAGGTGGTGTATCCGGAGGGCTTCGCGGGGAGCACGATCAACGAGTTCCTGCCGCTGGGCAACCCGGGTTCGACGACGCTTCGGTACCAGGTCATCCTGCGGTCGGAGGTGCGTGAGGCGCGGCCGACGGGCAACGTGGACTTCTGGTATCGCGACAAGGTCGTGAACACGGGGACGATCGCGCCCAACCGTCGCGCGGGCGTGACGCTGAGCACGTTCTCCAACCCCGGGAACAACCTTGTTCCCCGGCAGGGCACGCCGTATTCGATCGAGGTCTGGGCGACGGGCCCGATCGCGGCGACGATCAGCCACTATGACTTCGGTTCGTCGACGATCGAGGCGTTCACGCGCGAGACGTCGACGACGTGGTTCCTCCCCGACATCCGCAAGGGCGCGGGGATCAACGACTTTGTCGTGTGGTCCAACGCTCAGGACGTGCCGGCGAATCTGACCCTGACGTTCTTCCAGGAGAGCGGATCGACGATCGAGATCACGCGGACGACCGAGGCGTTCCGCCGCGGCGGTCTGGCCATCTCGGCGCTCAGCGAGCTCGTGGACGGGACCTACTCGCTGCGGATCACCTCCAGCGTGGCGATCGTCGCCGCGAGCACGGGATACAAGACCACGGGCAACGATCGCGGCGGGGCGACGCAGCTTGGGCTTACGGGCAGCGGTGCCTCGCGCGGGGTGCTGCCGCTGGCCAACAGCGGCGGGGCGGCGAGCACGACCCGGGACACGGTGTCGATCGTGAATCCGAACTCGGCGGGCGCATTCGTCACGCTCATCGCGCGGTTCGAGGACTCCACGCCGGACTTCACCATCACGCCCTCGGCGCTGCTCATCCAGCCGATGACGCGGTCGTCGTTCGTGCTGCCGGACGTTCCCGCGCTGCAGGGCAAGCGGTACACGGTGCTGTACAGCGCGGGTGCGCAGCGGGTCTATGTCTCGACGCGGCACGTGGAGAACAACGACATCGCGACCAATCCGTTCAGCTACACCGCGGCGACCCGGCACGACTTTGCCGAAGGATTCATGAACCAGCAGCGCGCGGGCGTCGACCTGTTCGAGCAGATCGCCGTCTACAACCCCGGTCAGTTCTTCGGGGTGACCGACACGGCAGCGGCGAACGTGACGGTGCGATTCCTGTACACCGACGGATTCGTGATCGCACGCGACTTCCAGATCGCCCGCGATCGCACGCTGTTCATCGACCTTGCCGATCCGAACGATCCGACCAGCATCGCGCTCCGGGCCCAGAACGCCAACAACCGGTTCTTCTTCTCCGTCGAGGTCGTCAGCGACGTCGGCGTGGTCGCCCAGTTCCGCCACTACGACCTGACGCTGGGCAACCTGCAGCCCTCGGGCGGAGACAGCACCATCGGCACGCAGCGCGGCACGGTGACGATCCTCTGATCGCCCGTCGGGCTCGAACGCCAACATGTCTCTTCTCCGGCGGGCGCGACGAACTGGTCGCGCCCGCTGTCTTTGATGAGCCGACGCGCGCCGGTTCGGTATGCTGCACGTTCATGGCGCGCGTGCACAACCGATCGCGGCTGCTGGCGTGGATCGGCGCGGGGGTCGTGCTGCTCTCGGCGGCGGGGTGGGCGATCAGCGTGTTCGGTGGGCGCGGTGCCGTGTACACCATGGTCGGCGAGCCCGAGCCGTCAAAGGGCAGTCCGGATTGGTTCGAGTTGAGGACCAGGGCCTGGCGTGCATGGCTGCTGGACCATCGCTTGGCCGTCGGGGGCACCGGCTACACAAGCGTGCACCGTGACGCCGACAGGTTGCGGCAGCAGTGGCGCGCCGAAGCGGGCTGGAAGTTCTACGTGTCCGGGGGGTCGACGATCCAGTCCTGGAACTCCTGGAGAAAGGGCGATCGCCGGCTGCTTGGCGCCGGGTATCAGCATGATCATGGTGGCGGCACGGGCATCTGGCACGCGATCCTCCATGTGCCATGCTGGCTGCCACTGACGATCGGCTTGATGCCGATCGTCTGGCATGTGCTGCCCGCGAATCGGCGAGCCCGGCGTCGTGCGGCGGGGTTGTGCGAGCGGTGCGGATATGACCGCGCGGGCGTCTCTCCGTCCACGCAGTGTCCGGAGTGCGGCGCGGCGGCTCCGCAGATCGACGGATCGACGCGCGCTAGTCGGGCTTGATCACGCCGCGGACTGGCATGGGGGTTTTCATGTCATCGGTAAGCGTGCCGGGGCCGAGGGCCATGGCGTCGACCATGACGGCGTGCAGGTCGGTGTTGTCGATCACGCCGCCGGAACCGCGGGCTTTTTCGGCGACAAGCTCGCTCCCGGGGCCGATCGCGGTAGTCTCGACATAGTCGGCGGAGTGATTGGGGCTGATGAAGTTCACGCCGAAGTGATTGGCGAGGATGCCGCCGAGCACCGACGGCCACTTGTTCTGGGCCTCGAATGGCGTGACACGCTGCTCGCGGAGGACGCGGGCGATGAGGTCGAGGTCCGCGGGGGTCAATGTGTAGCCGCTGGCCTCGCGAACGAGCGCGGGGAAGCGTTCGAGACGTGCGTCGATGCCCTTGACCTCGGCGAGCTGTTCGCCGATCCATTCGAAGCTCTTGCGGGGCTGCAGGAGGCGGTTCAGGCCCTGCTCGGCGTCGTCGTGATAGACCGAGAGTCCGGGGTTGGCGTTGCCGTGGTCGCTGGTGACGATGAGCAGGGTGTCGTCCACGCCGCGCTTCTGGAGCCAGGCCCAGACGGCGGCGATGGCGTTCTCGAACTCGATCTGCTCGCCGACGAGAGCGGCGGCGTCATTGTCATGGGCGGCGTGGTCGACGCGGCCGGCCTCGATCTGCAGGAGAAAACCCTCCGGAGCACGGCTCAGCCGATCGAGCGCGGCGAGTGACATGGTCGCCAGGTCGGGCACCGTCGGGGCGCGATCGATGGCGTAGGGCACGTGGCTCTCGGCAAACAGGCCGAGGAGCGGTCCGTCGCTGCGGGCGTTCTGCAACTCCGCCTTGGTGCGCACGAACTGGTATGCGGGGTGCCTGTTGATGAGCGATGGCGCGAAGAAACGCTCGCCCCCGCCGAGAATCACGTCGATCCCGCGATCCATGCTCTGCTCGGCGATGATGCCCTCGTAATCGCGCCGCGGAACGTTGGCATAGAAGCCGGCGGGTGTGGCGTGGGTGACGCGCGTGGTGGTCGCGACACCCACGGCTTTGCGATGCTGCTTGGCATGAATCCCGAGGGGGAGCAGTTGTCGAGCGTCGGCGGCGACGTTGACCGAGCCGTTGTTGACCTTGACGCCCGAGCCCCAGGCCGTGGCCGCCGCGGCGGAGTCGGTGACGAGGGAGTTCAGGGCGTGCGTGCGCTGCAGGACGCGGCAGGTGCCGGGTTGAGCCCACAGCGTCGACCATGCGCCCGGCTTGCCGGTCGAGCGGCGGACCAGGAGATCGCCGAGGGTGAGCGTCCCAAAGGACATGCCATCGGAGACCATCAGGATGACGTTGCGCGCCTTGCCGCGGGCCTGCCCGCGGAGTGCGCGATCGTCGCGTCCAGCCCGAGCAGCGGATGGGGTGAGCGCGGCGGGGATGGCGGCCGCGAGCCCGAGCATCGCCGCGCCCCGGAGCAGATCGCGACGCGATGGATCCGCGGCACGCTGGTGGTCGGGGTGCTGATCGACGTGGTCGGCGGCTGAAGGGGTGCTCATCGCGCAGATCATTCGCAGATCAGCCCGGGAACGCACGGGGGGGACATCCACCGCGGGGACTCAAGGGGCG
>DHLW01000121.1 GCA_002405485.1 Phycisphaerales bacterium UBA4658
TCAGCACGCTGCTGTTTCAGCAGGGTTGAGCCAAAGGAGCGCTGGGGCGAGCCGTCCGGGCTCATTGGTGCTCGAGGAGAGCGCCCAATCGCCCGCGCGCATGGGGCCGGGTTTGGGATGCCGACGGAGATCGTCGCCGCGGGCTGGATCAGAGCGTGCCGAGCGCGTCCCGCGTGAAGGCGTTGAGGCGGCCGCGGGTGGGAATGTTGAAGAGCAGGAAGAGGATGGCGACAGCGCCGATGGCGAGTCCGATCACGTTGCCAGTGAGGAAGCAGGCGCAGATCGCCAGGAGGCCGGGGGCTTCGATAAGGGCCGATCGGATGACGGTCCAGGATTGGAAGCGGACGAGGATGTCCTCCTCAGAAGGCGGGTCGTCGGACTGCGCGCGGGTGCGGAGCGGGCGGAGGAGGGCGGAGCGCAGGACCAGACCGATGCCCGGGGTGGACAAGAGCATGACGGCCGAAAGCGGGATCATGACGGTGTCGATGCCTCCGGAAACGAGGCCGCTGGGCAGGTGGAGCGTGGGCCCGTTCATGATGGAGACGATGAGAAAGATGGCGATGCCAATCCCGAAGGAGCCGACGATGATGCGAGAGGTCAGGAGGATGGCCCGGGCCTGGGGCGTGGGTTCGAGATCTTGGCCGCTGGGCTGATACCGGTTCATTGGTGAACGGTACGCTGTGGACATGACCCAACGATCAGGAGCGGCGCTTTCACCGGTGTGTGTGTATTGCGGAGCGGCGGACGGAAAGCGGGCGGTGTATGCGCAGGCGGCACGGGCGCTTGGGCGTGAACTGGCGGTGCGCGGGATCGACCTTGTGTATGGGGGCGGCCGAGCGGGGATGATGGGGCACGTGGCCGACGCGGCGCTGGAGCACGGGGGCACGGTGACTGGCGTGATCACGCAACAACTGATGGACCGCGAGCTCGGGCATCGCGGTGTGCAGACGCTGCACATCGTGGACACCATGCACCAGCGGAAGAAGATGATGGCGGACGTTGCCCGCGGGTTCATCGCGTTGCCCGGGGGCGTCGGAACGCTGGACGAACTGTTCGAGATTCTGGCGTGGGCGCAGCTCGGACTGCACGGGTGCCGGGTGGGGATCCTGAACGTGGAGGGGTACTACGACCCGCTGGTGGCGCTGATCGACCACATGGACGAGGAGGGCTTTCTGCGGCCGCAGACCAAGCAGGTGCTTCGCGTGGGATCGACGCCGGGGGAGCTGCTGGACGCGATGACGGAGTGAGGACGCGCGGACTGGTCAGATGATGCGTGGGAGGATGTCACCGGCGAGGCCGCGGATCGAGGCGTCGACTCGTGAGGAGATCGGGGTGGGCTCGAGGTTCAGTTCGATGGTGCGTGCGCCGGTCTGGGCGGCGAGTTCGATGAACTGGGCGGCTGGAAAGACGACGGCGGAGGTGCCGACGGACATGAACAGATCGGCGGCGAGGGCGGCGCGGTGGGCGATCTCGAGCGCGTCCGAGGGAAGGGCCTCGCCAAACCAGACGACAGATGGTCGGACGAAGGCCTTGGGATGATGAGGTGATGGCCAGGGGTACTCGGGAATCGGACCATCGGGCGGATCGACGGATCGATGGGTGGCGGCGCAGCGCCAGTGCATGATGTTGCCGTGCAGTTCGGTGACCGAGCTGGAACCGGCCCGCTGGTGGAGGCGATCGACGTTCTGGGTCAGAAGGGTGAAGGAACCGCCGCGGGAGACGACGCGACGTTCGAGCTCTGCAAGCGCGACATGGCCGGGGTTTGGGAGGGCTTCGCGGCACTTGAGTCGGCGCCAGTCGTACCACTCGGTGACGGTCGCGGGATCGCGTGCGAAGGCCTCGGGCGTTGCGAGCGTCTGGGGGTCGAACGACTTCCAGAGGGCCTGCATGCCGCCGCGAAAGGTGGGGATGCCGCTCTCGGCGGAGATGCCCGCGCCGGTGAGGACGACGACGGAGCGGGCGTCGGCGAGGGCCCGCCTGGACCAGGCGATGAGATCCTGCTGATTCATGATCGCACGGGCTCCGGCGCGTGCGGCGCACGACGGGCGAGCGCCTCACGGAGGGCGGCAAGGCATCGATCGCGATGATCCGGGTTCAACCACAGATCGGCGTGTCCGGCTGCGGGGACTTCGACGAGCGTGGAAGACGGAGCGGCGGCGGCGATGGCACGGCCATCGGCAACGGGCGCGATGGCGTCGTCAACGCCGTGGAGCACAAGCAGGTGCGTTCGCTTCGAGAGGCGAGCGGCGTGGGCGGCACGATCGAAGTCGGACCACGCGGCGCCGGCGCCGAGCTGCATGCCGACAAGCGCAAGGGCAGGCTGAAGCGTGAGGCGATGCGGAAGGCCGCGGAGCTCGAGGACGTTCCTGGCGGGCGTGTGGATCAGGCGATACGGGGCCTCGGCGATGACGAGGGGAACGGGGCCAGAGGAGGCAAGGTCGGCGGCGGCGCGGATGCTGATGCCCGCTCCGAGAGAGAAGCCCATGAGAACGATGTCCGCGTGCGAAGCCGGATCGGAACGAACGCGGTCGATGAGGGCGAGGAGGTCAAGATGTTCGCGATGCCCAAGCGTGAAGGTGGATCGTGGCGCTTCGCCGTGGGCGGGAAGGTCCCAGGCGATCAGTCGCGAAGCGATGGGCGCCAGAGCGAGGACGCGCTGGAGCGAGAGCACTCTTGACTCGCCCCAGCCGTGGGTGAGGATGAAGACCGGACCGTCGGGGGCGAGTCCTTGGATGTCCCAGACAGGGAGATCGACGCCTCTGGAGCGGACGGTCCAGGATGAGAACTGAACTCCGCGGGGGGCATCGGGGAGGACGAGTTCCGACGGATCGCCGGGGATCGATCGGGAAACAGCGAATGCGTAGCCGCGTCTGGGCGGGCGGAGCTGGAGCCACGCCGTGTGCAGCACGGTGAAGAGCCAAAGGCCCAGCAGGCCGGCGGCAAGGAGTGCGAGCAAGCCCCAGGTCATGACCGGAGGGTACTCGGTGGAAGTGGTGTCGGGCGGGCCGATTCGGCTCGATGGAGTGCGAGGGGGTCGTATGCTCCGGATATGCGTCTGGTGTACTTCGGGTCGGGAGCGTTCGGATTGCCGACGCTTCGCTGGTTGTCTGAGCGGCATGAGATCGCGCTGGTGGTGACACAGCCAGACAAGCCGGCGGGACGGGGCGGGCGGGTATCGCCGACGCCGATCGGGGCCTTTGCGCAGGAGCACCTTGGGGGGATGGAGATCATCAAGCCGCAACGGATCCGGGATGAGGACGTGGTGAGTCGAATCCGGGCGGTGGAATCGGACGCGTGGGTTGTGATCGCGTATGGGCAGAAGCTGCCGGCGGGACTGCTGGCGGATCGGTTCGCGATCAATCTGCACGCGTCCTTGCTGCCGCGGTGGCGCGGGGCGGCGCCGATCAATGCGGCGATACTCGGGGGCGACACGACAACGGGCAACAGCGTGATCACGCTGGCGGATCGGATGGACGCAGGGCTGATCCTCGGGCAGAGCACGCGGGCGGTGGAACCGACGATGACGGCGGGCGAGCTGCACGATGCGCTGGCATCGGACGGGCCGGAGTTGGTCGAGCGTGTGCTGCTTGAGAAACAGCGCGGGACGCTGAGACCGATTGCGCAGGATGAGTCGCTGGTGACGATCGCGGGGAAGCTGTCCAAGGACGACGACGACATCGACTTTGCGATGCCCGCGGACTTTCTGCGTCGCCAGGTGCTGGCGCTGACGCCGTGGCCGGGCATCAGCGTGTCGGTCGTGCCGGCGGCCGGCGGCGCGGTGGTGATGGGGTTCAAGGTGCTTCGGGTGAAGACGGGCGAGCGGAGACAGGACGATCCAGGTCAGCGGGTTGGGACGCTTGTGGACGCACGCCGCGGAGTGGTGCTGTGCGGGCACGGGAGCACGCTGGAACTGCTGGAAGTGCAACCACCTGGGAAGCGCGGGATGCGATGGGACGAGTTTGCCCGCGGGGCGGGAAGAGCGCTGGAGAGCGGCGGGTTTGTGCTCGTGGCCAGTCGGGAGGCGCAGGAGCCCGGACGCCGCGGCGGCGGCGATTGACCATTCGAGGTGGACACTCCGTATGATCGGCGTCACGAGGCGGCGACCACACACAGAGGCCATGGACCGGCGATGCTGACACTTTGGGATCTGATTGATCCGCTTCTGAACACACTGGCCGGCCGCGCGCCATCGAAGCCCGGAGGACCCAGGCCGTCGCCGCGAGAGAGAGCGGCCGTGGAATCCGGGGGGGTGCGGCGTCAACAGCGTGCGCAAGCGGTGGCCGAGGCCAGATCGCGGACCAGGAAGCCGTCGCGTGATCGTGATGACGTGGGGATGCAGGCGAAGTATGACGCGGTGGTGCGGGAGATGCTCGACAAGTACGGCGTGCGCGTGCGGAAGTGGCGCAAGAGCATGTCGGGCATCGCGTGGTACGTGACATACCGGGACGGAAGCGTGCAACGGCTGATCGAGGCGCCGAGGCCCAAGGGTCCGATGTCGGCGGCGATCTTCCTGCACGAGATCGGGCACCACGCAATCGGATTTGACGTGTACAAGCCGCGATGCCTGGAGGAGTACCACGCGTGGCGGTGGTCACTGGAGGCCATGGAGGCGCACGGGCTGAATGTCTCGGAGTCGGTCCGGATGCGGATGCATCGGTCGCTGCATTATGCAGTGGCCAAGGCCAAGCGTCGTGGAATCAAGCGCATTCCCGAGGAACTGACGCCGTTTTTGGAGAAGCCCCCGCCCCGGTCTTCGCGGAACGCTTCACGCCGATGATCGATCCTCGATGAGCGGCAGTTGCTGCGCCTGGGTGACGCGGACCTTTGTCTCGACCACGGGCGGCTCGGGGAGGTCCTTTGCGCTCTTGACGCCGGACTCTTCGAAGCGCTTCATGACGGGCTGGAGGCGTTTTTCGTAGCTGCCGACGAAGTCGTTGTAGCTTTCGACTGCGGAGGCGATGGACTTGCCGAGTCTGGAGGCGTGCGACATGGCGACGGCGAAGCGCTCGTGAAGCTCCTTGCCCAGATCACGGAGCTCTTCGGCGGCCTGGGCGAGCTGCTGCTCTCGATAGCCGACGGCGACGGCACGGAGCAGGCCGATGAGCGTGGCGGGACCAGCGAGGATGACCCCCTGCTCGGCGGCGCGGTTGAGCAAGTCGGCATCCTGGCGGAGGGCGGCGTCGATGAACTGATCACCGGGAATGAACATGACGACGAACTCGGGAGAGCCGTCGTACTCGCGCCAGTACTTCTTGCGAGCAAGGGCGGAGACCTGCTCGGCGACGTGGCGAGCGAAGCGGGCGAGGTGCTGCTCGGCCTCCTCCGCGGAGCTTGCGCTCATGGCGTCGAGATAGGCCTGGATGTTGGTCTTGGCGTCGACCACGACCGTTCGGCTGGAGGGGAGCTTCACGATCATGTCCGGACGGAGCGCGACCCCGTCGGCGTCGCGGGTGGTGTGCTGCTCGGCGAAGTCGCAGTACGCTGACATGCCGGCGAGCTCGGCGACCCGGCGGAGCTGAAGCTCGCCGTATCGACCGCGAACGTGCGGCTCGCGCAGGGCGCGGACGAGCTTGCCGGTCTCAGCTCGCAGCTCCTGCCCTGCCTGCTCGATCACGGCGAGCTTGGCGCCCGCTCTGCTCAAGGTCTCGGCGATCGGCTTGACCAGCTCATCGATGCTGGACTTCTTGGCTTCGAGCTTCTGCTCGGCGAGAGCCAGGAACTGAGACTGGTTTGACTTCAGAGCGTCTGTCGCCAGCGAAGCAAAGACCTCGCGGAGCTTCAGGTCGAACTTGGCGAGCTCGGTCCTGATGGC
The DNA here is from genome assembly GCA_002405485.1 of Phycisphaerales bacterium UBA4658. Taxonomy (GTDB): domain Bacteria; phylum Planctomycetota; class Phycisphaerae; order Phycisphaerales; family UBA1924; genus UBA4658. The sequence continues at coordinate 5,813 of DHLW01000121.1, forward strand.
GTCGCGCTCGCGCTGCACGGCCTCGAGTTTCTCCTTGGCCAGCGACTCGACGTGGGCGATCTCTCGTGCGGCGCGGGTCTCGACCGACGCGAGCTTGTCCAGGAGATCGCGTTCGACGCGAGAGCGGGTCTGCTGGTGCGATTGCCGCTCCGCGTCGAGCTGCTCGGCAAGTGCGGCGCGATCGACCGACAGCTTGGTGATGGTCTGACGCTCCTGTGCGAGCTGATCGCGGAGGCGATCGGCCTCGGCTGCAACGCTCGGCGCGTGCTCCTTCAGATGCTCGATCGACGCGATCGCCGATCCGAGATCGCGGACCAGGGCCGACCGTGTGACGGCGAGCCATGCGGAGAAACCAATGCCGGCGATCGCCAGCAGCCCGAGGATGATGATCGCCACGTCCATGTCGATCTGCCTTCTGCGGTCTCAGGAGCGGACGGCGGCGTGCTCAACGCCGATGTCGGTCCGCATCTGCTTGCCCTCGAAGTGAATGAGCGCGGCAGCGGCATAGGCACGCTGGCGTGCCTCGGCGAGCGTCGCACCGACGCCGACGACGTTGAGCACACGGCCGCCCGCGGTGACGATCTGGCCTTGTTCGTTGCGGCGGGTGCCGGCGTGGAAGACCTGCACGCCGGGGACCTTGGCGGCCTCATCGAGCCCGGTGATCGGGTCGTTGGACTTGACCTTGCCGGGGTATCCGCCCGCGGCGAGCACGACGCAGCAGGACGCACCCGGCTTCCAGGCGATCTGGCATTCATCGAGCGTGCGGGCGCCGACGGCGAGCATGAGATCGATGAGGTCCGCATCGAGGCGGACCATGAGGGCCTGGCACTCGGGGTCGCCGAAGCGGGTGTTGAACTCGAGGACTTTGGGGCCCGCGGGGGTGAGCATGAGTCCTGCGTAGAGCACGCCTCGGAAGTCGATGCCGTCGCGCCGGAGCGCGTCGATGGCGGGCACTAGGACCTCGGCCTCGATCTGAACGAGCAGCTTTTCATCGGTGCATCCGCCCGGACAGATGACGCCCATGCCGCCGGTGTTGGGACCGGTGTCGCGGTCGCCGAGCCGCTTGTGATCTCTGCAGGGTTCGAGGACGAAGATGGATCGCCCGTCGACGATGGCAAGGACGCTGACCTCATCACCCTCGAGTCGTTCCTCGATCACGACGGTTCGACCCGCCTCGCCAAACTCCAGCTTGACCATGATGCGATCGATGGCATCGATGGCCTCCATGAGTGTTGCGGGCAGGATGACCCCCTTGCCCTTTGCGAGCCCTGCGGCCTTGATGACCGGGAGGTCATCGTGCCGCTTGAGATACGCGGCGCGTGCGGCCTTGTCGGCCTCAATCTGCCTGGTGATGAACATCCGCCGTTCGATGGGGTCGCGGTATGCAGCAGCCTTTTCCTGGATTGCGGCGAGCGCGGGTTCATCGTGAATCCGACTCTCGACATACGCACGGGCGGCCTCGGCGTCGGTGAAGATGCGACCATCGCCGGTGGGAATCGAGGCCGAACGCATGAGCTGCTTGGCCCAGGCCTTGTCGGCTTCTAGGCGTGCGGCCGCCTGAATGGGCCCGAAGACGGCGCGGTTCCTGGCCAGAAGGGCGTCGGCAAAGCCCTGTGCGAGCGGCTCCTCCGGACCGATGATCACCAGCCCGATGTCATTCTTGTCGCAGAACATCTGCAGGCGATAGACCTGCTTGATGTCGACGGGAACGTCGACAGGCCTGCCGAGCGCGGCGAGGCCAGGGTTGGAGGCGTCGGCGATCCAGAGCGTGCCGAGGCGACGGGATTGGGCGAGCTTCCAGGCGATGGCGTGTTCACGACCGCCCGAGCCGATGAGCAGGACGTTGACGCGATCAGCGGAGCGACGGGCGGAGGACGAAGTGGGCATCTGGATCGATGGTAGATCAGCCCGAGCGGAAGATCAGCCAGCCGGTCGCCCGGGGACGAGCCTGAGAATCCGACGGAAAAGAGCGACACGAGTCTGTCGCGGATTGACCAGACCGAGGGCGGAAGCTAGTGTGAGGGACAGATTGCGGGGTAGCGCAGCCTGGTAGCACGTCGGGCTCATAACCCGGAGGTCGTAGGTTCAAATCCTACCCCCGCTACTTCAAGAGTGGTTGCGAACAGCAGCCCT
>DHLW01000199.1:0-166 GCA_002405485.1 Phycisphaerales bacterium UBA4658
GAGGCTCCGCGCCTCCTCGATGGCGTACTCGACGACCTTCTAGGCCCGCGGGGGCTGCGGGAGCTTCCCCATGGTCACCATGTCCGGTCCGCTCTTCACGAGCTTCTCGACCTCCAGCCGGACCTTGCGCAGGTCGACGTCGAGATTCTTGAGCACGTTGGCCCCG
>DHLW01000199.1:332-3367 GCA_002405485.1 Phycisphaerales bacterium UBA4658
GCCCGAGCAGGATGTGCTCGGTCCCGATGTACTCGTGGTTGAAGCGCTGGGCTTCCTGGTTGGCCAGGGCCATGACTTTGCGAGCCCGATCTGTGAACCGCTCGAACATCGTTTCGCCCTTCTCCGGCCGCGGGTCCTGAGCCCCGGGTCGGTCTGTCGCGTGTCCTTGGAACCTACGTCCCAATATCACGCGACGTTTGCGCCGGCCACCTCGGCCGGGCCTCAATCGAGGGTACACGCCCCGGATTCAGGTCCGTCCTTGGATCGACCAACCCGAACCCGACCTTCACGCAAGGTTCGGATGCGGGCTGCTCCTGGCGCGGTTCGTGCGTCTCGACCGGCGGGATGCTGGGAAAGCTCCCCTGGGCGATGCACACCTGGAATCGCGTCTAGGCCGCGAAGATCATCGACAGCACGCCGCGTGCCGCTTCCAAGTCCGCGCCCAAATCCTCGGGTTCCCCGATCTTTGCCCTTGATGACCCAGAATCGCCACCCAAACCCGATCCCGATAGAGATTGGGCGACTGTTCGGGACTCCGGCCGTGACGCTCGAACGCCGATTCTCGTGCAAGCTGTCGATTTGGCAGAGCCGCCCCGGCCCGGCTTTGTTGGGCACACACCCAAAAACGTCATGAGGCCCGGCGGACAGTGCCGGGCCTCATGCGCTTTTCCGTGAGAGAATGCGGTGAGAGCGATCAGCGACGACGGCGAGCGGCGATCAGGCCGCCCAGACCCAGCAGGGCGGCGGACGCCGGAGCCGGGATAACCAGCTCAGCCGAGGACGTGAACGAGGAGGTCACGCTGAACCCGGTGCTGGTCAGCGCGGGGTTCGCGAAGCTGAACGAGAAGGCCTCATTGGTGATCGTGCCGTACGCCGCCAGGATCGGGCCGGAGAACGTCACGTTGAAACCCGTGAAGTCGCTGGCGCCAAAGCCCAGGGCGCTGGAGAGGAACCCGCCGGTGAAGTTGATGGTGAGCAGGGGGTTGCTCGCGGAGTCGAAGAAGTTGATCGTTCCGCCGCTCGTCAGGAACAGACCGCCACCCAGCGGCACGGTCGTCGAGACGCTCGACATGGTGAAGGTCGCGTCGGCATAGTCCGGAACAAACGGAATGCCCGGGGTCTGCAGGTTCAGGCCGGTGCCGGCCCATCCGCCGGAGAGAACGCCCGCGGTGTTGTCGCCGTTGTAAGTGAAGAGGGGCGACAGAGGACCGCCAATCGTCGGATCGGCAAAGGTCGCGACCGTGGTGGACTGCGCCTGGGCGGCCACCGTGGCGGTCAATCCGGCAACGGCGGCGAGAACATACTGACGTGCGCGCATCTCTCAAACTCCCTCAAGTTCCGACCTCTGCGCTCACGCGAGAGACACCCGCATGCGACACAGACATCGTCCCCCGAAACGCCCAATGCGTTCCGGCAAGCCCGACTTGGAATGAGAGATCAACCAACGCGGCAAACGGCACGCGTTCACGCCCAATCCATGACGGTCGGGCGGCTTCTCTCTCTCCCTCCTCGGGGGGAAGGACTGACGAACGACAAGCTGTACGCTTGCCGACGCGATAAGGTACAACCTGAACTCGGGTTGGCGAGAATTTGCATCGAGTTGCTGGTTATCGAACTCCCCCAAGGGGTTCCCGCCGACACATCGAGCCCTCGGACGCAACCATGTGCGCCAAAATGGTGCTCAAAAGAGCCGAAAGTGGCTCATTCTGGCCATGTTGTTAGGGAATATCCGAGGTGGCTGGCGCGGTGACCAGGTCTCGAGCCTGCCCGATCCGCCATCGCGCCACCGGTGGGCAGTCGAGTCCGGTGATCACCTTCCAAAACGGGGTTTCCCCGGATTCGGAATACCACGAGCACAACTGGCCCTTAGGGTCCTCGGCGTACAGGTCCAGCGCGGGTCGGCCGACCAGGATCAGCCGCTGCAGAAGGAGCACGTCATCATCCACGAACTCGCCTTCGCCCGAGACGCCCATGATGGCATCGATGACCCGCCCAAACAGGCGGTGATCACGACGGAGCAGCACATGGGCATCCGTCCAGATGATGCACCGACGCCGAACCGGGACTCCATCCCGAGCCGGGTGTCGGCGGAGCGCGTCGACGAGGCCATGTCGGCCGTCGATCGACGGCAGAATCGTCCCCACATTGAGGGTGTCGGCGAGTTGCTGGGTGAGATGGGCCAGGGTCGAGATGGATTGACCGTCGACTCTGCAGACCTCGGTGCCCTCGATGCGTGAGAGCATGGTCTGGATGTCGTGCACGAAGTGGTCGCGATCGACGGCGGAGGGCGACCAAGCGCAGACATGCCGCTCTTCCAAGCACTGGCCGCACGCCAGTTGCCAGGGGAGGATCCGGGCGGTCGATTGCGATGTCGAGAGCACCCGGCTCATGACGCACCTTCACCTGGTCGACCGCGTTGCAGCGGATCGTCGTCGCAGACATACGGGCGACGTACAGGTTGTACAGTGCCTCACGGGATCCGGTTCACCATGAAAACCGGCATTTGGCACGCGTTTGGCCGTGAATTGACACTCGCCAAGGACGGCCGCGATCCCCCGTCAGGGGGCGTGCGCGAACGGGCACCCGTACGAAACCAAGAGCATTACGGGTTGACAACGCGGCGGCGGGTGCCAGAGAACGCGTCATAGTCGACACGGACCCCACCGGTGACGCCAAAGGACTGGTCCGGCGTCTTCACGAGCGCGATCATCGCGGGGGGCTGGTCCGAAGCGCCGGGAGTCGAGAGGGGTCGGATCTCCAGGCCGCCACGTGCAAGGGTGACATGGGGAACCTCGCCGCGGGTTGTTGCGGCCCGCTCGATGACCGCTCGGCCAAGGCGGGTGAGGCGGACCACGATGCGTTCGTCGATGATGAACTCGGCATCGGCATCGATGCCGGCGCGGACCTCGATGCGGCTGGAGAGCTGCTCGCCGGGCGTCGGCGTGGCCCAGGGGGACCCGACCTCGGCAACCCGCCACTGCGCGGTGCTGGCCCGCTCAACGCGCACAAGAGCCGGGCCGAGCGAGAGCGGAGCA
>DHLW01000199.1:3581-5237 GCA_002405485.1 Phycisphaerales bacterium UBA4658
CGGGGCCGACGCGGGATCTGGTTCTGGCGTGGCGACAGGAGTAACAGGGGCTGTGGGGGCGGTGGGGGCGGGGGTCGGGACGGTGACCACACGGACGGCTGGAGCGGCGTCGCTCGCGGTGGTTTCGGGCTGGGCCGCGGGCGTCGGCGCGTCTGTCTGCCCAGCTGCCGGCGCGGAGGCGATCGGCTCGGCGACTTCGGGCTCGGTCGATGGGGCGACCGAAGCAGGTTCGGAAGGCGCGGCGGCGGGGCGTGATTCCTGCGACGGAGAGATCAGCGGCTTGCGCACGGGGACCGTGTCGGGAAGGTCGATCGGGCCGTCGGGCGGCCCCGGCTGAACCTGCACGCCCTTGGGCGTGGCGGCCGGTTCGGGCAACGGGGCAAGCTCCGGGATCGTCGAGGTCAGTGGTGAAGGGTCGCCGGGAAGGACCTGGCCCGGGCGACGCTCGCGAGCAAGGGCGCGAAGATCGATGATGGGCTTGCGCATGGCCCTGGCGCGGCGCGGCGGCGCGGGCTCGGGCTGGGCGCGCGAGCCCGCGGGCGGTTGCTTGTCGGGCTCGGTGCGTTCGGTGGACTGGGCATGGGCGAAGGACGCAAGCCCGAATGCCGCGGTGCAGACGAAAGCCCAGCCAGAGCGGTTCATGGTGGTTCCTTGCTTGAGGTCGCGGACGATGGCAAGCCGAACGTGCGAGATGGGCATCGCGCCAGATCGAGAAACGGATGGTGCACGGCGTGCCGCGCACCGGACGAGGAGTGTCACTTAGGCTCGTCGGCGGTCGCGGTCGTGGAAGCGGGAGAAGCGGAGGGGTCAACGGGCTTGGTCTTGCGCGGCAGGGGTCGACCGGTGGTCCAGGCCTGGCCGGAGGTGGCGGGTGGTTTGGTTGTCGGGGCGGGGTTGGTCGCCGAGGGCCCGGGAGAGGGGGCTGGCGCCGCCGGGTTCGGGGTCGCGGGCCTGGGTTCGCCGACGGGGCCGGGGGCGGGGGGCATCGGGGCGAGCTTGACGCCGGGCCTGGGCCTTGGCTGAGCGGAGGGAGTCGGAGCTCCGTTTGGGCCGATCACGGCGGGCTTGGTGGTGCGAGGGTCCTGCACGTCGATGGCGGGCGGATTGGACCCAGCGGGGACAACCGGCAGGGGTTCACTGCGACCGGCGACCTCCAGAGAGGCGTTCGCCGAGGGCAGGGGTTGGGGGAGCCGATCTTCGACGGCGTCGATGGTGGTGAGCTGCGCGGGGGTCGGGGATGTGCCGGCGTCGGAGGTGTTCGGGATCGGGGCTGGGATCGTCGGCGGCTGGACCTTCTGTACGCCCGCGCTGGCGAGGGCGTCCTGAGTCGTGCCGAGCACGGAGACGAGCTGTGCGCCGGTGAGCCCTTGGTTGGGCTGCCCTGTGCCGATGGTCACGCCGCGGGCCTGGAGGGTCGACAGGGCGTCGGAGGAGGAGGGAGTGGGCTGGCCGACGAAGATCGGCGCCAGCATGGAGGCGAGCTCGCCGATGGTGACGGCCTCGCGGGCGGGGCGGTCGAAGGAGCGGGGGATGTACCCGAGTTCGGCGCCCATGGCGACGCGCTGGGGGAAGGTGTCGGCGCTTGAGCCGGTGCCCAAAAGGAGCGCGCCGTGCAGGGCATCGTCCTGGGTGGCGAGTGGGCGGGACTCCAGGGCG
>DHLW01000199.1:5437-10986 GCA_002405485.1 Phycisphaerales bacterium UBA4658
CTGAGCCATCAGGGGCCGATCCACGACCCGGGCAGAGGTGCCGGAGCCGGAGCACCCGGAGAGCGGGAGTGCCGCGGCCATCGCCGCGACGGCAACGAGCGGTCGAACTACGGAAACGAACGGCGAGCGCGGTGCGCGGACGCTGGTCATCGCATCATCCCTGATAAGGCCCGCAATGGGTGCGGGCCGATGGTGTCCGGTGAGGTCCGGTGTCTCCGACAAGGGGCAGGATAGCCGAAATCGGTGGTGATCGGCCACGCTCAGCCGATCTTTGCAGAGATTCCACACCCGGGGCGGCGGGATGCACCCACAGGCCGAGTTGTGTGTAGCAGGAGGCGTGGCGATGAACCGCAGACAGCAGATCGGTGTGCGGATGTTTCGGCGGGGCAGGGTGGCGATGGCGGCGTGCACGGCGCTGCTTGCCGCGTCAGCCGTTGGGCTGGCCGGATGTGGTTCGGAGGCCAAGCGGTTGGACGCGCTGGCGACGCAGGCCGCGACGAATCGCCAGCAGGCCGCGACCGCGCTGCGCAAGGCGTTCTACGCCAAGGAGATCACGGCACAGGGCGCGCTCGGGCTGGCGCACGAACGGGTGGAGAAGGCGGGGGACGTCGCCTCGGTGGACCTGGCCGGCGCGGTGCTGGACATGCTGGACCAGATCGAGCCGGATGTGGAAAAGGCGGGGGTGAACGAGTTTTTCTGGGTGCGTGTGGGGACGCTGGCGGGGAGTGCGGCGGCGGCGGCGAAGAAGAGTGGCGACCTCGCGCGAGCCAGGGGCGTGGTGCTGGCCGGGCCCATGCGGTGGCAGAACGAGGCGTACTGGCGGCAGCATTCGGATCACGACCTGCTGGCGAGCGCGATCATGTTCGAGGCGGGCGAGGGCGAGGCGGCGGTGCGACGGCTGCGCGAGCGGGCGGACCTGAGCGAGGATCAGCAGAAGGTGCTGGAACAGATGGAGAAAGACCTGCGGCGCGGGAAGGGTCGGGGGTGAGGGGGCGGGTTGTGGGGGGCTGGACGGGTGCGGATCGCGGCAAGACCTAGAACTTCTTGCGAAGCCGGGCGCTTGGGACGTTGAGCTGGTCGCGGTACTTGGCGACGGTCCGTCGGGCGATCTCGATGCCGCGCTTGCTCAGTTCGTCGGCGAGGGCGTCATCGGAGAGAGGGCTGGCCTTGTCCTCTGCATCGATGATGTCCTTGAGCGCGGCCTTGACGGCGTCCCAGGAGACGTTCTCGCCGCTCTCGGTCTGGGTGCCGCCGGTGAAGAACCCGCGGAGGGGAACGACGCCGCGGGGCGTGAGCAGGTGCTTGTCGCTGACGGCGCGGCTGACGGTGGCGACGTGGATGCCGAGCTGCTCGGCGACCTGGGTCATGGGGAGGGGCTTGAGTGCCTGCGGGCCGTAGTCGAAGTAGTCGCGCTGCGCGTCGACGACGACGTTGATGACTCGGAGCAGGGTTCGGCGTCGCTGCTCGACGGCGTCGATGAGCCACGCTGCGTTGGAGAGGTTCTTGCGGATGAACTCCTTGGTGGCCTTGGGCGATTCCTTCTCGCGGGCGAGCTTGGCGTACTCCTGGTTGATCCGCAGGTTGGGAAGCCGCGTGTCGTTGAGGTAGGCGATGTAGCGGTCCTGGTCGGGATCGTGCTCGACGATGGCGTCGGGGACGATCATGCCTGGGGACTCGCTGACGAGCTGCCGACCCGGGGCGAGGGTGAGCAGCTTCATGCGCTCCATGGCCTGCTTGACCTGGTCCAGACTCAGCCCGGATCGCTCGACGATGCGCGGGAGACGGTTCTGGGCCAGGTCCTCAAGATGATCGGCGATGAGCGTGCGGACGATGCGCCAGGAGTCGCGCTGGCTGGCGGGGGACTGGTCGCGGAGGGCGTCGGCCTGCAGGAGCAGGCACTCACGCGTGTCGCGGGCACCCACGCCGGGGGGATCCAGCAGGAGTTGCACGGCCTGCAGGGCCCGCTGCATGAGCTCGGGCGCAGGGCGGGACTGCCCCGGTCCGGGCGGCGGGAGGCGATCGATGATGGTCTCCAGGGGCGTGCGGAGATAGCCATCGCCCTCGATGTAGCTGATGATCGCCGATCCGGGTTCTCTGAGCACGTCCTCGACGTCGGCCAGGGCCCATTGCTCCTGCAACTGTTCGACGAGCGACTCGGGCCTGGCGGCGGTCTGCGCCATGGCCTCGCTCTTGGCGTCGGGCTCGCCGTCGAGCCGCGCGAGGCGGCCGCGCTCAAGCAGGTCGAAGTCGGTGGAGCGTTCGGGCGGTCCGGACTCGGAGTATTCGTTGTCTCTGATGTCCGGGTTGTCTTCCTCGAAGCGGTCGAGGCGGTCGAAGTCCTCGGTTCCGTGCGCCTCGTCGACGGTCATCTCGCGCTCGTCGTCGCTGCGGGCTTCGGGCGCGGCGTCGGCACCTGCGCCGAGTTCGTCGTTGGGATCCTCGCCGTCGCCTTCGCCCTCGCCGCGGCTGGTCTCCGGGCCGTCCAGATCGTCGGCGGTGTCGCCAAGGGCGTCAGCGGAAAGGGCGTCGCTTGCCAGGCCATCGGTCTCGCCCTCTGGCCCGAGGTCATCGATCTCGAGGGTGACGTTGGACTCCAGTTCCTGGGCGATGCGCTCCTCAAGCTGCATGAGGGGCATCTGCAGGATCTCCATCGACTGGATCATCCGCGGGGCCAGCTTCATCTGCTGGCTGAGCTTCATGTGCTGTGAGGCGTCGAAGCGCATCGGGGTGGTCCGGTTGGAAGGAGTCGAGGGCGGGTCATGCGACCCGTCCGGCCAATTGTCGGCATGCCGAGGCCCGGGGCCAAGTCCGTCTGGCACGGAGTTTGCGAGAAATGAGCGTTGGCTGATTGATCCCGCGACGGGGGCAATGGGTGGGTGGCCTGACCGTCAGCCCATCGAGCGGCGTTCCTGAATGGCGTCGGCGAGCACGGCCTTGGAGGCGTATTCGAGCTGAGACCCGGTGGGAACGCCTCGTGCCAGACGAGTCAGCCGAACGCCCGCGGTGCGGAGCGCGTCGGCCAGGTACAGCCCGGTCCCGTCGCCCTCCAGGGTGGGATTCAGGGCGAGGATGACCTCGCGGACGGCGACACCTCCGGCGTTGGAGGCCGGGTGCTGGATGCGATGGAGCAGATCGTGGATCGTCAGGTCGCCGGCGCGGACGCCCTCGAGCGGGGCGATGCGGCCCATGAGCACGTGATAGATGCCCTTGTACGCCCCGGTCTGTTCCAACGCGATGAGGTCCTTGGGTTGCTCGACGACCATGACCTGGGAGCGGTCGCGACGATCGTCGGTGCAGACGCTGCACGAGCCCAGCGCAGGGTCGTCGGCGAGGTTGTAGCAGATGGTGCAGTGCCGCACACGCTGCTTGACGTCGGCGATGGCCCGGGCCAGGGCCAGGGCGTCGTTCTTGGCGGCCTTGAGCAGGTAGAACGCGAGGCGCTCGGCGGATCGACGGCCGATGCCCGGGAGCTTGGCGAGTTCATCGATCAGCCGGGTGACGCTCTCGGGATAGGCCGAGGACGAGGGCCGGGCTTGGCCGGCCAGTGGCCCGGGTGCGGATGCGCCGGGATCGGAGGTGGGGGTGGAGTCGTCCGTGCTCGCCATTGCAAGATGGTACGGGCCAGGGCATAGGATCATCGCACGCATGAACCCGCAAAGACCATCGAAGGTTCGCAAGGTGATCACCGCGGTGACGATCGCCGCGTCACTGGCGCTTGGGGGCGTCGGGTACGCGCAGTGGGTGCACCCGAACCTGTTTCCGAAGAACTTCGGCGTGGTCGCCGAGGGCAAGCTGTACCGCTCGGGCAACCTGACGGCGATGGCGACGCGGTCGGTGATTCGCGAGCATGGAATCAAGACGATCGTGGATCTGGGCGCGTACGACACGCGGCCGGAGCTGGAGATCGAGGCCCAGAAGGTCGCCGACGAGATGGGCGTGGAGCGGCGCGTGTTCCGATTGTCCGGCGATGGCACGGGCAACCCCAACGCGTACGTCGAGGCCCTGCGGATCATCACCGATCCGAGCAAGCATCCGGTGCTGGTGCACTGTGCGGCGGGTTCGGAGCGCACTGGCGTGTGCATCATGCTGTACCGCGAGCTTGTCGAGAACAAGCCGACGGGCTCGACGATGCACGAGACGCTCACGTTCGGGCATGATCCGGACAAGAATCAGAAGATGGCGCCGTACCTCGCCCAGTGGCGCGAGTCGATCGCTCAGGCGTTCCGGAATGGGAAGTCGATCGAGGGGCAGCCGGCGGCGGAAATCGTGAGTCCGGCGAAGAGCGCGGGGAAGTAAGTCCAGAATCAGCCCACACGGAGTGTGGGGGTACCCAAGACCGCCGATCAGGTGCGCTCGAAGATGCCGCGGAGGCGGCGTTGGGGGGGGTGGGCCGGGTGCTCATCGTCGAGGAAGTCGTCCATCGCGCGGCAGGGTTTGAGCCCGGCGGACTCAAAGACGCCTTGCATTTCTGACGGGCAGAGGGGCCATGGGGGGCCGGTGCGCTCGTCGAGCATGTCTGTGCCATCGCGCCCGCGGGCGACGGCGACCAGCACGCCGCGGGGGCCGACCATCGAAGCCACGGCCGCCGCCGCCTGCTCACGCAGAGCGGGATGCATGGATTGCAGGGTGTACACCTCGGCGACCAGTTCAAAGCGGTGGCGGAAGCGCGAGGGCAGTGCGAGCAGGTCGGCGACGCAGAACGCCGACGAGTGGGCGGGGAAGCGGCGGCGTGCCCATTCGATGGCGGTGGGCGAGACGTCGAACCCGATGGCGTCGTACCCGCGGTTGATGAGTTCGATCACGTCATCACCAAGGCCGCAGCCGACGACCACGGCACGGCTGCCCGGACGCACGCGCGCGGGGGCCTCGGCGTTCAGCCATGAGACGAGCGCGGGGTTGGCCTTGCCGTCGGCCCAGCGGATGCAGGAAATGTCGCCGCCGGCGGAGCGATAGACCATGTCGTGCCAGGCGGGGCAGCCGGGGGTGATGGGCTGAGTGCTGTGTGGAGCACCCGGCGGATCGAGCAGGGCTGTTGGAGCGACGAGCGAGAACGCGGAGTCTGACTGGGAACCGTCCATAGCACGGCCGTCCTTTCCAAGCCGGGGCTCTGAGCGTTGCAACGCGACGCCGAGCCCAGACCCAATGCGATCGGATCATCCAATGATCGCGACCAAGACCGGCACACACCGACGAACCGACCCACCCACCGGAAGAGGACTGTCATGCCGTGCGGCGTATGCCGACGGCGGAAGGTCTCGCGTTTCGCGCGTTCGGACTGGGGAAGTATAACACAAGACGGGACTTTGCGAGATATCGGGCGGCGGGAAGGGGCAGTTGGGTGAGATTTGGAGGTTTGTGGGCAGTTGGAATGGGGGGTGATCCCCCGTGTGGGGTACGGCAAAGCCCTTCGGACTATGGGCAGGACGGGTTGGATGAGCGAGCGGAGGTCGGGGCGTACCCTCGGTGCGGCCGGGGGCGGTACCAACTCGCTCAAGGCCGCGGGGTGGTGGGACGGCGGGTCTCGAAGGGGGAGGTCGGTTCACAGCCCT
>DHLW01000199.1:11128-12843 GCA_002405485.1 Phycisphaerales bacterium UBA4658
GAGGTCGGTTCAAAGCCCTTTGGTTCGACAGAGCGAAGTCGGGCCATCTGCAGTGTTTTCCTATCTGCGGGACCTCGGCTACCGTCGATATGATCGTGTTCCTGAATACTTCGTTCGCGGGATCCTGAAGCACTTATCTGTGTCTGAATTGTGCAGGAGACTTGTCTGTGACAAAGAGCGCTTTCTTACTGCGGAAGGAACTGCGATTTCTGAACTCGCTATCACCAAGGTCGATTGGCCCGCTTTGTCTCGTAGTGGCTGCACTGTCGATGTTGACTCGGGAGGCGGATGCTCAGGAGTTCTGGCAACTGCCGATCAATGGATGGGCATTGAGCGGTGACGGCCAGGTCGTGGTCGGAAAGGGACCACTTGGTCCCGCGCGCTGGACACGCTCTGGCGGGATGGAGTATCTCGGCGCCCCGACAGTCCTCGGCGAGGCGCTGGGCGCGAACTTCGATGGCTCTGTAGTTGTTGGACGTTTCTACAACTGCCAGCCGCCCTGCAATCCAAGTCCATTCAGATGGTCGGCAACAGCCGGCTTTGAGGTGATTCCGGCATTCGCCCAAGCGATCGGCGTAAGCGCAACTGGAGACATCACACTTGGAAATGGTAATGGTGGATGGATTTACTCCCCCGCCGCTGGAGTGACTCACTTCCCCGGCAATCTGAGTTTCGAGGCGATCAGTGCCGATGGCCTGACGGCGGTTGGCATGGGCGGCTATTACAGGATCAACGAAGGAAGCCTGCACAATTTCCAACCTCTCTGGCCATGCTCTTTCAACGCACCCGTCGCGGTTAGCGCGGATGGTCAAGTGTTTGTTGGGATTGCGGTTCAAACGTGCATTGGTCGCACGCATGCGGTTCGTTGGAATCTCGCGGGTCAGCCGACCGACCTTGGTGGAGGTTTCACAGCCATTGACCTGAACCACGATGGCAGCGTTATTGTTGGTGAAGGTGGCGTTTGGCTGGATCAGCAGGGGCCGATTCCCCTCGCACCATGGCTCAAACTTCAGGGCGTCGATGTCCCGCCCGGGGCGATGCTGCATGGTGCCATCGCCGTGAGCGACGACGGCCGCACGTTCCTCGGTGAATCGTGGCTTGCGACCGTGCCCTGCTTCCGAGTAATCACGGCACCGCCGACCGCATCCAGAGTGTGCAATCAGATGTCTTCACTAAGCATGACGATCGGAGTTGTGGGAGAAGGCCCGTTCTCCTATCAATGGACCAGAAATGGTGTGCCGATCGAGGCCGCAGCGAATCCGACCGCATTGACCCCAACGCTGACGATTTCCGGCCAGCGTTCGCTCATGGCCGGCGACTACGCCTGCATCGTGGCGAACGCCTGCAGCATCGCCACCGTGGGTCGGAACACCGTCGAACTCGCCTGCCCGACGGACGTGAACTGCAACGGCACAAACGACATCAACAACATCTTCGAGTTTCTGAACAGTTGGTTTGCCAGCTCCACGGCTGCCGACTTTGACTCGTCCGGCACGGTCAACTTCAACGACATCTTCAGCTTCTTGAACGCTTGGTTTGCCGGGTGCTGAGTGCTCCAATTTTTCTTTAGGAACGTAGCAGTCAGGGGACGTGATGTTCGAGGGCGGCAGGTGGCATCAACCGTGCCACCGATCGAAGCTCGGTGTATAGACCGGGGACATGCCTGACAGTGTTCGGAGACATGGCTGACACATCCTTGGAAGGATCGCGCACCA
>DHLW01000177.1 GCA_002405485.1 Phycisphaerales bacterium UBA4658
GGGGGCTCTGGAGATGGTCGCGGGGCGAGGTTTTTCGGGGTTGAGGCCCAGGGCTCGCGGTTCGTGTACATCTGCGACAACTCGGGGAGCATGAACTGGAGCGCGGACTTTGTCGCCAACGGCATGCGACTGCGCATCCTCAAGCGTGAGCTCACGTCGTCGATCCAGGGTCTGCTGGAGCACATGCAGTTCTACGTGGTGTTCTTCAACTCCACGGCGTTTCCCATCAATCCTGAGAGCACTCGGTGGTTGATCGCCCGGGAGAGCGGGAAGAGGTGGGCGTTGGAGCGGATCGGCAGGATCGAGCCGTTTGGCGGGACAGAGCCCTGGCCGGCGTTCGAGATCGCCTTCAGCATGAAGCCCCCTCCGGACGCGATCTACTTCATGACTGACGGCAACTTCGATCCCGCGGTGGCCCTTCGCATCGCAGCGATGAACGTGGGGAGCCGGAAGATTCCCATCCATTGCATTACTCTTGTCGATCGGACGGGCGAGGAGACGATGCGGAAGATCGCCGCGGATTCTGGCGGCACGTACACACACGTGGATGGCAGCAAGTAATCGTCACAGATCGGGCCGGATGGAAGCCGCGGGGCTGGCGCTTGCCGCGGCGATGGCTGTGGTTCAGTGTCCGGCGGCGGCGCAGGTGGAGCTGCGCGGTGTGGAGCAGCCCTGGTCGGTCGAGGTCGTGGGCGTTGGGCCCGAGGGCGTGACCGTGCTGGAGGGTCAGGGTCGAACGGTGATCACGTGGGATCGGGTGCGCGGGGTGCCGTCGACGAAGCACTCGGCGGCGGCGATGGGCTATGCGTCGGTGAGCGAGCAGTTGTGGCGGGCCCGCAGCCGGGTGGAGCGGGGCGACTTCGAGGCCGCGGAGCCGTTGCTTGAAGCGCTGGTCGATCGCCGGCCCGCCGCGCTTGCCGGACCCTCGGCAGCCGTCGCACAAGAGGCCCTGCTCCGGTGCCGATCGAACCGAGGCAGCGTGACGGGCGCGGTGCTGGCGTGGCTGGAGTGGCGTCGTGTGCGAACTGGTGCGGGGGGCGTGGGGGTGGTCCCCCCCCCCCCCCCCACGCTCGACATGGCTCCGGTGTTTGATCCGGTCACCGGGCTGGCGCCGGGGTTGCCGCCGGTGTTTCAGAATGATGCGGCGACCGGCGTGGGTGTGCAGAGCGACGAGTGGGCGAGCATGGCGGCGGAGGTTGGTGGTGGGGATGAGCGCACGCGGGTGCTGGCGGAGCTGTATCTCGCCGCGGCTCGGTTCGACACCGGCCAGTCGTTGGAGATCGCGCCCGTCACGAGCGGGGATCCTGGCGTGAAGCTGGTTGCCGATGTGGTGCTGGCCCGTGCGGGGAACGAGCAGCAGCGAGCCGCGGCGCGGGCGGCGCTGGAAGCGCGGCTCAGTTCCGGGGTTGACCGCGTGCGTGCGGGCGACGGGGGAGAGACGGTCCAGGCGGAGGGCTGGGTGGAGTGCTGGTGCCGGCTTGGGCTTGGGAGATCGCTGGTGCGCGAGCAGGACGAAGCGGCACGCCGGCTCGGGGTGATTCATCTGTTGCACGTGCCGGCCCGGTTCTCGCGGGTCTCACCGGTGCTTGCGAGCATGGCGCTGGCCGACGCCGCCGCCGCGCTACACGCGATCGGAGACCACGCGGGCGCGCGGGCGGTCAAGGCGGAACTGGTGTCGAGGTATCCGCGGCACTCGGCGGTGAATGACCCTCGGCTGCGGGACATTCAGCAGGTCGCGCACGAGGCGGCGGCGACGGGTTCGGCGGAGTCCGGGGTCGGAGGTGCGCCATGAGCGGGCTGGCGGCGCGGGTCGTGTGCGCGGCGATGGTGGCGCTCTCGGCGGGTCCGGACCTGGCCCGCGGCGTGGATGAGCCGTCGGAGGGCGCGGTGGATCGAGGCCCCGATTCGGGAGCGCACGAGGGCAATCAGGCGATCGAGTCGTATCTGGAGCGACTTGGGCTCAAGCGGCTGCTGGCTGAGCATCTGGAGCGGCAGCTTGCCGCACTGCCCAAGGACCAGCGGGTGGCGCCGGCGGAGCGGCTCGGGCGGCTGTATGTGGACCTGATCGGGTCATCGCTGGGCGTGCAGGCGTCGGCCGAGCGGCGCATGTGGGAGGACAAGGCGCGGACGCTGCTTGTGCAGGTGCCCGAGGCGGACTCGTTCGACCTTCGGCTGAGTCTGGCGCGGGCGTCGTATCAGCAGGCCGAGGAGATTGCCGAGCGGCAGCGTCTGAGGATGGCCACACCCGAGGAGACCGCGGAGGCGGAGCGGACGTTTGCTTCGCTGGCGGGCCAGTTCAACGACATCGCGGTGAAGGCCCATCGTCGCGTGGACCAGCTTGAGCGGCTGGAGCAGCAGGGCGATGCGAGCGAGAAGCTCGTGACGGAGCTGTCCGACGCCCGTCGCCAGCGATCGCTCGCGTTCTACTACGAGGGGTGGTGCAAGACCTATCTGGCGCAGCTCACCAGGAGCGAGCAGCCGGCGATCGAAGCGATGCGTGCGTTTGGGTGGCTGCTGAACTCATCGGGCGGTCGCCAGGCGACGCTGGACCGGGTGCAGCCGTCGATGCTGCAGTATGAGCACATCGCGAGGGCGGCGGTCGCGTGCGCGATGTGCGCGGCGCAGCGAGGGGCCGACGTGGAAGCGCTGCGATGGCTGGATTTCGTCTCGGAGGCGGAGCAGACTCCCGCCGCGGTGCGGGAGCAGCTCGCGGCCCGGCGCATCGGGATTCTTGCACAGGCCAGGCGATGGGCCGATCTGGAGCTATTTGTCAGGCGGACGCGGCGATCGGATCGGGCGGGTGGTGGACCTGAGCTTCGGCCCATGCCCGCGCTGTTGGCGCGTCTGCTGGCGGTGATGGCGCTGGAGGCGGACCGTCGCACGGCGGGCGCGCAGATCGAGGCCCTGGCCCGGATCGCCATTCAGGACCTGGTGACGCAGAAGGAAGTCGGGCACGTTCTGGACATGGTGCGCCGGTACGGGACCGCGCCGCTCGGGGAGTCCGGGTTCATCGTGAACTATGCCCGCGCGCTGCTTGCCTATGACGACGCTCGCGGCGCGCATGAGAAGCTCAGCCCGGGCGGCAACGAGCCGGTCGGCGACGTGGCCGCGGCGAATCTGTACAGGACCGCCGCGGGGCTGTTCCTTGCGGCATCGCGAGAGAGCGACGCGGAGTCGTTTCCGCTGGAGCGGGCGCGTGCGGGGGTGATGCAGGGGCGATCGCTGTTCTTTGCGGGGGATCTGATGCCGGCGGCGGAGGCGTTTCTGGCGGCCCACACGGCGGCCGGCAAAACACCCGCGGGTGAGGAGCCGCTGTACCTGGGCGTGCTGGCGCTGGAGCGGGCGGCGAAGCTGGATACGTCGGGCAAGTCGGGTCTTCGCGAGCGGCTGACGCAGGCGATCACGTTGTTCCTGCAGACCTATCCGGACTCCGAGCATGCGCCACGGCTGACGCTCATGCAGATCACCATCGGCGGCGTGAGCGACGAGGACGCGTTGAAGGTGCTGCTGAACGTGCCCAGGGAGTCGCCGGTTTACGAGGCATCGCGTCGGCAGATCGCGCGGATTCTGTACACCAAGTTCCGAACAGCGCGTGGAGCCGACCGGGACTTCGCCTCGCAGAGGTTCGTGGTGGTCGCCGAGGAGGTCCTTGCCTCTGATCGCAAGATCGCGATGGAGGGTTCGTCGGCGGAGGCCAAGCCGGCGACGGAGCGCGTCGTGGTGCGAGCTCGTCAGTTGCTCGACGCCCTGCTCTCCAGGACGGTTCCGGACGCCGTTCGGGCCGAGGCGGTGATGAAGCTGCTCTCCGGGGTGTGCGCGTACAACGACTTCGATCTGTCGCCACATCGGGCGGAGCTGGCGTTCCGCGAGCTGCAGATCGCGCTGGCCCGTGGAGATGAGGATCAGATCGACAACGCGGCGATGGTGCTTGAGCAGGCCTCCGATCCGTCGACGCAGTATCACGCGGCGGGGGAGCGGCTGCTGTTTCGCCACTATCAGCAGCGGCGTGCCAGCGACAAGTCGCCCGATTCGCCGGTTGCCGGAAAGCTCATCCGCGTCGGGTCGAGGATCGTTGATCGCATCGGGGGCGATCCGGCCAAGTTGCGGGATCCCGCGGTGGCCTCGGTGTATTCGGCGCTCGCCGAGGTGGCCGCGGAACAGGCGCAGGCCAGCGGGGACTCGTCGCTTCGGAAGCTCTCGATGCGGCTGGACCGGTCGCTGTTGAGCGTGCAGCCGCGGGCTGAGCCGGTGCTCCGCCGGCTTGCGATGACCAGCGAGGCCGAGGGCGATCTGTCGCAGGCGCTCTCGTGCTGGCGGACGATGCTGGACGCGTCAGCTCCGGGCAGCGCGACGTTCTTTGAGTCGCGGCATGAGTCGATTCGGCTGCTCATCCGCGTGGATCCGGCGCGGGCTCGGGCCGCGCTCGATGAGCACGTGATCTTGTATCCCGATGGCGGTCCCGCGCCGTGGGGTCCGAAGATCATCGCTCTCCGCAGCGAGATTCCAGTGTCGCCCGCGCCTGATCCGAATCCCGTTCAGTCTCCATCGCAGTCTCCTTCTCAGGCCCCGGCACCGTGACACGAACCCAGCGTCCATCTCCGGTCGGAAGGTTCCTCGGTGAAGACGCCGACGGGTCAGCGCTTGCGCTGCTGGGCCTGTTGCCGGGCGAGTGCACCCCGATGCGGATTGACGCCGCGCTGCAGCGGCAGCTTGACCGGGTCGGGAGTCATCCTGAGGGGGACACACCCGCGGCGGATGAGGTGCGGCTTGCGCTGCACGCCGCGGCGGCTCAGTTGACGGATCCGGAGGTGCGTCGGCTCGTTCTCGCCGAGCATTCGCGACTGGCCGATCAGGCGGCGCGGTCCGACGTTGCCGCGGGGGTTCCGACGCGATCGGTGCTCACGGCCGAGCAGGAGCAGGCGGTGGCTCGCGTTCGGACCATGGGGCCCGAGGCCGAGCAGGGCGGTGAGTCCGCGCTCAAGAGGGTGCTGCTCATCGGCGGCGTCTTTGCCGCGCTGCTCGTTGTCGGCTTTGTGGCGGTTGCGATTGCCGTCAGCGCGGGGCGTGGGCGACAGGCTGCAACTGGTGGACCGGGCGGGGCTGGGGGACCGGGAGTTACGGCCTCGGCGCCCGCGCCGGCGGTCACCGCGGCAGCTCCGGCGGGTGAATCAGCGGGCGCGTCGTCGCGGAGCGTGCCGTTGTCTGAAGACACATCCCCTGCGCCTGGCCAGCAGGGCCAGGGCGTAGAGGAGACCAGGGCCCCGTTCACGGATGCGTCGAGCATCGTGCGGGCGATTCAGCAGTCCACCGAGACCGCTCGGAAGGATCCCGCCGCGGGCCTGGCCCAGTTTCGACTGGCGATCGCTCCGCTGGCTGAGTGGTGGCCGAAGCTTGATCCGGGTCAGCGTCGAGCGGCGGATGCGGGCGTGATCGACTTTGTGTACGTGCTCTCACCATCGCCTGACTCGGCGGTCTTGGTGATCGATGACCTGCGTGGCATGCTCGGGCTGTTGAATGATCGGGATCGATCCATGCGAGCAGGCGATGTCTGGCCATCGTCGTGGGCGCTTGGGATGCTGTCGCGGCTGTCAGTGGAGCGCGAGCTGCCGAGGGGCGTGGGAGCGCGGATCGCCGAGACGTTGAACGAGGCGCTCTCGGCATCGCGTGTTGGCGCGATGGTGACGTTTGAGGACGGCGCGTTGTCGGCACTTCGGCGCATGCCTGTGCGACTGGTCGCGCCGTCCACGTCCCCGACGCTCGAGCCGCGCTCCGGCGGGGAGGCGTTCAAGCGCTGGATCGAGGCGGTCGCGCGGGTCGGCGGGGATGAGAACGGGGTCGAGCGGGCGCTTGCCGACGCTCTTGAGCAGGTGCTCATCGAGGGTCCGGAGCCGAGCGAGGACGCCGCGGCCTACGAGGCCGTGGAAGCGCTGGCGACGCGGATGCGCTGGCGTGCGTCGGGGCCGGCGCGTGCGCGGCTGATGGAGTGGTTCAGCGATGGTCGGGTCTCGGTGGCGGATCTGAACACGCTGACCAGCGTCATCGCCGGGAAGTCCAACGCCGAGAACATCACCCCGACCATGATCCTGTCGGCATCGGCGACCACGGATGACCGGGCGCAGCTTCGCGCGGAGTACGCCCTTGCCTGGGGGCTGACCCAGGCGGAGGCGCGCACGGCGGCCATGGCCATGTGGCGGGCCAACGCGGGCGCGTTCGTGGCCAATGAGCCGCCACGAGCTACCAGCGATGACACCGAGCTCATGCTTCAACTCGTGACCGCGGTGCGCTACAACGAGGCGGCTCGGCTGCTCTGGCTCGGCGACGGGTCGGGGGCCCAGCGGGTGCTTGATGAGATTCCGAACACGTCGGCGATGATCGCCGCGGCCGCCGGGGCGATTCCAGGCGGAGTGATCTCGCCCCTGCCGCCGATCGGAACGCCGTCGGGGAAGCTCGGGCGTTCGTCGGGCGGTGCGGGCGCGACGGCGTCTGATGGCTCCGCGGCATCCTGGGGCGAGTCCTTCCTGCGGGCCGAGCGGAACATTCCGGTTCGTCTGGAACGCCTGAAGGCGGCGGAGCAGCTTGCGTCTCCGCTCTCGCGACTGGACGCCTCGATTCTGGTGCAGAACGCGCTGTTTGGCTCTCCTGCGCAGGTTCGACATGCGGCCCAGCAGGTCGTGATCAAGTTTGCAGATGATCCTGCGATCGTGCTGGCCTCTCTGGATCAGTTGCCGGTGGCGCCGAAGGTGCGCGGGGTGTCGGAGATGATCGATCGCATGATCCGACCATCTCGGCTGCCCAAGCTCGGGGACCCGGACTGGGAGATCACCGCTCGGCGGGCGCTTGTGGATCGACTGCTGAGCATGCTCGCCGCTCAGAGTCCCCAGGCCGCCGTGGACCAGGGGACGCTGCTCATCGCGACGAGCTATGAGCGGATGGCCGGTCCATCGCCGACTGGCCGGGCGCCCGTGGCCGAGCGCGCGCTAGCCGAGAGCGCCGGCGATCGGGCCGTGCGTGCCGCGCAGGATCTGCAGCGACTTCTGCGTCTGGAGGCGGACCGGCTGCCGCCGGCCGATCGGCCGCCGATGTCGCCCGAGCAGATCGAACGTCGGCTTGCCAGCCGCCTGGCGATGGCGAGCGGCCCGGTGCAGCAGTTCAACGCGGAGCAGGCCGCCGTTGCCGAGATGCTCGCATATGTGGTTTGCGCCGAGCGGCCGGTGCAGTCGGCGGGGGCTGCCGGGGTGATCGCCGATCTTCTGTCCGCGCGTCGCCAGGCGGGGCACATTCTGCAGCAGATGATCGCGACCGAGCAGGCCATGACCCGGCTGTGGTCGCTGCGGTTTGGCGAGGGTTCGACGATCAAGGAGGGCGGATCATGATCGCGACACTGTCGGTGATCGCTCTCTTGGCTGTCGGGCAGCCCGCCGGCGCGGGAGCCGCGGGCACGTCCGCGGAGCCGGATGGAACCGGTCTGCAGCAGCCCGCAAGGGCCTCAATGGCGGTGGGACTGGAGTCCCGGATTCGGGGCTTGAACGCCCGTCTGGAAGCGCTGCGGCCGGATCGGCCGCAGGACTATTTTGAGCTTGGAGAAGAAGTCGCCGCGGAGGCCGCGTCGGACGCAGATCGCCGATTGGCGCAGGACCTGTTCATTCTGTCGATGGAGCTCTCCCGCGAGGCGTCATCGGCGCAGGCAGGCGGGGCGTCGAAGCTCGGCCCGCCGAGCCCGGCGCTTGCGCGGAGCGTCTGTCTTGCGCTGGCCACCATGGAGACGTCCGACGAGCAGCGGCGCTGGTTGATCGCCCTTGCCGACAGCACCGTCGCCGGTCCGACACTGGAGCCGGTGACGATTCGAACGACGACGGCGAGCCGGGACCCGGCGGCGTTTGATCTGGCGTCTGCGCTGGGGGCCATCCGCATGGGCGAGGGACGGCGGGCCATGAGCATTCTGGCGCGGCCGGCGGTTGCGGCACTGCTGGAGCGGTGCGATGCTCTGCTGTCGACCACGCTGGGCGGGGGCGCGGCCGCCGTCCGCGCGCACGCGGAGCAGTGGCCGACATGTCCGCGGTGCCTCAATCGTCGATTCGTGAAGGAAGCGGGCGGTGCAGGCCGCGGCGGCGGGTCCAGCGGTGGTGGAGGTGGATCGTCGGTGGTAGTTTGTCCGCACTGCCAGGGCACGCCCGGCCCTCGGCTGAGCGACGAGGAACTGCTCGCCCAGATCCGCACCGAGAGCGTGCTGCTCTCGGGTCAGGCCAGATCCTGGGCTGCCCAGATCGTTTCTGATGGGGGAGCCCCGCTGCGCGAGCTGGACATTGACGAGCTTGCGCGGGTGTATCGGGTCGACCCCGCGATGCCGATCTGGCGAGGCGGCCTTTGGTCGCCGGTGCCTGCTCGGCCGAGCGCCCGGCCATCGGATTCGGGCATACCCGAGGCCCGGTGATCGTCCGCCGCCGGACTCGGTCGATGAGGGGTTCTAGAGCGTGCCGCCGGTGCTGACGGTGTCCGGTAGGTTCGCTGGGGACTGCTTGTTGCGGATGGCCTGTCGGACTTCCGCGAGCCGCCAGAGCGCGGGCTTTGGGGCGAGCTGCGCGTTCATCAGACCATCGCCGCGATCGTCGGATGCACGGCCACCGTCGTAGAACTGGTGCCAGGCGATCGAGTGAACGTAGGGTTTAGCGGCCGCCACCGCCAGCATGCGTGTCATCCATGCGGCCTGGGATTCCGGGCTCCAGGGCGAGCGCAGGTATCCGGGATCCTGCTCGCCGTGCAGCCCGAGATCCGCGGCGTCTGGGGGTGTGCTGGGTGCGCTCAGGGCGGCGATGGACAGCGGCTTTTCGAGCCCTGCGAACCGATCCAGGAGCGCGCTGAAGGCCATGAGATCGCGTGTTGATCGTCCGGGTTCGGGCTGCCCCATCTCGACACGCAACGCGATCAGATCCGGGTTGATCCCCGCCTGCCCCATCATCTCGGCGTACATGATCGGGGGCATGGCGCGCGTGCTGGCGAGCGCGAAGTACTCGCCCCAGGGCTGGTCGATCTGCACCTGGACCTTGGCCGACGGCTGCAGTTTGCGGACCACCATCACCGCCAGCCGGGTCAGGTCCATCACCTGTTCCAGCGACAGCGTGAAGTTGCTCGACACGTGCAGCCCGCTGACCACGGTCCAGGTGCCGACGGTCCGCCGATAGCGGGTGACCAGATTCTTGACGTGCTCGTAGACCAGTTCCCGGAGGGTCTCGTAGTCGTGCTCCCAGATGTAGAGCCACTCGGGGACGCACCCTCGGCGGAAGTCGACGATCGGCCCGCCGACGATCGGGAGCTTGGCGGTGCGCACCGCCCACTCGATCCAGCGGTCGGTCTTGCTGAACACGTACCGACCCTCGGTCGGCTCCATCTCCACCCAGCTCATCGGCATGGTGATGAAGTCGCAGCACGCCGAGACGGCCTTCTGCAGGGCCGGGGTGAACTGCTCGGGGCTGACGACGGCGCCGATCTGCGGGGGGCTGGGGAGGATCACGCCCACGTTGCCCAGGAGGGCGTTGCGGCTCTCGGCCGCTTCATGATCGGTGAGGGCGTTGGCGGGCGCGGCGATCCGGGCGGCGGCGGCCGCGAGCTCGCCGCTCATCCGCTTGGAGAACTGCACCCGTGCGCTCGTCAGCGTCAGCAGCTCGCCGGCTTCCATCGCATACGCCAGGGAGAGGCGCGACAGTCGGTCGGCTTCGGCCGAGTACCCGCCCGGGCCGGTGCCCGGACTGCCCGCCTCGACGACGGCCCCAGTGAATGCCTGGCGAGCCTTCTCGAAAAGGACGATCCCCGGATCGCTCCCCGGAAGGTCGAACATCGCCCAGTCTTCGAGCTTGTTCAGGATCATCATGATCCGATGGCGAGCGAGTTCCAGCGAGAGCAGGTACGGCTTCTCCCGCTCCGGCAGCAGGCAGGTCTGCAGCGTGACGGCACCGACCCCCGGAGCGTTCGAACCCGGCACGGCGTCGACGACAAACTGGAGGGCGATCGCCGCCGACTCCTGCCCGCGCTTCTCGCAGCGGACCACGCCGTCCTCGAAGCGGATCTCGGCGGGCAGCGGCACATCATCGGCGCCGAGCAGATGGGCGTGGCGCAGCGTTCCCTGACCCACGCCTGAGGCGGGTGCGTGTGCGGAGGATTCCAGGACGACGAAACTGAGCATGTCAAGGCGACCTGTCCGGAGGGCCCGGCACTTTCGACCGTGGCGGGGAGGATAGCCCCCGTCGCAACTTCCGAGCACCTCTGTCGCCCGGACGGATCGCCGCGAGCCGGCGGGTACCATGCTCCATGACCGCCCCGAACGCGCACCAGCCCAGTGCAGAGCAGTCCAATCCGGCTCCAGACCTGCCGCTCATCCGGCGGGGCAAAGTCCGCGACGTCTATCGCCTGCCCGA
>DHLW01000112.1 GCA_002405485.1 Phycisphaerales bacterium UBA4658
CAGCCATGTCTCCGATCGGTACAGTCTTGAGCCGTCGGTGTGCGTCCGGGCTGATGCTCGCTTGGCAGGTCAGGAATAGTCCGACCAACTTGCGCACGTTCTCGGCCCGCCCAGAGGCGTTGGCCCACGGCCGATCGGGCGGACCATTCACTTGTGAAGACGGCACAGCGTTCGGATTGGCGTCCGGTCATCTGCGTCGTGCTGCGGGCTCCGAGCACTGCGCACCGACTGATCCGAGCCGCGGTTGATGGCACGGGGTGATGCCGCGAGGTGGTGGTGGCCATATGCGAACAAGGGGCCAAAGGGCCCCTTGTTTCTTCTGGCGGTGGGTTGTCGGCGTACAGGGAGATCGGCGGCGTGTTCAGTGATGGTCGCGGCGTCGTTTGGCCTCGATGCGCTGGGCGTCGGGGACGCGGACGCGTTTGGCCAGGCCGAGCATCTCCATGCCGCGGATGACGATGTAGCTGGAGTCGAACTGCCACCAGGCCAGGCCGTGCTTGGCGCTGGTGGGGAAGGCGTGGTGGTTGTTGTGCCAGCCCTCGCCGAAGCCGAGGATGCCGAAGATCGGATTGTTGCGGCTGTGGTCGTGGCTGTTGAACGGGCGAGCGCCCCAGATGTGGCAGATCGAGTTGATGCTCCACGTCACGTGATGGACCAGGAACGTCCGCACCAGCCCGCCCCACACCAGGCCGAGCAGCGCGCCCATCCACGACATGGTGATCAGCCCGGCGACGGCGGCGGGGATGAGCATGCCCAGCGCCACCCAGAGCAGGAACTGACGATTCACCGCGACGCAGACGGGGTCGGCGAGCAGGTCCTTGACGTACTTCGGGTCGATGTCGAGCGGGGTCCGCATCATCCAGCCCATGTGCGCGTGGAACGCTCCTCGGACCATGCCCCAGAAGGATGCACCGTGGCCGTGCGGAGAGTGCGGGTCGCCGTGGTCGTCAGAATGCTGGTGATGTCGGCGGTGCTCGCCGACCCAGATCATGAGCGGGCCCTGCATGGCCATGGATCCCGCGGCCCCCCAGAAGTAGCGCACCCAGCCGGGCGTTTCGAACGAGCGATGGGTGAAGAGCCGGTGGAAGCCGACGGTGATGCCAAGCCCGGTGATGATGTACATCACGACGAGCGTGCCCAGTGCGACCCAGCTCAGGCCGGTGCCCCAGAGCAGGATGCCCGCCGCGATGATGCCAGCCAGCGGCAGAACCACGAGGGCGACATTCGCGACCCGGAGCTTCATCGGTGCGTGCTCGTGGGTGTCGCCGGCGGGAACCGGATGATCGTCGCTGAGCGAGAAGATCAGCGGATCGTCCGAGGGTGCCGGCGAGCCAATGCCCTGGGGCAGCACCTCGATGTTCGGCATGGGCGTGGCTGGAGGAACGATCGTCGAAAATCCGGCGTCTCGGCCGGCGGGAAGCGTCGCGTCAGATGTGGGCACGGTCGTCCTTGGAACTTGGAACCTGGGGATCAAATCGCACGAGAGCACACGAACCGGGGGACTGATCGGAATGAACTCGCCCGGTGATGCACTTTCCCTGAACGCCCTGTGGCGCTGGAGGCGAGGATCCTGAGCGAATGCGTATGATACGGACCGGTCTGTCCTGCGTGCGTGAGACTGGGCGGAATCACCGGAAACGGTACACTTGGCGGTGTTTTGTCCGGGTCGGCCCCGTAGCTCAGCGGTAAGAGCGAGGGACTCATAATCTCTTGGTCCCCGGTTCGAATCCGGGCGGGGCCATTGGCCGTGCACACTGCGGAGGCCTGTGGTGCGTGCGAGGGGCGGCGGGGCGGAGGCCTATGTGGGCCCGGATTCGGGAGGGCCCTGGTCTTGGCCCGGGTGGATCAACTGGTGGCTCGGCGGGTTCGGGCACCTGCACGCAAGATCGCGAAGATGACCACGGCCGCCGCGCCGGGCGCGGGGATCGGCCGGGACCACACGAGGGCCTCGTTGCGGTTGGTCGCGTTGTTGAAACCAAAGCCGGAGACGGTGAGCGTCACACCGTCGGTCGCGATCGCGACGGCGACGGTGTCGCCCCAGGAGCCGGCGAGCGCGAGCGAGAGATCTTCCCAGGACTCTGACGATCCGGCCCAGAGACTGGCTCGCGCAACCCCGTTGACAGACGCGCTGCCGACCTGTAGCCCGTCGATCATGCCGGCGACAAACGAGCTGGACGCGACGGCTGGGTTGAGCGTTGTCAGCGCGCCAGGGGAACCCGACCACACCGCAGCGTACTGGACGCCCACCGATGGAGACCAGTAGCCCCCCTGCTGAGTCGCTGTGGCAGCGGCGGCGAGGGAATTGATCGCGCCGGCGGGCGGGTGCAGATCAACCCATGAGGACGCCGATCCGGACCAGAATCCCGCCCGATCGGCGCCGGCGAACCGGGCAACGCCGACCTGAGTGTTTGAGCTCATCGCAAAGACGCGCGAAGAGGCTGCGCCAGCGGGATTGAGATCAACCCAGGATGCCGCGGTACCGGACCAGAGACTGGCCCTGGTCTGCCCGCCGACGACAGCGCTTCCGCCCTGATGAGTGGCGGTCATCGCGGCGACGACGGAGGCGCTGGCCGAGGGTGGATGCAGGTCGACCGCCGAACTTGAAGTTCCCGACCAACGCACGGCCCGCTGCACGCCGCCAATAACGGCGAGGCCGGCCTGCTGTCCATCGTGGATGGCATTGATGCGCGACCGAGCAGCATCGGCGGGATTCAGATTCTGAAACGATGCCGAGGTGAAGGACCAGAGTGCCGCATTCTCAACACCAGCAAAGGTCGCGAATCCGGCCTGCATCCCGGGAGTGCTCGCGAACACGCCGGATGCCCGTGCGTTCGACGGATGGAGATTGGCAACCGTCCAACCGCCTTGAGCGAGCGCTGAGGTGGACGCGCCGGCGACCCCGACCAGGATCGCCAGCGCCTGCACGCAGCATCGACTGGTTCGAGTTCGCATGGCGTCACCTGTGCACGAGAACTGGGTCAACCATGACGGACACACACACATGGGATCTCTGATCGAAGTGGCGGCACAGGCGTACCGCATCTGCGGAAGATCTGAGATCAGGAACACAGGCGGGAGGCCAGTATCACCAGAGGACACTGTTCAGAGGACCCACACATCAGTGTGTCGCGCGAGTCGCGTCAATGCAAGGGTGAACACCGAGATTTACGATCGGGCCTGGTGAATGTTGTTCAAAGCTGGCACAGAGACTTCCGATGATGGGCACAGTCCATGCGACGGGTTGCGTCGGGTGGGTCGTGCCGCGGGGGTCAGCTCTTGGGGTTCACAAACTGCAGCACCTGCGGGAGGTCGGCCTTCTGCAGCATGGCCATGCAGGTCCGGATGTCGTCGATCTGCTTGGCCGTCAGCCGAACCTCGTCGCCCTGGATGCTGGCCTGAACCTTGAGTCCGGACTCCTTGACGAGCTTGGTGATCTGCTTGCAGACGTCGGTTTCCAGGCCGTCCTTGAGCTTGACGGTCCGTTTGGATGAACCGCCAAGCCCGGGCTCGGGATCTCCCCAATCGAACTGCTTGACGCTGAAACCCCGCTTGATGGCGGCGGCGACGAACATCTCCTTGACGGCGTTGATCTTGCCGTCGTCGGCGGCGGAGATCTTGAGGGTCTTTTCCTTCTTGTCGATGGTGAACTCGACCGGCGAGTTGCGGAAATCGAAGCGCGTCGCAATCGCCTTCTTGGTGTTGTTGATCGCGTTGTCGAGCTCGGCGTAGTTGATCTTGCTGGCGGCGTCGATGCTGGGCATGCGCCAAGGGTATCGGCGTCGGCTGCCGCGAGCGGCGCGAAGCGGATTTCTGGCACCCGCATGGACCAGTGATAAAGTGAACGCTCGAGGAGCGAGGGCTTCGAAAGGCCCCGGCATGCCCCCACATCGCCAGTGTGCTCGAACTCGGCCGTGCAGTCCGGCATCGGCACGCCGCAGCGCGGCGGCCGTCGGGCTCGTGCTTGTCGCGGCGTGGAACACGGCACACGCGCAGCCGATCGTGCTGCCGCTGGACAATCCGGGCTTTGAGCAGGTCAATGTCGCGCTTCGTCCGGGCGAACAGACGAACGGCGCGGGCGGGGTCGCTCTGGGCAGCGGTCTTGCCGAGACGCCTGTAGGGACCATCTGGCGGACCCCTTTTGTCCAAGGCGCCAACACCGCGCAATCCGGCGTGCTCGTGCGGGGTTGGCGGACAAGTCCGGGCGGGACCGGGAGTCTGGCCGGCGTGCTGAATCCGGATGTCGCCTTCGCCGGCCCTGGAGGATCGCAGGCGTGGATGACCGGGTACTCGGGGAATCACGTCGCGACCGCACAGGCGGCGATCATGCAGCAGACCTTGAACGTCCGGCTGCAGCCCGCGACGACGTACTCGGTGAGCTTCCTCGCCGGGATCGGCATCAACGGCTCGTCGTATGCGCCGACCGTGCAGCTCTTTGCGTCGCAGGATCTGGATACGTTCGCGCGGCAAGGCGAACCCGGCGTGGTCCTGCTGGCGCAGGCGCCTCGCGTGCAGATCGATCAGCCGCAGTTCGGGGTGATGCGGCCGTATGGGTTCACGTACACCACTCCGAACGCGTTGCCGCCGGAGCTGGAGTCCAAGTTCCTGACGATCTCGTTTCTCGGGAGCGATGGATTTCCGCGCGTGAACTACGACGACTTTCAGATCACCGCTGTTCCAGCCCCGAGCTCGGTGGTGGCGCTGGCAGCGTGCTGGTGGGCGAGCCGTCGGCGGCGCGAGGAAGCAGGTCGGGACCCGAAAGGGCCTGGCCGCAGGCGTTGACTGCGCGAGGACCGGACACGATCGTGCCAGATGCCCGCGATCTCCTCAGCACCGCGCGAACCAGCGGTTCAGAAACGCGAACAGATCCGCAGATGCGATCGAGCCGTCCAGATCGATGTCGGCGTCGGCGATGCCTGCGAACCAGTCATTGAGAAACCGGAAGAGATCGCTCACGTCGACGAGACCGTTCGCGTCAGCGTCGGCGGTGCATCGCGGCAACAGGACGAATCCGCGTCTCTGCTGATCGACGCTTCCATCGCCCACGATTTTGCCGCCCTCGGTGATGGCGAAGGCGTTATGGAGGATCCACCGATGTGGTCCGGCGGTCGTGCCATCGGGGAACTTGGTGACGGTGTTGAGATCGATGATGCGGCCGTTCTCGTGCAAGAAGGCCCGGCCGCCGCTCACGCCGACGATCTGACCGGCGGCGTTGATGTCGAACGCCCGATGATCCCAGTGCGTTGGATCGAGCTTGGGCAGCACCATGAGCTGGCCGCTTGCGGACCAGAGGACGGCGGAGTAGGGACTGGATCCGACCGGCGAGGTGAACCCGACGGCGACGCCCGAATCGTTGACGGCGTACGCGCCTCCCCAGCCACCAAGACCGGGGAGCTCGACCGGTTGATCGTTCACCCATCGCGTGGGCACGGGCAGGCCGATGGCGGGCTCACTCTCGCCGACGATGTGGCCGGTGTTGCTGATGCCCCGGGCGATGCCCTGGAGCCCGCCGAGGGTTGGAAGCGGAATGTGGCTTCCGTTGCGGACGACGAAGGGGCGCCAGCCGGAGATGAGCGGACCGCTGAACTGCCCGACCACCGTGCCGAGGTCGTTGATGCGGACGGCTTCGCCCCAGAGTGTGGCCATCGAGGGCACAACGCCGACGCCATTGACCGTGCCGAGAAACGCGGCGATGCCGAGCTCGTCGCTGAGCCCGACGAGTTGCCCGTGAGCGTTCACGCCATTGCCACTTGTCGCGGAGAAGCCGCTGCCGGTGACGAAGCGTGGCTGGGGCGCGGCAAGCGGTGCCGCCGAGCCGAGCTGCCAGGTGGTTGCGACCTCGTAGAACTCGCCGGGGCGTGTGGAGATGCCGATGACGAGCCCAGAATCGTTCATGTCCAGACCCGCCGAGGATGTCCCGCCGAGGGGCGGCAGCTCGACGAGCAGATACCTGGGCAGATCGGCGAGCGCCGAGGCGGAGAGGGCGGCGACGGTGATCGCGTGGCAGACGAGCGTTCGCATGACGTACCCATGTCACCAGAGACGGCGGAGTTTGCACGCAGCATGAGCAAAAACAGACCGCCCCGCGGCGGCGCGGGGCGGCTGAGTGGCATGCGGTCTTTGCGTGGGCCCGATGTCGGTCAATCAAGCCCTGAACGCAAGGCGAGAGACTCAGGCCTTCTTCTCGGCCTTGGCGTCCTTCTTGATGTCGGCGCGGGGCTTCTTGGTGGCCTTCTTCGGGGCCTCTTCCTCTTCGGCAGCGGGGGACGCGGGCTGCTCAGCGGCCTTCTCGGGCTTGTCGGCCTTCTTGGCCTTCTTCTCGCCCTTGGCCTCGGCGCCCTCGGCGGCGTCGGCGGGCTGGTCACCCTTCTTGCCGGGCCGCTTCTCGATCAGGTTGCCCTCGTTGTCGAAGTCCAGATCGGGCTTCTCATCCTTCGCCAGAACACGATCGGGCTTGATGTTCAGCTTGATCCAGGTCTCCAGCTCGGTCTCGTACTTGACGTGCACGTCGTACGTGTCGACGCGCTTGATCGAGCCCGAGAGACGCACGTCCCGCGGACGCACGGCGTACCCGGCCTGGGTCAGGGCCGAGGCGATCTCCTGCTGCGTCACCGAGGCGTACAGAATGCCCTGATCGTTGCAGGCGCGGACGATTTCCAGCGTGTAGCCGGTGAGACGCGTGATCGTGTCCGCACGCATCTGGCGCTGCTGCTCGAGCTGCTTCTGGGCCTCGGCCCGCTTGGCCTGCAGCGACTTGATGAGCTCCTCGGAGGGCTGGGTCGCGACGGCGCGGGGGAGCAGATAGTTGCGGGCGTACCCGGTGCGAACCTTGACGACGTCCCCGACGATGCCGAGGTTCTCAACGGACTCAACAAGCAGAAGTTCGACGGTCTTGGGCATGATGCTGTCCTTTCGCCCGCGACAGACGCGCGAGTCGGAAGTTCAGGAGTGTCCGCCGAATCCGGGCACGACGCCCGGCAACCCTGGACACCCCAGCACGGGTTTCACGATGGGCCAAGATGATAGGCGTTCGAGATTTAGAAGGGAATGTCGTCCTTCTCGATCTCGGCGTGGTCCTGCTGCGGAGCACGGGACGGTCCCCCGCCGCCGCTGCGGGCGGGCGCGGAGCGGGAATAACCCCCGCCGGCGGCCCCACCTCCACCCCCCCCACCACCACCGCCCCCCCCGCCTTCGCCACCGCCGGCCTTGGAGTCCACAAACTCGAAGGAGTCGATGACCACCTTGAGCTTGGAACGGTTCTCGCCGGACTGCTTGTCCTGCCACTGGTCGAGCTTGAGGCGGCCTTCGATGAACACGGGGCGGCCCTTGGAGAAGAACTTGGCCATGTTCTCGGCGGTCTTGCCGAAGGCGTCGCAGTCGACGAACGTGACCTCTTCCTTCAACTCGCCGCTCTGATCGCGCCATTTGCGATTCACGGCCAGCCCGATGTTGGCCACGGCGTTTCCGGAGGGGAGATGACGCAACTCAATGTCTCGCGTGATGTTGCCCATCAACAGGACTTTGTTGTACGAGGCCATGTGCGTCTCCGTTCAGGGTGCGTGTTTCGCAAGTGTAGTGGACCGGATCGGGGCGGTCCGGTCCGGGCGCACCCGGGGCTTGATCGGGCGCGACCCGGGCAGGAGGATCCGCGAGAAACCGCGGCGGATCAGACCTCTTCTTCGATCTCGGGCTCGGGCTCGGGCTGGGCGGCGGGAGCGGCGGCCATGGCCGGCTGGCTGGCGCGGAGCTTGGCCTCCATCTCCAGACCCTTGGCGTCGTCGGCGGCCTTCATCTCCTCGACGGTGAGGTGATCGGCCTTGATGATGAGCACGCGGAAGATGCCCTCGGAGAGGTTGCAGGCGCGCTCGATCTCGGCGAGCTTCTCGGTGGGCGAGGTGAAGTAGCAGAGCAGGTAGATCCCGCGCTTCTGCTTCTTGATCTCGAACGCGAGCCGACGCTCGTCCCACTTGCGCAGCGCCAGGATCGTGCCGCCGAACTTCTCGATGAGCTGACGGACGTGGGCGACCGCGGCGGTGAAATCGGCCGCCTGGGCCTGGCTCAGCAGGAACATCGCCTCATAGTTGCAGATTCGCTTTTCAGCCATGGGAAACCTGTACCTTCCTTACGGTGTTCGATCCGGAGATCGTGTGGTGCTGGGTGTGCTTTTGGAAACCTGTTTTGCCGGACTCGCAGAACCGGCGTCGTCTGATGGACTTGCCGACCCCGCGGGCCTGGTGTTGAACGCGTTCATCGCCGCGGCGACGCCCTTTGAGACGAACGTCTCGGCGGCATCCGCGGCCTTGTCCAGCGCGGGCTCGAGCAGGGCCGTCTGCTCGCCCGTGAAGCGGCCGAGGACGTAGTCCTCCAGAGACATCATGGGCGGGCAGGCGTCGACACCGATCCGCAGACGGGGATAGGCGTCGGTCCCGAGTTTGAGCTGGATGTCGATCAGTCCGTTGTGTCCGCCCGCCGATCCGGAGGCCCGGACGCGGATCGTCCCGACCGGCAGCGCGACGTCATCGACGATGACGAGCATGTCCATCGCCGGATCGAGCTTGTAGAACCCGATCGCCTCGGCGACGCTCTTGCCCGAGAGATTCATGTAGGTCGTGGGCTTGAGCAGGACACACCGGGCGCCCTTGATGACCGCCTCGACGGCGATGCCGGAGAAGCGGCCCTTGGGCGGATCGCCAGAGGCCCATCGCCGGGCAAGGCGGTCCACAGCCATGAAGCCCGCGTTGTGACGCGTCTTCTCGTACTGCGGACCGGGGTTGCCAAGACCGACGATGAGCTTCATGGGAACCGACACAACAGTGCAACAACGAGCGGGAGCTGATGACGGGCTTACTTCTTGGCCGCGCCACCCGCGGCGGGCTTGGCAGCGCCACCGGCGGCGGGCTTGGCAGCGGCCCCACCCGCGGCGGGCTTGGCAGCGCCCGCGGCGCCCTCTTCGGGCTTCTTGGCGGTGATGACCTCGGGGGCGGCGCCCTCGGCGGTGACGGCGGCGGCCTCTTCGGTCTTGAGCTCCACGCCAAGGACGATCTGCGCCACCACCGCGTGTGAGTCGGTGATGAGCTTCATGTCGGCGGTCGGGAGCTTGACCTTGTCGGCGGTGATGGTCTGGCCCATGTCCAGGGCCGAGATGTCCACCTCGACGTGGTCGGGCAGATCGACGACCCGGCACTCGATGACCAGCTCGGTCACGGGGTGCATGAGGATCGCGCCGGCCTGCTTCATGCCGATGGCCTCGCCGGTGAGCGTCACGTGCACCTTGGTCTTGACGCGCTCGTTCAGGTCGACGCGAGCGAAGTCGGCATGCACGACGTTGGTCCCGAGATAGTCAAACTGCACGTCCTTGAGCAGCACCATCTGCATCTCGTCGGCGGCCTTGGTGCCCGGGAAGTCGAGCCGGAAGACCTTCTCGCCCTTGTAGAACAGCGTCAGCGCTTCCTTGGATTCCAGGGCGATCGGGAGCGGCTCACGCCCGTGGCCGTAGACCACGGCGGGGAGCTTGCCCTGCTTGCGATAGCGCTCGGAATAGCGAGAGCCGACGCGGTCGCGGACGGTGGCCTTCAGAAGTGGTGATTTCTCATGCATGGGATGGTCCTCGAAAACTGCCAAACGGCAAAGTGTCAAATCGTCAATGAACTGCGTCTGTCTGCGGATGCTCGTGTGCTGCCAACGCCTTCAACTGGACCTTGGCCATGAGCCCTCTGGTGGACCCCTTGGCGGTCCGCGGTGCGGTCCTTGCTATCTCTTGGCCCCCGCGGTCTTGCGGAACAGGGCCGACACGGACATGTTGTGGTGGATGCGGTGGATGGCCTCGCCCAGAAGATGGGCGACGCACAGCTCGGTGTAGCGCTCGCGGATCGGTTCCAGCCGATCGCCCGCGGGAATGGTGTTCGTGCAGACGATGCGGCTGATGGGGCTGCCGGCCAGCCGTTCCATGGCCATGCCCACCATGACCGGATGGGTCGCGGCGGCGATGACCTTGGCCGCCCCGCCCGCGAGGGCGACCTTGGCCGCCTCGACGACGGTGCCGGCGGTGGTGATCATGTCGTCGAACATGAGCACGGTCTTGCCCTTGACCGAGCCGATCATGCTCCCGGTCTCGACCTCAGACCCGGAGACGCGCCGCTTGTAGATGATCGCCAGCTCGCCGCCGAGCAGGTTCGCGAACGACTCGGCGACCTTGACGTTGCCGACGTCCGGGCTCACGAGGCAGAGATTGGGCAACTGATCGCGGATCGACATGAAGTAATCGCAGAAGACCGGGGTTGCCGAGAGATGGTCCACCGGAATGTCGAAGAAGCCCTGGATCTGGGCGGCGTGCAGGTCCAGCGCCACGAGGCGATCGGCGCCGGCGTGGGTGATCAGGTTCGCGACGAGCTTCGCGGTGATCGGCACGCGGCCCTCGTCCTTGCGATCCTGCCGCGCGTAGCCGAAGTAGGGCGTGACCACCGACACGCGACGAGCGCTCGCCCGCTTGAGGCAGTCGATGTAGACCAGCAACTCCATCAGGTTGTCGTTGACCGGGGTGCAGGTGGAGAGGATGACGTAGCAATCGCGTCCGCGGACGTCCTCGTCGAGCTTGACGATCACCTCCCCGTCGGGGAAGGACTCCGTCCGCGCCGCGCCCAGGGGCAGATCCAGATGCTCGCAGATCCGCCGGGCCAGTTCACCGGAGTGCCGGCCCGCGAAGATCTTCAGCGTGTTGGCGTCTTCGCGGCTCACGCGCGGGCTCCTTGGCGGGCCGAGCCCGCCCCCGGGGTTCTGGCGCGATAGATCGCGTCCACCTCGGCGAGCTGCTCGGGGGTGTTGATGCTCAGCACATCCTCTGGAGGCACGGCCTGCACCACCTCGACGCCCACGCCCCGATCGAGCATCAGCTCATAGACGTCGGTCAGGTAGTACTCGCCGCCGACCGCGTTCCGCGGCACGTCCGGCAGCAGCGCAAAGAGCTTCTGCGCGTCAAAGACCGCATAGCTCGGATACACCTCGCGGATGGCGAGCTGCTCGGGGGTGCAGTTCTTGTGCTCGACGATGGCGCGGAAGCGGTTGTCGGAGCCGCGGAAGATCCGGCCATAGCCCGTCGGATCAGCAATGACGCTGGTCGCGATGGTCGCCCCGGCCCGTGCGGCCCGGTGCGTGTCGAGCATCTGCCGAAGGGTCATCGGACGAATGAGCGGGCCGTCGCCGGCGAGCACGAACACCTCGTTGCCGGGGCTGGAGGCCTCCCGGCCGAACAGGTCCCTCGCCGCCATCACCGCGTGCCCGGTGCCGAGCTGCTCGGCCTGCAGGGCAAACTCGATGTCGTGGTCGATCCCATACGTCGCCGCCATTGCCTGGCGAACGAGTTCTGCCTTGTGTCCGATCACCAGCACGATCCGCCGGCAGCCCGCCTCGCGGCACGCGTCCACCACCGCGCAGACCATCGGCCTGGGCGGCTTCCCGACCGGGTGAAGCACCTTGGGCAGGTCCGACTGCATGCGTTTGCCCATACCGGCGGCGAGGATGATCGCGCTGGGCTGGCTCGAAGGTTGGCTGTGTGCGGCGGGCATAGAGAGTGTCGAGTCGTCTAGGCGGTGCATTTCGCGGTGCTCGGGCCTTGCACGCCGAACTCTCGTCGATGGAGCCACGGCGAGCCCGAGCACCTGGGAAAGCTGGGCGACCTGGATTCGAACCAGGACAAACAGAACCAAAATCTGCTGTGCTACCGTTACACCATCGCCCAGTGTTGCACGTTCCTCGTGCGGCGATGTCCTGACCAAACCTCCTGCGAGCTGCGTTCAGGCAGCGGACCACGATGAATCGCGGTCCGATGGCGCTCACAGTGAGCGGTCGGAGGCCGCGGCGACAGATGCGAGGGATCACCCTGGCAAATCAGGGTTCCGTCGCGGGAACTGGACCTTCCGTAGCCGCGACCGCCCAAGGGCAATCGTGTGGAAAGGCCGTTGACCCCGCCTCGGCTCGCCCGGGTTTTCACCGGCCAAGCGTCCGTCGGGGTCGGTTCCGAAGGGATCAAAGGGTACGAAGGGTAGCTTTGGGAATCAAATAGGATGTGAGTCGGACAGCACGAACGGTCGCCGTGCGCACTTTGGCTCTCGGCCACTCATCCACTGCTTGACTTCAGTCCTCGTCCGCACACTTCCCGCAAGTCCCATGCAGCACAACATCCTGCTGCTTCAGGGTTCGTTTGGAATCCTCGGCCGCCGGCGCCGGGCGCTTGATCGAGACCTCGGCGCCTTCCAAGCACTCCACGGTGCCGCAGTCGTCGCAGACAAAGTGCGGATGCTCGTGGGCGTGGTGGTCGCCCTTGCAGTGCGCGTGATCGGTCAGCGAGAATCGAAAGACCCGGTCGCCGGGATCGACCTTGTGTGCGAGGTTCGCATCGACGAGCGTGTTCAGCGTTCGATAGACGGTCACGCGGTCGGGCTTGGGCTTGCGTCGCTTGCCCGCCGACGCGCAGAGCGCTTCGAAGAGCTGCTGCGCGGTGATCGGCTGGCGCTGCTCCGAGAGCGTTGCGAGCACGTCAAGACGGACCTGCGTCACACGCAGTTTCGCGTGCTTCAACAACTCGCGGTGAGGATCGGATGGTGCGGTGGTCACGAGTCGGAAATCGGGGGCGGGAGTCGGGGAGCCCACGCCCAAGGGAGGGCCTAGGCCATGGTCATGCCGCCATCGACGACGATGGTCTGGCCGGTGAGATACCCAGCGTCGTCGCCGGACACATAGCTGACCGCCGCGGCGATGTCTTCTGGCGCGCCCAGCCGCTTGACGGCGAGCATGCCGGTGATCTTGTCCTTGATCTCCTGGGGCAGGGCGGCGGTCATGTCCGTCTCGATGTACCCCGGCGCGACGGCGTTGGCCGTGATCCCCTTGCCCCCAAGCTCGCGGGCGATCGTCTTGGTCAATCCGATCAAGCCGGCCTTGGCGGCGGCGTAGTTGGCCTGTCCGGCGTTGCCGACCACGCCGGAGGTCGAGGCGATGTTGACGATGCGCCCGAACTTGCCGCGCATCATCGGGCGGGCCGCCGCACGAATGGCGACAAACGCCGCCGTCAGGTTCGTCTGGATGACCTCCGACCATTCCGCGTCGGACATGCGAAGGACCAGGTTGTCACGCGTGATCCCGGCGTTGTTCACCAGGATGTCGACGGAACCCATCGCCTCGACCGCGCGCTTCACAAGGCCCTCGACCGCTTCGGGGTCAGAGAGGTTGCACGGGAGCACATGAACGCGGCCCCCAAGTTCGGCCGCCAGCGCCTCCAGCGGTTCGGTGCGCGTGCCGGACAGGCCGACCGTCGCTCCTGCACCATGCAGAACCCGCGCGATATCCGCGCCGATCCCACCGGAAGCCCCGGTGACCAGCGCCGTCTTGCCTGTCAGATCGAACATTGACCTGCTCTCCCTACATTCTTCGTCCAGAAACATCCCAGGCGGGTATGCCGGCGGTCACGCCACCGGTTCAAGTAACCGCTGGCATGGGGGTGTGAAACCCCCGCTCCGACGGTTCAACCCTTCAGCGCCGCAATATCCTCGGGCGTGCCTATGGCGCGGGTGGTCGCCCCGTCAGCGGTGCGCTTGATCATCCCCGACAGCGCCTTGCCGGCCCCGATCTCCCAGAACTCGGTCACGCCGGCCTTTTCCATCCAGAGCACGGATTCGCGCCAGCGGACCGAGCCGGTGACCTGCGCGATCAGGAGATCGAGGATCCGGTCGGGTTCCATCACGGCCTCGGCGCGGACGTTCCCCACGACCGGGACGCGCGGCTTCCGGATCGGCACGGCGGCCAGCGCCTCGGCCATCACATGGGCGGCGGGCTGCATCAGGGCGCAATGGAAGGGGGCGGA
>DHLW01000053.1:0-2193 GCA_002405485.1 Phycisphaerales bacterium UBA4658
TGCGGGCGGTCGGGGCCACCTGCCCACGTGCCAGCGGTCTCTCCACTCAACGACTTTGCAAGGCCACAGTCAGTGGCACAATCCACACCGATCTAGCGGTCGATTCGCGTCACACCCAACTCTTCCTCAGCAATCTCCGCCTCAACCCGATCCCCAGCCCCCGTCACATTTGCGTGCACCGGTCGCGTCCGCACCACGATCCGCGGCTGCGCCTTGGTCTCCGCGCTGACGACCATTCCGGCCTTCTGCGCCGCGCCACCCGTGCCCAGTTTCTTTTCGCCGCTTCCCGCGTGAGAGCTGCGCTCGTGCACCGCCGCGTTGCGGCCGTCGTCGGTCACCTGATACACCATCCCGATCGTTGTCTCCGCTTCGCCCAGCAGCAGGCGATTCACAAGTTCCACACCCTGCATCAGCGTGTGGTCGGTGTTGCTCACCTCGTACTTCCACATCCCAAACCGGCCGCGGCTGTAGATGTCCCGCTCTTCCAGCCACGGAATCACCTGACTCAGGATCTCGTCCCGCTCCACACTCGGCGTCGGATAGCTGTAATCCGCGTAATAGCACCAGCGGCTCACGATGTTCGCTCGCTCGCCCTTCTCCAAGAGCCCCGCGTTCTCCAGACCAGTGATGCAATCCTCCACCACCGCGTCGGGGTTCTTGCCCTCGTTGCCCGGCGTCGACTTGTACGCGCTCTCGCTCACCTCGCACAACAGCGAGTAGAAGTTGTCCTTGTCCGGCGTCATGTTCGGCGAGTAGTTGCTCAGATACGTCACCCGATAGAACGGGCAGTTGTCCTCGGGAAAGTACATCCAGCTCTTGGTGTCCGGCGTCCCGCCACCCGGCGTGCGGCTCTTCAGCCCGATGCCCACCATGTACCCGGATGAATGCTTGAGCTGCTGGGCCGTGCTCCGAAGCTCCGCGGGCACGTTGCCCTTGAGGATGTCGCGGTACAGCACGTCCAGAGGCATGGCGCTCACGAGCACGTCGTACCGCTCCTGCCGACCCGACGCGAACCTGACGACCTTGGCGTCCACGTCAATGCCGACCACGCGCTCGTTCAGCACGATGTGCCCGCCATCGGGCTCATACCCGAGCACGCGATCGAACCGGGAGTAGAAC
Organism: Phycisphaerales bacterium UBA4658; assembly: GCA_002405485.1. Taxonomy (GTDB): domain Bacteria; phylum Planctomycetota; class Phycisphaerae; order Phycisphaerales; family UBA1924; genus UBA4658. The sequence goes on from DHLW01000053.1 coordinate 1,120, forward strand.
TCTCCCGTGCCCCCCTTGAGCGGGAACTTGAACTGGTTGTTGGGCCCCCACCCGAAGTCGTCGGTTCCAAGCAGGATGTTCTTCAGCGCACGATCGATGTCGAGCACCGCGACGCGCTCCCCGATCCACTGCTTGTTCATCATCTCGGGCGGATGCGCCCAGACCTTGAAGTTGTACGGGCGCATGAAGTGCTTGGCGATCCCCTCTCCAAACACCGCGTCGATGAACTCACCAAAGTTCTTCGCCGCCGCCGGCGACGCGATCTTGCCCTTGCCCGTCTGGGCCTTGATCAGCCCGCTCATGCACTCATACGCCGCCTGCTTGGGCAGATACCGGATGTTGTTCTGGAACGGATACGGCACCCAGGTCTCGAACATCCGCACCCAGCTCTCGCGGTTGTTGAGGGTGAAGTCCTTGCCCATCAGTGTGTCAAAGCACTGGTCGTAATAGGCATAGTGGCTGAACATCACGTGCCCGCCGATGTCCCACGTGAAGCCCCGCGGATCGACAAAGCTGTGCGCCAGCCCCCCGATGTACGGGTGGCGGTCGAAGATCTTGAAGTTGGCGTACCCGAGCTCCTTCAGCCGGTACGCGGCCCCCAGCCCCGTCGGCCCCGCTCCGATGATCACGATCTTCGGCTCAGACATGCGACCACGCGCTCCACGTTCACCCAAACCCATCCCGCCCGTCCGTCCGGCACGTCCAGGCCCCGGGGCACCGCCTCGAGGGTCGGTACCGCCTTGGCCCCCTCCTCCCCCCAAACTCAAGGGCGGAACAGTAGTCGTCCGGAACCAGATCGCCCCAGCCCGAAACCACCCTCAAGCACAACCCGAACGCCGATTCTGCGCTCTGAGATGACCCCTCCCCCAGCAAGCCGGGGGGAGGCGACCAAGATTTACGCCCCTCTTTCAAGTGGCGACTGGCGAAGGGTCGAATCACTCCCCTGAGAGTGGGCATGAGGGCGTCGCCCCTCAGGAAAGGTGTCAGCGAGCATGCCCGGGTGATCCAGGCCGCAAAGTTGAACAGGGAAAAAGAAGTTCGGTCCCAGCCGACTGACCTCACCACCGGATGTGG
>DHLW01000053.1:2282-5265 GCA_002405485.1 Phycisphaerales bacterium UBA4658
GAAGTTCGGTCCCAGCCGACTGAACTCACCACCGGATGTGGGGCCTACTCTACAAGACGAGGCCCGCCCAGCATTCGATGCGAACAGAAGCTGGACCGGTTGGATTGCTCGCCGTTCCGAACCCACGCGATGCAGACCGGAGGAAGCCACGCCATGATGCAGACCGTCACGCGCGAGACCATGCAATCCTTCCGAGCCGTTGCCAAGGCCTCGGAGAACATCTGCGCACTTCCTGCGGTTGCCACCCAGGATTGGTGTGATCGGGCGGCACAGGCGGTGCTGGCCATTGCCCAGCCCGCCGTGGCGGTCACCATGATCGCCCAGGTCGACGAGCGCGGCGTCGTGGTCCGCCAGGAGGCGACCGGCGTCGCTGGCGTCTACGTCGCGGACGTGACCACCAACGTCGGTCGGCAGGCGGCCTCGGCGTCCTCGCTCATCGCCATCGACCCCAACGACGCCAACCTCGCCCAGGTCCGCACGGCCCTGGCCCAGGCCCGGGATCTGGGCTGGCAGCCCTCGGGGCTGAGCGGCTCGTCCAAGGCCGCCCCGGCGGAGCGGTTCGGGGTGAACATCCTCGACGCCGGAAACTCGGTCGTCAAGCGCTGGAGCGCGTACCGGCTTCAGGGCCTGCTTCTGGCCGCGGTGAGCATCGGGCCCAGCGGGCGGATGCTCACCATCGAGCTCGGCAGCTCGAACGTCGCGCTCGGCGAGAGCGAGGCGGCCGCCCTTGAAGCGGTGCTCCCCCTGCTGGCCAAGCGTGCCACGCTGGCGCTCGGGACCGACGCGAGCGAGGCCTCCCACTGGCTGACCTCCAAGGAGCAGATGATCCTGCAGCACCTGCTGCTGGGCAAGAGCGTGCGCGAGATCGCCGAGGAGCTTGGCCGCAGCCCGCACACCGTGCACGACCACGTCAAGAGTCTGCACCGCAAGCTCAACGCCTCACGCCGGGGAGAGCTCGTGGCCAAGGCCCTGGGATATACCGAGCTCAAGCCGGCGCAGTTCGAGGACGGCGAGCCCGCCGGGGAGGATGGCCCGACCCCGACCATCCACGTGCGCCCGGCCGGTCGATCCAGCGAGCCCAAGGCCTGAGCCGGATTCGACCGTCGGGAGTGCGGCACCGGCGCCGATGATCGGCGGTGGCTTCTATACTCGCCGCGATGACTTCACTCCAGGACCAGTACCGCGTCGGGCAACGGGTGCGCGTGACGCAGCAGACGCCCCGGCTGTCGGGCGCCATCGTCACCAGCGTCGAGGGGGTTGTGCAGCGCTTTGGGTCGCAGAAGACCGGATCGTGGTTCGCCCACAGCAAGGACGACAAGCTCTGGCTGGATCGGCTTGAACTCCGCACCGACGACGGGGAGATCATCGTCCTGAATCTCGATCGCTACACCCGGGTGGAACCCCTGTGAGCAGCGGGATCCACGTTCGCACACTGGCCTGCGGCATGCCGCTCATCATGGAGCACATGCCCGCGGTGCGCTCGGTGGGGGTGACTTGGCTGACGCCCGCTGGCTCGGCAACCGACCCGGACGACCGCGAGGGCCTGTCGACGATGTGGGCCGAACTCGTCCTGCGCGGCGCGGGCGAGCTGGACTCGCGCATGCAGGCCGACGCGATGGACAAGCTCGGCATGAGCCGAAGCGCGGACGTGAGCTCGCTGCACCTTCGGCTGGGCTTCACGCTGCTTGGCGAGCGCCTCCCCCAGGCCCTCCCGCGGATCGTCGACATGGTTCGTCGACCCCGGATGGACGAGGACGCGATCGAGCCGACGCGGGATCTGGCCCTTCAGGCCCTGGCCGGGCTGAAGGACGACCCGCAGGAACGGGCCATTCTCACGCTGCGGGAGCGGCACAATCCCTACCCGCTCAACCGCAGCGGGATGGGCTCCGAGCAATCCCTGCGGGCGATCACGCGTCAGGATCTGCTCGGCGGGTGGTCCAGGCGCGTGCTGCCGACGGTCACCGGGGGCGTGGGCGGGTCCATTCTGGCGATTGCCGGCGACCTCGAGAGCGCTGGCGGCCCGGACGCCGTGGGCGTGCAGGTCGACGAGCTGCTCCGCTCCTGGACAGGAAGCGCCGAGCCGGTCCGCGTGGGCACAAGCTCGACTCGGGGCTCCTCGCACCACCTGCCCGACAAGTCGTCGCAGGTGCAGATCGTGCTCATGCACGACGGCCCGGCGGAGTCGAGCCCGGATAGCGCTCTGGAGCGCATCGTCGCCGCCGTGCTCTCGGGCGGAATGGCGTCGCGGCTGTTCGCGGAGGTGCGCGAGAAGCGCGGGCTGTGCTACGCGGTGAGCGAGAGCTACTCGGCGGACCGGGAGTATGGCCGCTGCCTGGCGTATGTCGGCACCACTCCCGAGCGAGCCCAGGAGTCTCTGGACGTGCTCGCCAGCGAGCTGCTGCGGATGAACGCCCCCGATGGGCGCATCACCCCCGAGGAGCTGCAGCGGGCGCTCATCGGCATCCGATCCTCCCTGGTGCTCAGCGGCGAGTCGACGTCGGCCCGGGCCGCGGCCCTCGCCGGTGATCAGCACCGGCTCGGCCGGCCTCGGACGCTCGAGGAGATCATCCGTCGCTACGAGCGGATCACCCTGGACGAGCTGCATGCCTATCAGGCCCGCCGAACGCTCGGACCGACGACCATTGTCACTCTGGGCCCGGGCGAGTTGAAGGCGCCTGCGCTGCGCTGACCCGAACTACGATCGCCACGATGTTCTCAAGCGTTTCGATCCCCGCACAGAGCCCCGACGTGCTGGCCTTGGCCGCGGACGTGCAGGCGGCGCTCTCCCACGTGGAGCGGGTCTTTGAACGGGCCCTGGATTCGGACCTGCCGCCGGTGCAGCGGCTGGTCTCGCACCTGGAGTCGTACCGGGGCAAGATGCTCCGGCCCGCACTGGTGGTGCTGACGGGCCTGGCGGCCTCGAGTGAACGGGATCGAGCCCGGGTCATCGGGTCGGAGAGCCCGCACGTGGTGGTCGCGGCGG
>DHLW01000053.1:5502-8434 GCA_002405485.1 Phycisphaerales bacterium UBA4658
CATCCTGGGGGACTACCTCTTTTCCTCGGCGTACCGGCTCTGCTCCACGCTCGATTCGCAGACCGCGGCGATGCTCATCGGGCAGACGGGCATGACGCTGTGCGCCGGCGAGCTGCTGCAACTGCACCACCGCGAGAACTTCTCCATCGACGAAGAGACGTATTTCGAGATCGTCGAGCGCAAGACCGGATCGCTCATCGCCGTGGCCTGCAAGCTCGGCGCCATGCTCGCCCGCTCCGAGCCGATCGGGCAAACCCAGGGGGGCACTCCGGATCACGGCCTGCCGCAACGCATGCACGATGTGGGCCTTCGGCTCGGGGTGGCGTTCCAGATTCAGGACGACCTGCTGGATCTCACGGGGAATCAGGCCGTCGTGGGCAAGCCGCTGCGCAAGGACCTGCAGCTCGGCAAGCTGACCCTGCCGGTGATCCATCACCTCGCGTCGGCGACGCCCGCGCGCCGGGCCGCGACGCTGCACCTGCTGGAAGACTTCTCGCCACAGTCCACCGGCTCGCGCGGATTGCTGGAAGCGCTGGAGTCCACAGGCTCGATCGAACACGCCCGGGCCGCGGCGCAGCGGCTGGTGGATGACGCCAAGGGTCTGCTCGCCGAGCTGAGCGACTCCCCGGCCAAGGCCATGCTCCTGCTCATGGCCGACCAGGTCGTGACCCGCACCTCGTGAATCGTCAGCGGTCGCCCACGTCCACGAGCACCGTCATGGTCTCGCCCGCAAGCGATCGCAGCGCCTGCGGCGCGTCCTCAAGCCGAACGCGCTTGCTGACCAGCGCGGCGACGTCGATGGTCTGTTCACTCAGCACCCGCAGGGCGTCGGGGATCGGGCCGTCGCGCGAGCCCAGCACCTGCACCTCGTTCACCACCGCGGGCGTGAGGTCAACGGGGTCGGCCCACCCTCGGAGGTCGGCCTTGGTTCCGGGCGGGATCGGTCGCAGTGCGGCGGGGTCCTTCAGCAGCACGATGCCCCGCGGGCGGACCATCTGCAACGCCAGCCCAAGCCCCGCGGCAGAACCGGTACAGTCGACCACGACGTCCTGATCCTGACGCCGACCAGGCTCATCGATCGGGCGGTGCTTGACCCCCCACCGCTCGCACAGCCGAAGCCGATCGTGACGCGCCGACAGCACCCGGACCGAGGCGTTCATGCGGGCCAGCACCTGGGCCGCCACGAGGGCCGCCGCCGAGTCCCCGAGCACCGTGATGTACGACTTCTGCTCCGAGCGCAGCATGTTCGCCGCGTGCAGCGCGCCCGAGACCAGGTGCGCAAACGGCGCGGCGTCATCCTTCACCGAGTCGGGCGCCAGGTGCAACGCCGAGATCGGCACGCTCACCAGATCGGCAAGGCCCCCATCACGCTCCCACACCCCAAGCACCTTCCGGGCGCGGCAGTGCGCGCTCAGCCCCGCTCGGCACAGATCGCAGAGCGCACAGGCGATCGATGGCGACGCCACCACTCGCTTGCCAACCCAGCCCTTGCGCGCCGACATCGACGGCGGAGCCGAGTCGGGTACCGTGATCTGCTTCACCACCCCCACAAACTGGCTCCCCAGCACGCCGCGAAACTCCCTCCGCTCGGCCACGGCGGCATCCGCCGGAGTCACGAGCACCCGGGTCACGCGGACGATCGCCTCCCCCTGATGCACTCCCGGGGCCTGAGCATCCATGGACAGGAACGGTGCATGGGGCGGCGACTGGTCAATGCGAACGGCACGCATCAGGGCTCTATCGACGCTCCACGGGCCTAAACCCACCCCCGGCAGCCCAACCCCATCGATGCCACACCGGTCAACCGGCTCCAAGGGCTGACCAAACACAGTTCCAACTCTCTGAATACCATCCAAAATACAAACGATCAAGCTCGTTGGAGTGACCTCCCGAGGCGTGCGGATTGGTCGCACGGAACTGGGCATGTGGTACGCTCGAAGATGTGTACACTCGGCCTCTTTCAGGACTGATGACAGGGATGAAACACATGGTCATTCCATCGCGTGGGCATCGGGTTCGGGGCTGTGGGTTCACGCTCATTGAGTTGCTCGTGGTCATTGCCGTGATCGCGCTGCTCATCGGAATCCTGTTGCCGGCCCTTGGCAAGGCGCGGCGGGAGGGCTGGAAGTCGGCGTCGATGGCCAACTGCCGGAGCATCGGGCAGGCGGGCGCGATGTATCAGGACGCCAACAAGGGGGAGCTTCCGATCGTGCCCACGGGCGTGCCGGTGCCGACCACGGTGAGCGGCTGGATGCCGTTTACCTCGTGGGGAAAGTTCGCGTCGACGTACTACCTGCGACAGGGCGGGATCTTTGACATCGCGCCCGACAGTCGGCCGCTGAACCCGTACCTCACGTCGGAGCGGTTGCCCTCGCGAGCGGAGGCGCTGGCGGATCCGACCGTGCGTGCGACGTTCCAGATGCCGGCGTTGCGAGATCCGAGTGACAAGATCGGGCATCAGCAGGCGTGGGCGTTCTCATCGTCCTATGGCCCGCTGACTCCGAACGCGGATCGGAGCACCTGCTACAACGACGCCGGGACGAGCTATGTGTATCAGTCCAAGTGGTTCTTCCAGACCGCGAACTTCGTGGGCGGGAACTGGTCGAGGGCGTTTACGCTGGGCACCGCGCGGCTGAAGATCGCCGACGCGTTCGTCCCGGCCCGGATGATCTGGGTGAACGACGAGATGACCGACGTGGTGATGCACCAGCCCTCGGACACAGCGCGAATCCGCAACGGGTACGGGGACATCAACAAGGGCGTGGTGACGTTCCTGGACGGTCACACCAAGTACATCAACATCATTCCGGGCGGGAACAGCAACGGGAACGCCACGTTCCGGCCCTGGCTGGTGCCGGCGTTCAACAACGCCTAGTACACCGTGGTGTTTCCGCACCTGCGGTGAGCGGGGGTGGGGTGCGGGGGGGGGGGG
>DHLW01000053.1:8556-45686 GCA_002405485.1 Phycisphaerales bacterium UBA4658
CCTCAGTCGCGGGTTGATCGGTCGGCGGCATCCGCCGATGGTCGATCGGGAAGCCAGGCCAGCGTCGACAGACGCTCCAGCAGCGGGACGACGCCCGCGGCGCTCGGGGACGGTTCCGGGTCGGCGACCATGGCGACCATGGAGCGCCGGCCGCTCGCCCGGGCCGAGACGACGTACGCGGTCGTGCCCGACGCGAGGTCGAAGGTCGGCGCTCGGCTGGCGGAGTCGGGGTGATCCTGGTTGAGCACGCCGCTGGACCGCACGATCGTCCAGATCTCGGCGCCCTGCGCGGGATCGAGGCGGCGGGTTCGAGGCGGGAACTCGGTCTCCTGAGCGCCCGGGCCGATCGCGGCTCGGAGCACGTGGTCGGGCTCGAGGACGTACCTGACGGGCCTGAGGGCGGCGGGGAGCTGGGCGTAGGCGGCCGATCCACCCGCACGCACCGGCCCGGAGACCGTCACGCTGAGCGCGAAGTCTTCGGGAACACGGGATGAGGCCTGCGTCGATGACCGGGCCGAGCCGCCGGCGCAGCCGAGGGTGAGCGCAAGCACGCACGAGGTGATGACTGCGAGGAGGAGCTTCACAGGCGGCAGTGTACAGACCCGAGGAGGGGTGCGTGTGCATCGGCGTGCGCCGAGCCGACGACCTACCCTCTGCTCCCCTATGAAGATCGCGCTTCGCTGGCTCAACGAGTACCTGGAACCGGGCGACGTGACGACGGAGGAGGCCGAGCGCGCCCTGACGTTTGCCGGCTTTCCGATCGAGTCCATCACCGAGTTGCCGAGTCTGGGCGGTGGGATGAACGCGCTGCTGGATGTGGAAGTCACCTCCAATCGCGGGGACGTGCTGAGCCATGTCGGCGTGGCCCGGGAGCTGGCGGCGGCGACGGGCCGAGCGCTCAAGCTTCCCGCACCGAGCCGGACGTTCTCGTGGTTTCAGGAGCCGGACGCGCCGATCTCTGTTTCGGGCGCCTCCCAGGATGTCGGCGCGGTGCTGAGCGTCGACAACCGCGTGCCCGAGGCCTGTCCGCTGTTCACGGCACGAGTGATCAAGGGGGTCAAGGTCGGCCCGTCGCCCAAGTGGCTGGTCGCCGCGCTCGAATCGGTCGGGCTCCGCTCGATCAACAACGTGGTGGACCTGACGAACTTCGTGGCCTTTGAGTACGGACAGCCGACGCATGTCTTTGACCTGTCGACGATCGCCGCCGACCCATCGGGGAAGACCCGTCTGATCGTCCGCGCGGCGGCCAAGGGCGAGAAGCTCGTGCTGCTGGATCAGAAGACCATCGAGCTCAAGGGCGATGAGATCGTGGTGGCCGATGAGGGCGATGGCGGGCGCGCCATTTCGCTGGCGGGCGTGATGGGCGGGCTGCACACGGGCGTGACGGAGCGGACCGTCGACGTGCTGGTGGAGGCCGCGACCTGGGCCCCCGTGGACATCCGGCGCGCGTCCAGGCGCTTTGGCATCCGCACCGACGCGAGCCATCGCTTCGAGCGCATCGTCGATGCCCGCACGATCGAGCCCGCGGCGAGGCGTCTGGCGACGCTCATCACCAAGCTCGCCGGGGGTCGCCTGCTTCCGGGGGTCATCCACGCCGGGAGCGGGGCCGAAAATCGACCGCCACTGGGCGTCAAGCTGCGCCCGGCGCGCTGCCGCGCCATGATCGGGCTGGATCTGAAGACCGCCGACCTGCAGCGGATGCTGGAGTCGCACGAGATCGCGGCTCGTCCGGAGCTCTCCGGCGCATCCGGCGGAGAGCCGGTGCTGGCGTGCACGATCCCGGTGCATCGCCCGGACCTGACGCGGGAGATCGATCTGATCGAGGAGATCGCACGGAGCGTGGGGCTGGACAAGCTGCCGGTGCACGAGCTCGTGCCGACCCGCGTGGCTCCGCCGCAGGCCTCGGAACGGGCCGTCGACGCGCTCGCGGGCGTGCTCACGGGCCTGGGGTTCTATGAGACGATCACGTTCACGTTCGTGGGGTCTCGGCCGGCCAAGGCGTTTGTCCCGAAGGACCTGCGGATGCTCCAGGTCTGCGACGATCGGCGCAGTGCCGACCCGGTGCTGCGCCCAAGCGCGCTGGTGAGCATGCTCTCCTGCCGGCGCGCCAACCAGGATCGCGGGGTGAGCCCAGACGGGAGCGCGGGCGGGGTGGGCATGGGGTCATCGGGATTCCGGCTCTACGAGATCTCCAGCGTGTTTGCCGAGTCGCCCGCGCCAGCGGGCAGCGCCAAGGGCACGCGCGGAAAGGAGCTCGAGACGATCAATCTCGCCCTGCTGGCGGATTGCTGCTTTCCCGCCGGGGCCAAGGCCCTGGAGCAGAAGCAGCACGGGGTGCGGATGCTCCGAGGGACGATCGAGTCCGCGGCCCGAGCCCTTGGGGGCGAGGGCGTGCGCGTGGAGATCATTCCGACGGTCACGCCGCCGGTGGCCGCGTTTGACCCCGGCGCGTGCGCCGAGGTCAAGATCAACGGCGAGCGCGTCGGGGTGATGGGCGTGATCGCGCCCGCGGTACAGGCCGAGCGCGGCCTGAGCACGCCCGTGGTTGCCGCCGAGATCAACCTCGCCGCGCTCATCGCGCTGTATCCGCCGAAGGCGACGGTGCAGGCGCTCCCGGCGTTTCCGAGCATCGATCGCGATCTGTCGCTGATCGTCGCCGAGACGGTGTCGTGGACGGCGATCGACCAGCTGGTGCGGTCGCTGAGCGTGCCAAAGCTGGAGAGCTGGTCATTTGTGACGACCTATCGCGGAGCCCAGGCGGGCAGCGGACGCAAGTCGGTTACGTTCCGGATGCGTTTCCGCGACGAACAGCGGACCTTGACGCACGACGAGGTCTCGCCGCAGGTGGAGACGATCGTCGCGGCGGCCAAGAGCACGCTGCAGGCCGAGGTCCGGACGGCGTGAGACGTTGGATCGCCCTTGGAGGATCCGAGCCTCCAGCGGGCTCGGGTTCAGGACGCCCGAAAATCTCACAAAGCCCCAAGAATCCCGGGCATGTCTCGGGCGGGTCGGCCCGTATCATCCGATGAACTCAGTGGTCGGGCTCGCACCGTTGCGGCCCGGCCTGATCGCCCAGTTTGCACGAGGTGCCCGCCATGTCCAGCTCCACCGCGACCAAGCCCGCTCGCACCACCGCCACCAACGGCGCGGCGCAGCAGCAGGCCGCGCCGGCCAACCTCACCGCGCACTGGAACGACGATCCGGGCGACAAGCCCATCGTGTACGTCAACGGCAAGTTGCTCCCCAAGCGCGACGCCGTCGTGAGCGTCTATGACCATGGCCTGCTCTATGGCGACGGCGTCTTCGAGGGCATCCGCATCTATCGCGGGCGCATCTTCAAGTGCGGCCAGCACCTTGATCGGCTCTACCGCTGCGCCGAGCAGATCCTGCTCAAGATCCCCGTCTCCCCCAAGGAGATGGAGCAGATCATGCGCGACACCATCGCCGCCAACGGCCTTCAGGAGGGGTACATCCGGCTCGTGGTGACCCGCGGCTTCGGAACCCTCGGGCTCGACCCGCGCCGCTGCCCGGTCGCGGGCGTCATCTGCATCGCCGACCAGATCCGGCTCTATTCCGAGGAGTCGTACAAGAGCGGCATGAAGGTCATCGTCGCCCAGCGGCCCAAGACCCCCGTCGCCTGCCTCGACCCGCGCATCAAGTCCCTGAACTACCTCAACAACATCCTCGCCAAGTGCGAGGCCATCGAGGCCGGGTGCGACGAGGCCATCATGCTCTCCACCGACGGCTACGTCACCGAGTGCACCGGCGACAACATCTTCATCATCAAGAACGGCACGCTCTACACCACCCCCAGCGTCTGCGGGCAGTCGGGCCTCCTTGAAGGCGTCACCCGCCGATTCGTCATGGACACCCTCGCCAAGGAGTGCAACATCCCCGTGGTCGAGAAGCTCATGCGGCTGGACGAGGTGCTGGGCGCCGACGAACTCTTCCTGACCGGCACCGCCGCCGAGATCATCGCCGTGCACAGCGTGGGCGACTTCAAGATCTCCGACGGCGAAGGCCCACTCACCGCCAAGCTCCGCCAGCGCTTCCGCCAGATCGTGACCAGCGATCACGTGCCGGAGGATTGAGCGGGTCTTGGCCGCCATCGCATGCAGGCGCCGCCGACGGCAGCTCTCACCTCGCGATCCAACGAGGCCGGGTGGCCGATCGGATCCATGTGCGGAATGTGGTGACCGACATCCGTAAGCCCATCCGGGCCGGCCTATAGAATGCGCTTCAACAAGCGCAGAATCGAGCCACGAGAGGCGGAGACCACGGCATGCGATCAACGTTCAGCCAAGCAACGGTTGTCACTCATGGGGCCGTTCTGGCCCTGACCGCATCGGTGATCGCGGACTGTGCGCCATGGTCGCCGATGGGCAACGGGCTTGTCGCAGTCACTGCCCTTGCGACACTCAATGACGGCTCTGTCGTGGCCGGTTGCCCGTACGTGGCTGGCCCCACCATCCAGCGATGGAACGGCTCGACGTGGACCGTTCTTGGGACGGGCGTGGATTACGGCGTCTCGGCGCTTGTCACCATGCCCAACGGCGATTTGATCGCCGGCGGCGCTTTCACCACGGCAGGCGGCAACCCCGCGCGGAGCGTCGCCCGATGGGATGGAAACAACTGGCATGCCATGGGCACCGGGCTCAATGGCGAGGTCAGAGCGCTGGCCGTCGGGCCAAACGGCGAGTTGTACGCTGGCGGACTCTTTAGTCTTGGCAACCAGTACGACGTCGCTATGTGGACAGGCAACGGATGGGCCGCGCTGGGCGGCGGATTCAACGGTGGAGAGGGCTATATCTTCGCCTTGGCGGTCATGCCCAACGGCGATGTCGTCGCCGGCGGGAACTTCAACGGCAAGATCCGTCGATGGGACGGTTCGACTTGGACAACCATCGGCGGTGGCGTGGATGGAGCTGTGTACGCGCTGGCCGTCATGCCGAATGGCGACCTCGTCGCCGGCGGCGCATTCTTGAATGCAGGTTCGACGCCGGCGCGCCGTATCGCCCGGTGGAACGGCTCTGCGTGGTCTTCGATGGCCAACGGCATGGTCAATGGAAACTTCAACTCTGAGTGGGTCGGCTCGCTCAAGGTTCTCGCCAACGGCCAGCTCGTCGCAGGGGGGTTGTTCGAAGTGGCTGGAAGCGCACCTGCGTCCAGCATCGCCCGATGGGATGGCACGCACTGGTGGCCGCTCGGAGGCGGCGTAAAGGCGCTGAACACACAGAACCAAGTGCGAGCCATCAGTGTCACGCCTTCGGGCGTGATCATCGCGGGCGGAGTTTTCAATCGCGCCGGGGCGTCGCTCGCGGCGAATGTCGCGAGCCACATTCTCGGCCCAAACACATGCCTTGCCGACTTTGACTGCTCGAATACGCTCGGCGCTGATGATGTCTTCGAGTTTCTGAACGCCTGGTTTGATGCACACCCGTACGCAGATTTCAACGGTCGGGACGGCACCGACGTGCAGGACATCTTCGAGTTTCTGAACGCCTGGTTTGCAGGTTGTCCTTAGTCTCTGGACAAGCAGCGCCAACTTCAAGATCTCCGACGGCGAAGGCCCACTCACCGCCAAGCTCCGCCAGCGTTTCCGCCAGATCGTGACCAGCGATCACGTGCCGGAGGATTGAGCGGCATCATCGGCCAAGGGTTGCGAAGTCGACAGCAAACCGACCGCTTGTCGAGCGCCAGTGCGCTCGGCTGCTTCGTCGATCACCAGATCATCCGCATCCGCCCGAAGTCCGGCACGGGCACCGGAGCCGCCCCGCTGCCCGTGCCGCTGGATCGCGACCCCGCGTTGTACGTCAAACTCGGCCAGTACACGAAGAACGCCCGGCCCAGCAGCAGGTCCCGCGGCACCACGCCCACGCGCGGGCCATCGGGCGTGGCCGGCGGATAGTGCTCGTCGACCCATGGATCGACCGTCTCCCACAGTCGACCGTCCAGACTCGCCGGCGAGTTGTCCCCGCAGGCAAAGAACTGGTCCGGACCAAGCGTGAGCGGCTGGAAAGGGTTGGTGGCCAGCGCGGCCATGCCTCGGCCCCGGTCCTTGCTGGCCGGCTGATAGAACAGGTCGCGATCCAGCCCGACGCGATGCAGTGTGAACCCGCCCGCATCGGAGGTTCCTGTCGACGCACCGAAGATCAGCCGGACGTCGCACCCGGAGTACAACGACGGGTTGGCAAGCTGGTTCGCCCCGGTCATGGACTGGTTCTGAAGGACGGTCGCCAGCGGCCGCCCGAACACAAACTCCAGCCGCTGCGCCGGTGTCCAGTCATACTCGGCCTTGAGCACGAGCGTGCCGTCGAGCCAGATCTGCACCGACTGATCGACGTGCCAGAACTCGATGTTGTACTCGCGGCCTGCAACCAGCGGTGGCACGCTTGCCGACACCAGCGGCGCCCAGTCACCCTTGACGCCCGCGGCCCCGATCGGCGCACGCCAGGCGATCTCGGCCTTCCCGGGGGTCTGGTCGATCACCGCCCGAAACTCGTGCCCGCGCGCCGACAGGTGCATCCCCACGCTCCGCCGCTCGCCAACCAGCGTGAATCCCGCACGCACCCGCACGTCCGAGACGTTGAAGACCTGCTGCCAACCCGACGCCTCGTTGTATGGATACGTGTCGTTGATCCGCCAACTGAGCTGCCGGGATGCCGGGCTCGCCTCCACGCCGGTGCGGCGACCGGTCTGGTCGAACACCAGTTGCGTCTCGGCGGCCCCGGAGTACACATACTCGCGAGGCGAGAGCTTCCAGTTACCCGGGGAACTGGGACGCCAGGGCGCAACCACGCCACCGACATCCCCCAGTGGGGCATACGCCGAGTCGTACACCCGCTGCCAGACGGCACGCTGGGTGACCACGTCCTTGCGGGCGATCGTCCAGCCGCTCCCGCCCCAGATCGCGGCCCTGTCCTCGGGCGTATCGCCCGCCGGCGTCGCTCCCGCGGTGCCGGTTCGCACGAAGACGTCGCCGTCGGCCAGCGCGATCTGCTCTCCCGGCAAGCCGAGCAATCGCTTGATGTAGTTCTGCTGCGGATCGGTCGGGTTCTTGAAGACGATCACGTCGAATCGCCTGGGCTGCTGCACGGCGTAGAGATACTTGAGCACCAGGATCCGGTCCCCGGCAAACAGCCGACGGTCCTCCTGCGGCAGCACCTGCCCGCTGATCGGGTCCTGCACGCTGATCCCGCGCTGCGGATTGGCGTAGACCGTGCCGTCCCCGCCTTGGGCGCCCTGAGCCGCCCCGACGGGCCACTCCACGCCCGTGCTTGGCCCGCGAAACTGCATGTGCGCGCCCATGAGCGTCGGAGCCATCGAGCCCGTCGGAATGACGAACGCCTCGATCACAAACCCGCGAAAGACGAACGCCATCGTGAACGCGATGACGATGGAGATGATGGTTTCCTTGTACGACTCCTGCTGCGGAGCGGCGGCCGAGGAGGGCGAGTTCGGAGCGGGTGTGGGCATGGTCGGAAAACCGCCGATGACGCCGAGGCGTCTTGGGTGCTCATGTCCGGGGCAGGGGCGAGTGTAGTCTTACGCCAGACCATGCCCGATTCGGCACGCCCCCCACCACCCCACCCCCCCCCATCCCCACCACCCCCGCCTCCCCCGTCCGCCCCGCTCCCCACCACTGGCGCGGGAGATGACGATGCACGCGACCGGGAACTGGTGGCGGAGATCCGCCGGGCCGGGCTGACATCCCCCCATGGCAAGGCGGCATGGAGCGAGCTCTTCCTCCGCTACCAGGACCGCCTCTTTACCATCGCGCTCCGCATGGTCCATCACCGGGAGACCGCCGCAGACCTGACCCAGGACGCCTTCGTCAAGGTCCTCGGCGGCCTGGACTCCTACGACGGGCGAAGCAAGCTCAGCACGTGGATGTTCAGGGTCACGATGAACGTCTGCCTCTCCCACCTGCGGGCCGCCAAGCTCCGCAGCCACGCCAGTCTGGAGACCATCGCTCCCTCGCTCAGCCGAGGGTTATCCCCTGAACAGGGTGTGGCTTTGCGTGGCGGGGGCATTCGTTCGGGCCAAGCGGGGTCGGATGGGGAACTTCGGCCGGAGCTCGGCGTCGAACTTCAGCAGCGGCGGCGACGGGTCGCCGCGGCGTTGTCGGCACTCGATCCCGAGCACCGGGCGATCCTGGTGCTTCGGGACGTGCAAGGTCTGGAGTATGACCAGATCGCGGCGGTGCTGGAGGTCGCGGTGGGGACAGTCAAGAGCCGGCTCTTTCGAGCCCGGGCCGCATTGCGGGCGTTGATGGACGACGAGCGACATGACTGATCGGCTGAACCAGATTGTCGCACTCGTGCCCCCGGGCGTCACGCCCGAGGACGTGATCGATCTGGTCGATGGGCGGTTGCCCAAGAGCCGCGAGGCGGTGGTGATCGACGCGATCTCCAGGCAGCCGCGACTTGGAGCTCTGATCAAGCAGTTGCGCGATGATCGGGACGGGTTGGCCCTGCTCCAGCATGAGCACGCCCCGGCCGGCATGCTCAGCGGGATCGAGTCGCGTTTGCAGACTCAGGCCCTGCGCGAGCTCGCGTCGGCGGAGGCCCAGATCGACGCCGGCATTCCGGTGTCCACTGTCGAGCATGTCGGGCCCGGCGCCCTGCGCATCCTGCTCGAGAGCGTCTGGGCGCGTCGGCTGGCGACGGCGGCATCGCTGGCGATCATCGCCGGGCTCGCTGTCGCCGGCGCGCGACACCTGGTGAAGACCGGCACGTTCCACTGGCCCTACGGCATTGCCGATCGATCGACGCAGGAGCAGGTCGTCCCCTCAGATCCCACTCCCGCCCCCGCGCCGGAGCCGACGGCCATCGCCGGCGGCACGCCCGCTGGCGGCGACACCCAGACCATCGCTTCCCCGGCGCCAGCGGATCGCCCAGCGCCGATCACCTTGGCACAGGCGATGGATCTGGCCCGAGAGCACCGGTTGGCGATCGTTGTGCGCACGCTGGATACCGCGGCGGGCGTGTCGGCGGTCAGGCACGTGGACGCCGTGGCTCGCGGAGCGGGGCTCGGTCGAGATGGGCCCTGGACGGTCGTGCAGGAGCAATCGGCGGCCCCGGCTCTGGCCGCGTTGTGGACGCCGGCTGTGGACGTTCCGGGGCTGCCTGGCCCGATGCGGGATGGTGATCCGTCGTCGCCGAATCCAACGGTGGTCGCCGGCGATCATGGTGGATCGCCGCCCTCGGGGGATCAGGACGTGCCGTCGGTCCCCGCCTCCAAGCTCGTGGTCAAGGCGATGTACGTGGTGAGCGTGACGCCTTCGGAGCGTGCGATCGAGACGCTGCGAGAATCGCTGACGATCGGCGGCGGCGATGCGCACATCGCATTCCGCGCTCTTGCCGAGCCGGTTCTTGCGGAGCTCTCCGCGCAGCCCAGGGACGTGCTGTGGTGGTCCGGGTCGCCGGCGGATTGGTTGCCGCGTCGGCGGGTGCCGGTGATCATCGAGACGGTGGAATAGACTCGCCGCGATCCGCCGTCGATCGCATCGTCCCCGCGACGATCCGGCCATCCCTGAGCAGTTCGACGGAAACCGCGCCGTGCACCGCGGTGGAGCGCACGAGCGTGCGGGGAAGCCACTGGACCCAGTCCTGGGCGTCCGCGAAGCGCCGCGATGAGGACAGGATCGCCACGACGGGATCGAGATCGGCGATCGCCGAGGCAGCGCCCTCGTCCCGCGTGATCGGAAGCACGACCACGTCGGCTCGGCCCGAGGCCCGGAGCACGCCGGAGGCGAGCGCCTCCGGGCGGAGCGACCCCGGGAACACGGCGGCGACGGATCCGCCGTCCGCCGATCCGCGTTCGACACGCACGGCGATCGCGCCGGAGTGTTCGTGCAGCACGACCGCGCGCAGCCCGCCGATGTCAAGCCGATCCCCGGCGCGCGCCGGCGTGATGCGGACCTGCCGCCGAGCGAGCACGGCGAGCGTCTGTCCCGCCGGGCTCTGTGGGTGCATCTCGGCGATGTGCAGCAGGTCGGATGGCACGATGACCTCGCGGGTGCGCAGGCGCGCGGCGGCGTCGGCCACTCCGGAGAGGCGATCCACGCCGGGTCCGGTCACGATCATCGTCGGCACGGAGCGCACGCCGAGATGGGCAAGCGCCTGGGGCACGCGGCGCAGCCCGATCGCGGTATCGGTGGACCCGCAGTCCACGAGCAGGGCGTCGGTGCCGGAACGCAGGAGGTGGCAGGAGCCCTGCCCGACGCAGAGCGCGTCGATCCGCAGCAGCGCGTCCTTCTGGGGTCGAGGGAGCAGGAGCATCTGGGCGGCGAGCCACGCGGCGAGGATGCCCAGCGATGCGAGCAGCCTGGGATCACGAACGCTGAGCCGGCTCGCGCCCACGACCAGCACCACGCCGCAGCACGCGGCCCAGAGGGGGCTGAGCAGCGGCAAACGGACAAACCCGGTGGCTGCGGAATCCAGCCCCATGACCACTCCGACAAGCAGGCCGGAGCACGCATCCAGCGCCCACGCGGCAGGTTCGGCAAAGAAAGGCGCCGCGATCGCCAGCAGCAGGACGACATATCCCGCCCACAGCAGCAGCACCGTCAACGGCAGGACCACCAGGGTCGCAAGCGGAGCCAGCACGCTGATCTCACCGGTGCCCGCGGCCAGAATGGGGAGCGAGACGCCCCAGGCCAGGATCGTCGCGCTGATCTGGGCCTGCAGCGCGCGCCAGCACCATTGCATCGCGGGCGGTATCCACGCCACAACCGGCGGACCGCGACGCGGAACGCGCACGCCCAGCCCGCGGATCGGCACGCCCCAGAGCCGCTCGTGCATCGTGTCGCCCAGAACGAGCAGCGCGGCGACGATGCCGAAGCTGAGCTGAAAGCCCATGGACCAGGCATCGAGCGGACGCGCGATGAGCACCCCGCAGGCGACCCACCCCAGGATCGTCGCCCGGTCGTATCGACGCCCGCAGGCGTCAGCCATCAGGAGCACGAGCACGATCGCGCCGGCGCGGAGGATCGGGGCCTGGGCCGGGAGCAGGAGCATGTACCCGAGCACGAGCATCGCGATGATCACCGGCTCGATCCAGCCACGATCACCCGTGAGACGGAGCAGCACCATGACCACCCCGGCCATCACGGCGAGGTTGAAGCCGGAGATGGCGATGAGGTGCAGCAGACCGAGCCGGGTGAACGCCGCGTTCACCTCGTCGAGCGCTCGATCGCGCTCGCCCAGCAGCATGGCGCTGAGCAAGGCCCTCGAGGGCGAGGGCCGATCGGCGTCACCTTCGAGCACGGCAAGACAGCGGGCTCGCGCGGCCCCGATCGCCGCGTACCACCAGCCGACCAGCCGCTCGCCCATGCTCACCGGCGCCGAGGCGGTCGCGAGCGTCGGGTCGGGAACCTCCATCACGGCGATGACGCCATCCTGCCTGGCAAGTGCGGCCCAGTCCGGTTCACCGGGGTTCATGCCCCCGCCGATGGGTCGAAGCCGGCCGCTGATGGTGATGAACGCCCCCGGGCGTACGAACTCTGGAAGCGACGCCGGGGAGCACTCAACGCGAACGCGGACACCCCCTGAGCCGCGAACCGGCCCAACGTCGGTGACGCCGAGCGCAAAGCCGGTCTGCAGCGGGGCGTTGCCGAACGCGGCGAGCGTTCCCTCCCCGAACTCGATGCGGCGCGGCACATCGCGGATGACCCCGCGAACCCTGGTGATGATCGTCTCTCCCGAGTCAGTGTCGACGCGCTCATCCTGGATGATCGACGCGAGCCCGCCGACGGGTTGCTCGACGATGCGCACGGTGTACCACGCGCCGGCGAGCAGCACCACCGCTGAACCAAGCATGACGCGGGCGATCCATCCGCGGGCGAGCGCGGCGATCGCACAGGCCCCGGCGGCAACGGCGATCAGCAGGCGAAGATCCAGATCGATCCTGGTCTGCTCCGCGAGCCAGTAGCCCAGCACGACAAGGCCCACCACATACCACGAGCGTCGTCCCCGCCGCGGACGAGCGACGGCGGAGCCAAACCCGCGTTCCGCGTGGGCGCGAGCGATGGACCATGGCAGGCGAGCCATGGGGGCAGAGAATGACCGATTGCATGACCCGCGTCAACCCGCGGCGATCGCACTCGAAGAAGGATGCGGACCAGCGGCGTGACGGCGATTGACTGGATCACTGCCCGGCGGTGGTGATCACGTCGTCAAAGCCGCCGGAGGTGACGATGTCCTGATTGGGCGTGTACCGGACGACGCCCGGCTTGCCGGCACGTTCGGTGGCGCCCATGTAGATCCCGTTGTTGCCGGCGGAATGGAGGACGATCGGGCCGCGTGGGCGAAGCGGGCGGGGGTTGCCGGCCGGGGCGGCGGGATCCGGGGCGGCGGGATTGCCCAGGAGCGCCTGGAGCGAGAACACGCGATTGGCGATGGGGACCGTCTGGTTGAGGATGCTCCCCTGGGTGCTGACGACGAACTGCATGGTCTCGCCGCGCTTGCCCAAGGAGGTCACGTCATTGGAAAGGAACCCTGCGTTGGAGGCCCAGGTGAAGGCGGGGATGACGTTGGCGTTGTCGGTGTTCTCGGCAACGAAGTCGGTCGTCGCCGACGAGTCGCTCTGGACCCACGCGAGGATCGGCTGTCCGAAGGCGTCGGTGAGCACGGGCAGGAGAGCGTTATCGTTGCTGGTGGTGACCTTGCGCTTGCCAGCGCCGGTCTGCGCGACGAAGCGCTTGTCGAGCGTGAAGTAGGACTTGGCGGCAGATCCGCTGGACGCCGAGGGCGCGCCGAGCGCGGCGGTGTCGACGTTGACCGAGTTGTCGGCGTTGCCCGGGCCGACGGTGATGATGCCCTGGTTGAGGTCGCGGGCCTTCTTGGTCGTCCCGCCGAGCAGGTCGAGCATCATGTTGTCCATGTTCGTGAACCCGAAGGTCGCGGCATTGGCGCCCGCGCCCATCTGGTTGAACGAGAAGAACCCCGGGCGGCGTCGCTGATCGATCTCAAACTGTGCACAGGCGCTCCCGAGCTGCACCATGTTCGTGCGGGTGTCGGCGTTGCGGGCCGCGGTTCGCCCGCCGGCGATGGCCGGGATGATGATGCCGATCAGCAGGGCGATGACCGCCAGCACGACGAGCATCTCGACCAGAGAGAAGCCGCCCCGCACGCCTGTGTTTGTCCGCATCGTCATCGCCGATCTCCGCTCGCAGAGCACTGAAAACCACTGGCCGACCATCGCCGCCCGCCCACCCCGACATTGTCGTTGCCCGTGTGGGGCGTCACCCTCAACATCTGTTCGCCCACCGGAATGGGCCTGATCCGGAACACGAACCCGAACCCTGTGAATACCCCGAGGAGAACCGTCGCATCATCCCCACAGACTCCGAACGCGAGTTCGCCCGGGTAAGAACCGGGTGATCCTAGGGGTGAGTACGCAGTTGGAGCGACCATCTGGCTTTCTTCGGGGTCCTGGGGTGTGGGCATGCCGCACCGGGTTTGAACTCTGCGCTCTGAGGCCGCATACTCAGCATTGTGCCCGACGATGACCCCGACAGTTCGTCCCCGGCGACGGCGCGCGTCGATGCGTCGGAGATCATGCTCGGCTCGCTCTCAGCCCCAGCCAGGGCCGAGGCACTCGATGCGGCGAACCGCGCCCTTGAACATCCGGCGGCCTGCGTGATCGCCGATGGCGACACCGGGCCGCTCTTGATCCTGCCCGCGGGATCCGAGTCTGTCGCCCGGGCGAGCGAGCTGGGGCTGGTCGCGTGGATGGCCCGAACCCCAGGGCAGATCGAACAGACCGTCAGCGTGCCAAGAGCCGCCGCGCGCGTGGTGCGGACGCTCCTGCCCGGACCGGCGGTGCTGCGCATCGGACTGGGCCCGTCGGCATCGGCAGATCCGCGGCCCGGGCTCGTGGAGCGTGATGGCCGGGCGTATGTGTGCGTGCGGATCTGCGGCGACTCACCCGCCGCGGACATCGCGGCTCGGAGCGAGCGGACCTTGCTGGCCTGCGAAGCGCTGGGCACGCCGGTCTCGAGCGCGGAGGTTGCGGCGTGGGCCGGGCGGCAGGGGTTGCGGGTCGCGTCGGTGCTCCGGTCCATCCGGGCGCGATTCTCTGCCGAGGGTCCCAGTGTGGTGGTGATCGAAGCCACGGGCCAGGTGCGCATCGAGCGTGAGGGGGCGTATGAGGAGCGGTACGTGCTCAAGCATGCGGGGCTGAATGTGCTGATGGTGTGCACGGGCAACACCTGCCGAAGCCCGATGGCCGAGGCCATCGCGACCGGGCTTGCCGAGCGACGGGGGATGTCGGGCGTGCGTGTCTCAAGCGCGGGCGTGGGCGCGGTCGCCGGCGCAGCGGCGACCCCCGAGGGCGTGCGTGCCGTCCGGTCACTGGGCTATGCCCGGGCGTCGACCATGTCTCGCCCGCTGACGCTGAGGATGATCCAGGACGCCGACGTGATCTTCACCATGACCCGCTCGCACCTGGCCGGGGTGCTCCAGATGGACCCGTCGGCGGGGAGCAAGGCGCAACTGCTGGACCCCGAAGGACAGGACGTGCCGGATCCGATCGGCCTTCCCCAGGCCGCATACGATGCCACGGCGGGTGCACTGGAACGCATGATCGAGGCGCGACTGAAGGAGCTGTCGACATGAAGCTGGCATTGAGCGCCGATCACCGCGGAGTCGCCGCCACCAGACTTCTGGCCGACCGCCTCCGCTCCCAGGGGCACGAGGTCGAGATCCTCGGGCAGCTCAACGGCGAGACCTGCGACTATCCCGACCCGGCGTATGCGGTCGGCCGGTGCGTCGCCGGGAACTCCGCGCAGCGGGGCATCCTCATTTGCGGCTCGGGCATCGGCATGTGCATCGCCGCCAACAAGGTCAAGGGCGTTCGGGCGGCCCTGGTGCACGACGAGCTGACCGCCGAGATGAGCCGAAGCCACAACGACGCCAACGTGCTGTGCATGTCCGCCGACCTTCTCGGGCAGCGGCTCATCGAGAAGATCGTCGACATCTGGCTCGCCACGCCCTTCCAGGGCGGACGGCACGAGCGTCGCGTGCGCAAGATTGCGGCGATCGAGAACGGGCTCGATCCGAGCACCTCGCCGTAATGCGGCCCGCTTGATCACGGGCTACTTGCCCACGGGCGCCCGCAGCACCACGGTCACCGATCCTGCCGTCACCGCCACCCGCCCGTCCAGGAGCGCCGTCGCCGTGGGCCTTGCCCCGAGCAGCACCGGGCGCGAGTCCACGAGCGTCGCCCCCGAGCCCGGCTGCACGTCCAGAGCGTGCAGCGAGAACATCATCAGGCCGTCTCCGGAGCGGCCCTCGGCCACGGTCTCGATGGTGACGGCGCGGCCGTCGGCCGGTCGGGGCTTGATCATGCTCGTCGCCCCGTCCATCCCATCCACCCCGACCAGTTGCCCCTCAGGGCTGAAGACCGCAAGCCCCTGCTGCGTGGCGATCGCAAAGCCAGACCCAAGCGCCCCGGACAGCGGAAACGCGTCCATCGCCGCCGTCGCCTCGACGTGCGTCCGCGGCACCTCCAGCGGCACCTGGCGCAAGCGGCCCGTCGCGATCGACGCCAGCCACATGTCGCGATTGGGATCCAGCAGCACCGCGTGGTCCCCAAAGAGCCACATCGCCGTCGCCGGCATGATCTCCGGGCTCGTGATCGTCCAGTTGGTCTGACCGCTGGCCAGATCCAGGCAGACGACGGCGGCCTCCAGGCAGGCGATCATGGCGCCGGTCTCGGCGAAGCCCACCCAGCGGACCTGACCGCCCAAGTCGCCGATGCGCTGCAGCGGACGACCCGTGCGCGCGTCGATCACCTGGATCACCGGACGCAGATCGACAACCGCGCCGTTGGCCCCGAGCACCTCGGCATCGCCGGCAATCGCCAGCGTTCCCGAGGACAAGTCGGCGTCATACACCCGACCAACTCCGGTCCGCGACTTCCACAGCACTTCTCCGGTGTCGGTGTCGATCGCGGCGGCCCGTCCCGAACGCTGCACCACCACCAGCGTCCGATCGTCCATCGTCACGATCAGATTGGTCGGGCTGACCTCGCCCTCCATCGGCGTGGACAGCCGGTCGGCCATGATCCCCCGAACCCGGCGCATCCCCCGCTGCTCCCCTCGCTCGAAGAGCTCGCTGAACTTGGGCGTTGTCCAGCGTTCGACGAACGCCCTATCACCCGCGGCGGAGACCTTCACGATCGAGCCGTCTCCGCCGCCCAGCAGCGCGAAGTACGCCGCCTCGCTGGAGAGCTGCACCAGCTTGGCCTCGCCCCCCTCCCCGATCGCCCGTGACCACTGACGCACCAGCGGCTGATCCGTGCCCGGGGCATCGGCGGGGGCTCCCCAGATGCTCACCGACTCGTCGTTCTCAAGCGCCAGCACGTTCACCACGTGCGGACTGCGCGCCGTGAGCAGCGGCTCCATGAGCATCCATCCCGGGATCGCCTGCGCACCCTCTGTGCGCAGAGGACCGATCCGCGGCCAACGGATCGATGCCGCCAGCTTCTCCGCCAGTTCGGCCCCGAGTTTGTCGGCGTCGAGCATCTGCCCGCCTGCGGTCAGGGCCAGATCCGGAAACCGCTGGCGAACGCCCCGGAGGATGCCGGCCGCCGCCGAGAGCTGCCGCCGAGCCCGAAGGTCAAGGATCAGCCGTCCCGCCAGATCACCCACGACCGCCGGCGGAGGTTCCGGCTGCCGCATGGAGCTGCGCAGACCGGACTCAAGCGCCGCCGACGCGCTCTGCTCCCGCTGAGCGGCGGCGTGCATCCCGGCGATCCGCGACCACAGGCCCGGCGTGATCTGGGCCAAGGGGTACTTTCCCGCAAGCAGTTCCAGTTGCCCGACCTCCGCCCCTTCACCCAGGGCCGAGAGCTCGCTTGCCGCCTGGGTCTCCTGCTGGGTGTACACCGCGGCTCCGTGGGCCTTGAGCAGGCCCTCGATGCGCCGTGTCGCCTCGATCTCGCCCCGAATCGACACCTGGGGCCCTCGCCAGGTTGCGCCCGCCAGCGTCGCGTCGTTGAGCACGCCCTGGTATCTGCCCACCGCGTCGGCGTGCCGCTCGTTCAGCTCGTGCAGACGGCCCGCCGCCAGCGCGTGCGCCAGCCGATCCTCCGGCTGAAAGGACAGCTCGCCCAGCAGATCCACAAGCTCGGTGAGCTGGCCTCGATCCGTGATGGCGCGCTGCGAGCCGGCCTTGGCAAGCGCCGCACCGGGCTCCAGCGCGGTCGAGAGCATGCCCTGCAGGGCCAGGATCAGCCGCTCCCGGGCCCGCCAGGTCGTGTCGTTCTGCGGCGCGACCTTCAGCGCGGCCATGGCCTGACGAACCGCGCCCGCGATCCGGTCCGGATGCCCCGCCCGATACGCCAGCTCCGCGAACGTCACCGCGGGCGACGGGTCCTTCGGGTCCGCGGCGATGCGGGTCGTCAGCAGCCGCTCGGCAACCTCCCACACCAGGTATGAGTGCAGTCGAGCGTCGTCGGCGACCACGAGCTGGCTGTCCAGCGGGAGCATGTTGCCCGACTCATCCAGCACGAGCGTCCGCGTGGTCGCCGGGTCGCCAAGCTGGGCGATGGTCGCGCCCGTCGCCGTGGGCATGACGACCTCATCCCCGGCGATCACCACCCGCCCTCGGATGCCGGGCTGGGGCACCGGACGAGACACGCGCATCGGCGCACGCTCAAACTCCGCGATCGGGAGCACACCCACCCGGTCATCTCCCACAAGCACCATGGCGTCGCCGGAGCGGAGCAGGTACTTGGGCTGGACCGCGGCCAGATCGGCCATGTCGCGCTCGCCCTTGACGGCCCCGGTCCAGCGATCCAGCCGAAGCACCCGGCGCATGTCCGGCGCGATGAGCACCACGTCGTTCCCGTCGATGATCGGCCTCTGCAACTGCCACGCGCTCGGCTGCTCGCCCGAGGAGCCGGTGTCCACGGGCACCAGCCGAACCCATCGAACCCTGCCCGAGTCCACCTCGATGGCCCCGATGACCCCGAGTCGATCCCCGCGATACACCACCCCGCTCTCGATCGCCGAGCCATCGGCGCCCATGGACTGCAGCACCCACGGCATGGAACCCGCGCTCCCCACGGGCCGGACCCAGCGCAGCTCCCCGGTCGCGAGATCCAGCCCGATGAGCGACAAGCTCACCAGTCGGCGATCCGGAAGGTACTTCCTCGCCGGAACCACGGCGACGCCCTCGGCGATCTGGATCGGGCCCCGGACAGTCGCCTCCTCCAGCGACTCATCCAGCGCGTCCAGCCGAACCGACCACCGCACCCGCCCGGTCGCGGTGTCCAGCCCGTGCACGCGATCATCCCCATCGGTCCGCGAGCCCGAGTTGGCCCGCCCCGTCGCCGCCACCAGCGTGCGCCCGGAAACCGCCACCGTGCACAGATCCTCTCCGCGGGCCCCCCAGTTCACGCCCATCCCCATCATCCGACGGCGATCCCCACGCATGCCGAGGTCGCGCTGCGGCGCGTCGGCCACGCCGGGCGAGACCGTCCACCGGGGCGTCAGCGTGAACCGGTCCCAGCAACTGATCATCGTCCCGTCGGTCACATACACGCTGTCACCCGAAACGCTCGGCAGGATGAGCAACTCCCGCGCCATGGCCGGAACCTGCGCACCCTGCGGCGAGACCTGACCGCGCGGATTGAACGTCGGCGCCTCGGCCTGCATCGGGTTCGCCGTCACCGTCGCCGTCCACAGCGGCTTGGACACCATCTCCGCCGGTTGCGCCGCCAGCCCGGAGGTCAGCGGCGAAGTCGGCACGCTCGTCGCTCCCGCCGGCCACGCGAGCGGATCGATCGCCTCAGCGAGCGCTTCCCCCGCCTCCCTCGACCATGCCTGGGCCCGCTGCCGCGCCTCGGGCCTGTCCAGATACCTCGCCAGCATCCGGGCAAGCGCCGCCGCCTCGCCCGACTTGGAGCGATCCGGATGCCGCTCGATCTGCTCCAGTATGAGGTTCGCCGCCTCGAATCGGGCGTCGCCGATGGCCCGCTCGGCCCGGTTCAGAGCGCCGGCAAGCCCGCTGCGCGTCAACAGCAGCGCGGACTCCAGCTCCTCCCACGCGTTCTCGGCAACGGCCCGCTCGCCCCGCGGCCCGAGCGTCTCTCGATACAGCTCCAGCACCTTCGGATTGCCCAGCAGCACCTCGTGCACCGTCTGCCGAACGCTGATGTAGAGATTCGGGTCCGCCGGCGACTGGTGCACGCTGTCGGCGTGGTTGTCCAGCAGCACCTGCAGCACCCGAACGGCCTCGTCGAAGTTTCCCGCCGAGATGTGCTCCCGCACCCGCACCAGCGAGTCGGTCGCAAACGGCGAGTCGTCCACGTACACCGGGTTGGCCTGATTCACCGGGTTCACGAACTGCGCATGAGCCGGAGCGAGCCCGCCGAGCAGCCCCGCAAGGCCCCCGACACACCCGCTCAGCCACATCGCCAAGACCGGCGTCACGCCGATTGTCCGACCGTTGTTCCGCCATCGCCGACGATCCATGCTGGCTCCTTGCGGCGGCAAACCCCCTACCGGCGTCACAGCCGACCCAGTCCAAGTTTATGGGGACCCCGCCTCAGGGTTCGACCCCTCCCCCAACATCAGTTGGACCCCTTCATGACCGATGCCCACATCCTTGGCGCTGGGCCGTTGCGGTCCTGTCGCAAGGAGGCCGTCGGCATGCCCACCACCGCGCGTCCCACCGCTGCTGCCGCGTCTTCGCCCGTTCCGGGCCTTTCGCTGGGCCTGAGCCACGAGCCGACGTCGCAGGAACGGCGCAGGGCGCTGCGGGTGTACACCCTCATGGCGGCGATCGTCCTCATGAGCGCCGCCGACTTGTACATGACGCTGACCCACCTCAGCGGCGTGGGCATGGGCGAGGCCAATCCGATCGCCCGCTGGGTCATGAGCTACGGCTCGCCCTGGCTGCTGGGCGTCTGGAAGTTCGGGTGCATCGGGCTGGCCTGCCTCATCTTCACGATCGCACGGTATCGCCGGAGCGGCGAGATCGCCTGCTGGACCTGCCTGGCCGTGCTGACCGCCCTGACCGTGCACTGGATCGCCTATTCCGCCGAGGCCAGCACCCTCACCCCGCAGATGCACATCATCGCCAGCGGCGAAGCGGCCAACTGGGTCCGCATGGGCGAGTGAGCCCCGGCCTCGGCACCCGCCAACGGGCCCGCTTGCCTGAACCCCGGCGTCTGGTACGCTTGATCGGATGATGCACCGATCTCTCCACGCCCCTGCGCTGCTCGCGGCGTCATGCTTCCTCTCGATCGCCCTTGCAGGGTGCACCACCTATCGCGAGCCGGTGCTCAGCGTGGCTTCGGCCCGGGCGACCGAGCGCACTCCCGATGGCACCGCAGTGGCGTTCACCATCGACGCCCAGAACACCAACGACGAACCCCTCCCGCTCCGCGAGGTCGAGTATCGGCTGGACATCGACGGCCGGCAGGTCTTCTCGGGCACACGCTCCGCAGAGGCCACGCTGCGGCGCCGCGGCACCCAGCAGTTCCAGCTTCCGGCCAGCATCCAAGGCCAGGGCCAGGACGCGCCGGTCGGTCCTTCGAGGTACGTGCTCTCGGGCGTGCTGTACTACATCACGCCGGGCCAGCTTGCCGAGACGCTGTTTGACGCGGGTGTGCGCAAGCCGAGCGTGAGCTTCCGGTTTGAGGGCGAGGTGGATCTCAGCGGCGGTGCGTTCACGAACACCGTTCCTTGAATCGATCAAGCGCGTCCGTCCAGCGGTCCGATATCCGAATCGTGACGGGTCGCACCACCGAAGCCGCCGCCGACTCCTTGTCAGACGCCGCCACCCTCCGTGCCCGGCTGGCTGAGGCACGTTCGGCGATCTATCGAACGGGCGTTGCGCCCGGAAGCAACGGAACGACCGTCCGAGCCTGGCCAGTGGGCGTGACCGAAGAACGCGGGCTCGCGCTCGCTCGCGTGGCCAAGACGCACGGAGCGCGTCGTTGCATCGAAACGGGGTTCGCTCTGGGCTTGTCGGCATCGTTCCTGCTCGAGTCCTGCCTCGAGAACCTCCACGACGCCGACACGCACGGGCCGCTCGTCACGTCGATCGATCCCTTCGAAGACGCCGCGTGGAAGAACAGCGGCGTGCTGCATCTGAGATCCGCGGGCGTCGGCCACCTGCATCGCCTCATCCAGCAGCCATCGGAGTACACGCTGCCCGAGCTCATTCAGGCGGGCGAACGATTCGACCTGGCGTTCGTCGACGGCGATCACCGATTCGAACATGTCGCCCTGGACATCTTCTACCTTCGGCGCCTCGTTGGACCGGAGAGGATCATCGTGGTCGATGACATGTGGATGGCGTCGGTACGCAAGGCCGTCGCCTTCTACCTCTCCGCTGGCCTCTGCGAACTGGAGCCGTCCGCACCCGACCCGCGCTCCGCGAAGTTCGCAGTCCTCAGGGTCGTCGCCAAGGGCGACACCCGCGAGTGGGATCACTTCGCCGACTTCTAGCCGCACGCGTGCACGCAGAGCACGCGCTCACGCGTCGCCAGAGACTCATCCGCGGCTACACCCGCATCAGCGGGTCCACGTCCGCGGCACTCACCGCAAACCGGACTCCGGGCATCAAGCCCCCGAGCACGCCCGCCAGCCGAGGCAGATACCCGCGCTCCGTCGGCGTGTGCCCTCCGAGAATGATGCTCAGCCCGCGCGACAGCGCCGCGTTCACCTCGTGGTGCTTCATCTCGCCCGTGACGAGCACCTGGCAAGAGTCGTTCACCGCGGCGTCGACCAGTTCCGCGCCCGCGCCGGGGACCACGGCGATGCGCTGCACCTTGACCCCCGCGTCCCCACCCGCCGCGGCCACGTCCACACCGCCCACGCCGATGTGGGCCTTGAGCCGCTGGGCGACCTCGCGCAGCGGAACCTCGTGATCGAGGGTGACTCGCCGGCCCGAGCCCGTGCCGCGCTCCGGCTTGGGCTCCAGCGGATACACGTCGATCGCCGGTTCCTCGTACGGATGCAGCTCACCCAGCGTGGCCAGCGCCAGCGCCAGCGCTCGACGAGAGCAGACCATCTCCAGCCGAACCTCCTGGACGGTCTGCAACTCCCCGGCCTTGCCCACCGCCGGATTCGACGCGGCGTTGCCCCGGAACGTGCCATGACCCGGAATCGCGAAGGAGCAGACCTCGTAGTTCCCGATGATGCCGGCCCCCGCGCTGGCCAGCGCGCCGCGAACCCGCTCCACCGCGTCGTGCGGGACGAACGTCACGACTTTCAACTGCTCCGTCGCTCGCGGCGAGGCCGCCGGCCGCAGCGCCCGCCGATCGCCACCGCCGCGCAGCACCTCGCCCGGCTTGACGCCCCTGGCCCCGGCAGGGTCCAGCAGTCCGTCGGCCAGCCAGTCGGTCATCCCGCCGGGGGTGGCGTCCAGCGCGGTGTGCGGCGAATAGACCGCGATGCCTCGCTCGATGAGCTTCAGCGCCACCCGCTGCGCCACGCTCGAACCCGGCCCGTCCGTGATCCGCTTGATCGGCTGGAAGATCGGCGGGTGATACGCCACGATCGCCCCCGCGCCCATCGCTATCGCCTCATCCGCGACTCGCTCGGTCAGGTCGATCGTCAGCAGCACCCGACCCTGCAACGACCCCTGGTGTGAGCCCAGCAGCAGCCCCACGTTGTCCCAGCTTTCGGCCAGATGAAGCGGAGCAAAGCGTTCGATCGCGACGATCAGGTCCTGAACGGTCATGCTCGATTGTTGCACCCCGCCGGCCCAGCCGCAGCCGAGCGCCCGGAACCCATGCCCTCGCCCGTACCATGCCCGGTGACCATCTCGCTCACCGTTTCCTGCTGCGCCAAGATCAACCTCAGCCTCGCTGTCGGTCCTCCTGAGCCGCAGACCAGCGACAAGCCCGGATTCCATCGCATCGCATCGTGGTTCGTCGGCGTCGATCTGTGCGACGAGATCGTCCTCCGACGGCGACCCTCCGGGCCGAGCACGCATCAGGTGCTCTGGGCCCCCGACGCCCCGCGCCAGACGCCCGTGGACTGGCCGATCGACAAGGACCTCGGCGTGCGTGCCCATCGCCTGCTCGAGCACGCCGCCAGTCGCGATCTGCCCGTGGACATGCTCATCCGCAAGCGCATTCCCGTCGGGGGTGGGCTCGGGGGCGGGTCGGCCGACGCCGCCGGCGTCTTGCTTGGGCTCTGCAGGATCTTCGATATTGGCATGTCCCCCGCCGACCTCCGCCGCCTCGCCGAGCGCCTCGGAAGCGACGTCGCGTTCTTCATCGACGATGTCGACCCCCGGCCGTCCCAGCAACCCGAGGACACGCTCGCCCTCGCGCCGCGCCCGGCCTTTGTCAGCGGTTTCGGCGAGCGTCTGCAGCGACTCTCGCCCCGCGCTCCGGCCACTGGCACCGTCGTGCTGCTCATCATCCCCGAGTTCGGCTGTCCCACGGGCCCGGTCTACAAGGCCTTTGACGCGCGGCCGACGCGCCACGTCGATGAGGACCGCGTGCGCTCGCTCATCGCCGAGGCCGCAGGCACTGGCCGGGTCGATTCGATCCGCCTCTTCAACGACCTTGCCGCCCCCGCCGGGGTCGTGCAGCCCGCGCTCGAATCCACGCTTGGTTCCATCCGCGCCGCGCTCGGACCGGAGACTCCGGTGCACGTCACCGGCTCGGGCTCGACCATGTTCGCGCTGGCCCCCGCAGAGGCGGGGGTACGGCTGCGGGACCTGCCGGTGCGCGTCGTTTCCTGCCGAACAATCTGATCATCGGCTCCAAAGCCCCACCGCCGTTTCACAAGCCGCCGGTCACGGAAAAGAACAGGCCCCGTCCGAATGGACGGGGCCTGTGTGTGTAGACGTGCTGATCGGTCGTCGGCTTAGCAGCCGCCGGCGAACCACGCGTTGAGGAAGTCGAAGATGTCGTTCACGTCCGGCGCGCCCGTGCCGTCGCCGCCAAAGTCCGCGAACGTCGAGCTGGCGAACCAGTCATTGAGGAACGCGAAGATGTCGGTCACCTGGACGCCGTCGCCCAGCTTGTCGTAGTCGGCGTAGCAGCACGGCGTGGTGCTCACGCCGCCGGCGTTGCAGGCCGTCGCGGAGGAGGCGAACGAAGCGCCCCACTGCGTGCCGGAGGTGACGCACGCCGCGGAAGCGATCGTGGCGTTGCAGGTAGCCCCGCGGCAGCAGACGCCCGCCGGGGGCGGAGCGCAGTTGGCCGGGGTGCAGGCGACATTCGCGCCAAGCCAGGTCCCGACGCACGCGGCCTGCGTGGTCGTCGAGCAGGTGAACGTCGGGCTGCAGCAGCCGCCCGTCGGCACCGGCGGGCAGGCGTTGGGGGTGCACGAGCGGAGCACGGCCTGCGGCGAACCGCCGGCGGTGGTGCAGGCCGCGGCGTCAGCCGTCAGCAGGCAGACGCCGGACCCGAAGCAGCACGTGGCGATCGGATTGGCGCAGGTGTTGGGCGTGCAGACGCCCGCGGCGAGGAAGGTGCCGCCCGTGCAGGTGGTGTCGGTCGTGATCGAGCACTCGCCGAACGCGACGCAGCAGGAGCCGACGATCGCACCCGCGGGGGGGCCGCCGCCAGAATCGCACGGGGCGTTGGTGCCGGGGTCGCAGACGGTGCCGTTGCCCAGGAAGACGCCGCCCAGAGTGACGCAGTCCGCCGGCTCGGAGCCACCGACGACGGCGCCGCTGCGGGCCGTGACGGTGCACGCGGTGCCGACGATGCAGCAGGCCCCGACCTCATCGACGGAGGTGACGCGGACCCAGTAGCGGTTGCCGACGTCGCCCGGGAGCCCGAGGCAGGGGAAGTTGTCGAAGGAGCTCACCGAGAAGTTCAGGTAGAACTCGCCGTTGGGCACGAAGATCAGGAAGTCGTTGATGCTCGAGCAGGCCGTGACGCCCAGGGTCACCAGCGGGACAGCGCCCGCGGTGCAGGTGCCGCGACCGACCTGGATGAAGCCGGGGAACTCGGATCGGAAGTCGACCCGGAACCAACGGCCGCCAGCGCCCGAGGTATCGTTCACGTCCGGCAGACGCCAGAAGTCAAAGTCGCGGGTGGTGCCGGCGTTGGAGATGCGACCCGTGCCCGTGCTGCCCAGCGGCAGAGCCACGGCGGTGCCGCAGTCAGAGTTCGTGCTCGTCGCACCGCACGCATCCGGCTCGACGATCGCGCCGGCCGGGATGTCGATGGTGCAGTTGGCCAGCGCCGAGCAGGCCAGTGCCGGCGGGTTCGACGGGGTGCCGCTGGCGGAAGCATTCACGTAGAAGAAGCCGGTGTCGATGACGCCGCCGCCACTCTCGAAGCCGTAGACATAGACGTAGTACACCTGGCCCGCGGCCGAGGGGAAGGTGATCGAAGACGCGCCGGTCGTGGTCGCGGCGCAGGTCGCGGCCTCATCGTTGGTGCCGATGCACACGAACGCGCTGGTGCACTCATTCGGAGCCGTGCCACGCGTGCAGTAGACGCTGATCACGGTGTCGAAGTCCGTCGCCGCGGCGAAGGGATTCGAGCCGGTGTTGCAGGTCGAGATCGTGATGTCCTGACCGTTGCCGACCACGCGGTACCACAGACCATTCTCGGTGGGGACCTCGCTCCCGCACGCGAACGGGAGGTTCGCCGGGGGAATCGGAACCAGGTTGTGCCCGAAGGTCGGAGCAGCGCCCAGCGTGAGGGTCACGGCGGTGGCGCAGCTCGTGTTGGGCAGAGCCGGAACAGAGAGGCAGGTGGTCGAACGCACCAGGCTCACACCCTGCAGGCAGAACGACTGATCGCCGTTGAACACCTGCGTGCCGGGGGTATAGGCCGGCGCAGCGATGTTGTTCCGCTGATGACGGAAGCCGTCGGCGATGGTCGTCGCACGGGCGTTGGCCTTGTTCATCCAGAACCAGGCCACGGTCGCGCTGCTCTGGTTCTGAACTTCCAGCCAGTAGCAGCCGGGGGCCAGCGCCAGGGGCGCGGTGCCGAGGCTGAAGCTGTAGTTGAACCCGCGCGTGAAGCCCGGGATGAACGCCGTGCCGCGGGTGAGCGTCTCACCGTTGGGACCGGGGGTCCCGGCGGTCAGCGTCAGGTCCAGCAGCGGAGCGCCCTCGTTGGGCACGCCGCTCGGGGTGCCGTCGGGGAAGACGCGGACGCGGAAGGTCTCGGTCGTCGGGAGCGTCGCCGTGCCGCCGTAGAAGCCCTGGATGCAGAAGCCGGTCAGCGTCTGCGGCGAAGTGATCGTGAAGTTGTCGGCGAGGCGGAAGTCCTGGCCGCCGGCGGTGTGCGCCGACTGCCCGACCACCGTGCCGTCCCACACCTGGCAGGTCGTGAATCCGGGAGACACATAGCACGACGACGTGCTGGCCACCGGGCAGGTGACGCCGTCGGCGACCGACGTGATCGGGATGTTGAAGCAGAAGTTCAGATCCGAGGAGTCCACGCCGTCAATCAGGTACGTTCCGGTGTTGGAGCGCGTCCAGATGACGCCGTCGCCCTGATTCGAGGTGCGGTGCA
This sequence comes from Phycisphaerales bacterium UBA4658, assembly GCA_002405485.1. Classification (GTDB taxonomy): domain Bacteria; phylum Planctomycetota; class Phycisphaerae; order Phycisphaerales; family UBA1924; genus UBA4658. The sequence continues at coordinate 35,020 of DHLW01000053.1, forward strand.
GGTACTGCTGGTTGGTCGTGAACGTCGAGGGACGGATCTCGATCCAGTAGCAGGTGTTGGGATTCAGCGCGATGGGCGTCGGGAGGGTCGCGGTGTAATCACGCAGCGTGAAGCCGGCGAGCGTGCCGTTGGCGACGCTCGTCAGGTTCGCGCCCGAGACCACCTGGCCGAGCACCACGGGCGTGCCCGGGAACCCGCCGTTGTCGTTGAAGATCGTGATGATGAAGTTCGTGAACGCCGGAGAGTCCGTGAACGTCGTCGTGCCGATGCGACCGGCCGCCGACCACGAAAGCTGGCTCACCGTCGGGGCCGCCGCGGAGGTCGTGCGGAAGTTGTCGGCCTGGCGACCGCCGGTGGCGGTCTGGATCAGAGCGATGAACGTCGCGGCCTCGGTGACGTTGGTGAAGTCACCGTTGGCCTGGCAACCGCCACCCGGAACCGGAGGCGGAGCACGACGGACGAAACGGTTTCCCTGGGTCGACCCGTCCGACATCAGCTTCTGTGCGCCCTCGGGCCGCTCAATGCGGGCCGACGGTGCGCCGGCGAGCTCCCCATGGAACACATCCGGCTCCAGCGCGACTTGCGCAAGGCCGGTGGACGGAACCGACAAGGCCGCCGCGGCACCCGCCGCGATCACGGCCCGACGACACACACTCTTCCAATTGTCATACATCACAGGAACGACCTCCTCTAGAAAGCGGGCTTGAAACGTCCCGAGTGCTCCACCCGGCAGGAAAGAACTGACCCGACCACGCACCAAGCCAACCGTGTTGCGATCTCCAATATTGACTCGTCTTTCACACTCAAACACTCGACCAGCGATGTCCTTGTCCACTCGTGCCGTTTTGGCACAACCTTGACACTCCGGCGTCCAAGACCACACTGCACACTTCCGCAATCTTGGCAATCATCCAGAAAGACAGTCATCTTGACCATTTCACACGCGGATGCGGACTCCGGAATCGGACTCGCTCTGTGCATCGGCGTTTCAGTTGATGCGAGTTGTCTTCGCTGAACATCTTTCCTGAGATCCCAAGAACGCGCAAAATCAGCCGAAGTCAGCATCCCGGCGGCCGGGTGAAAAAGCAGTTCAGAAAATCGAAGATGTCCGCGGGCGTCACGCCCCCAGACTGGTTGAAGTCGGCGCTGGAAAGCTGGGCAAACCAGGCGTTCAGATACTCGAACACGTCCGCCGCCGAGATCGAGCCGTTCCCGTCAAAGTCGCACGCACAGAGATTTCCCTGGGTCACTCGAAGGAACCCTGGCCCGCCTTGACCATTCCGTGACCCGATGCGCACGAAGGAGGTCTGGCCTGCGACCGCCTCGAAGGAGAGGTTCGACTGTGCCGTCATCACCCCGGAACCGGGCACACAGACGGCATCGTCATTGCATTGCCGAGTCACAAGCGTCCCAGCCGAGCAGCCGGGGGTGGCATTCGCGACTACGAGCACGGTGTCGAACGTCGACCCGCAGAGCGAGACGGTCGTCATGCCCGATTGGGGCGCGGTGTATCGGAACCAGACATCGGATCGGAGCTGGGCGAGCGGCGGGGAGAGCGTGCAGCCGTCGATCGCGGGCCCGCCGTCGGTCGCCGAAAGCGTGTCGAACTCGAACGTGCCGTTCCCGATGGCGATGGCCTGATCGCAGGCGTCGTTGGGAGGGGGGACGAGGTTCCACTGGACGGAGAACACGCCTTGGGCTCCGCCTGCCCCCGCGACGCGCAGCAACACCGGATCTCCGGCGACCAGTCTCACGACCAGTCCGGATCGATTTGTCCCGACGCCGCACACGGCCGCGCTGTCGTCGTTGCACGCATACGCGGGTGAGGCGCACGAGGCGTGCAGCGTGATCACCGTGTTCAACTGCGGATTGCCGGTGGTCGTGCAGGTGTCGATGCGATACCACCCTGTCGCGGCGGGCACGAGCTGATACCACACGTCGCGTCCGTCGGCGGCACATGGGCCAAGAGCGTCCGTGGTCGCGTCGGTGTTCGATCCGAGCGTCGGCGTTCCGATCGCAAGCGGGAGGGCATCGGCGCAGCGGTCGTTGACCGGGGCATCGTTTTCGATGCTGATGCTCGCCGCCCCGAGCAGCGGCGTCGTGGCCGCGGCGCGAATGAGCACACCCTGGCCACCGACCAGGAGCACGCGAGCGATCGACCCCTGGCTGGTTCCGCAGGTGGATGGGTCCGATCCGCCGCACGCGATCGGGCTTGCGTTGATGGGACAAGAGTTCCCGGCAAACACGCTGAGCGTCATGGGCGTTGAGGAGCCGCACGACTGCACGCGGTAGAAGCGGGTATCTGAGGCGACGAATCTGAACCACACGTCGCTCGCCGCGGCATCGCTGCCGCACGAGGACACACCGCTGGGCGTCGCTCCAGCGAAGCCGAACGCCGTGGGTCCGAACCCCAGAAGCTCGATCGCATCGGCGCAGTTGTCGCCCGTCGTGGGCTGACGAACGACCGCAAGCTGGAACATGCCCTCGCCCCCACCGGGGACCGCGACGCGGATGAGGTACCTTGTACCCCCGACCATGGCCACGCTCACGCGACCGCCCGCCGTCGCCCCGCAGAATGACGAGTCGCTCTCGTTGCAAGCGATGGGCGCTGCGGTGCAGGACTCGAACACGCTGACGCCCGCGGAGGAGCCGTCGCCGCAGGTGTTCACGGCATAGACACCCGTCACCGAAGGGGTGAAGGCGAACCAGACGTCCTTGGTGTCGCCATCGGCGCAGCCCGGCGTGAGATCAGTTCCTGTGGCCCCGACGGTGCTGGAGTCGAAAATGAGCCCCTCGAGGATCGTGATTGCCGAGAGACACTGGTCATTGGACGGCGCGTTCCGGGCCGCGAGGATGGTGAAGTCGCCCCACTGTCCGTTCGGAGCCGCACCCTTGCCGGCCACGCGGATGCGATAGGGCGTGCCCGCCGCGAGCGTGAGCGTGACGCTCGATCCCGTGCCGCAGGCGTCGTCGGAACAGGCGATGACCCCCGCGCCCGGCGAGCCGGGGCAGGCGGTGTGCACGCTCAGCACCGTGTCGAAGGTGGCGGATGAGCAGGTGGAGATCGTGTACGACCCCGAGGTCACGGGCGTGAAGACGTACCACACGTCCAGGGACGACGGGGCGCAGTTCACGGTGGTGTCGGTCCCGATGATCGGCGACGTGCGACCCAGCGCAGGGACGCCAGCGTTGAGCACCCGGGCCGACCCGCACCCGTCATTGCCCGATGGCGCAAAGAGCGTGAGCGCGAATGGTCCGAACGAGCCGCGCACGCCCGCGACCCGCAGCAGCACCTGCGCCGGAACCGACGCGGGGGTGATGCTCAGCGAGGCCGATCCACCCTCAGGGCATGGTTCGGCCTGCGTGGAGACATCGCATTGCACGCTGGTGGTGCTGAAGCAGGTGGACTGCACGCTCAGCACGGGCTGAAACGCACGGGTGCACACCTGCACGCGATAGGTCCCCGGGGCGTCGGCGCTGAAGGCCACGAAGACGTCGGACGTGTCCCCTGTCCCGCACGCGCTGACATCGGTGCCCACCGTCGGACCGTTGCTCAGGATCTGCGTGGAGTTCACGGGGATGAACGCGCCGATCCCGCACAGGTCCCCGGGCACCGGGCCGCCGGGCGGCTGGCTGATAAGCACCGCGTACGCGCCGCCGGCGCCCGCGCCGCTGGTCGCCACACGCAGCCGATAGGTCTGACCGGCGAGCAGATCGGCGACGAGCACGGCGTCATCCCCGCACGTGTCGTCGTCGCAGACGATCGGCGCGAACGCGCAGTCGGCGTAGAGCGTCGCGACGCTGTTGATCCCCGACCCGCACAGCGACACCGTGTGCACGCCCGAGACGCTGGGGACGAAGGTGTGCCACACGGCCCGGCTCGTCGGCGCACACAGGCCGGTCACCCCGTCGCCGGGAGAGGTCGCGCTGGACCCTTCAAAGACGACGCCCACGGGGATCGGGGTGGCCGTCTGGCAGGTGAACTGGGCCAGGGCCTTCTGGCCCACCAGCGCCAGGACCATCGCGCCAAGTGTCGCGGCTGTCCGCGGGCTACACCATCGCCGGCCGAACGTCTCGCCGAGCATCACGCACTCCAGAGTCAATCCAACTGAACCCGGCGCGGGCCATCCGCCCGGCCGAGAAGATCACAGGCACTCACACACGCGTGCCCGGAGCCGCCGACACCGGCATCCACCTCGGGAACCGGAGTCCGGCGGTGCACCGGAACGCAGGTATTTGAGCACACATGAGTTATCGGCACAAGAGCAGAGTCCGAAAAAAACCGCACTCGGCCGGAAAAACCACCGATTCCAGAGCAAACCGGGGATGAGCCCGGGCCGGAAGGGCCGATGGAGCATCTCGGCGTCCGCCAGAGGTGTTCCTGGTCGCGGGGGAGCGTGCAGCGCAGCGGACGCTCAGCAGCCGACGAACCAGCAGTTCAGGAAGTCGAAGATGTCCTGCGCGGTCGACTGGCCGTCGTTATTGAAGTCGCCGATGCCGGCGAACCAGTCGTTCAGGAAGTCGAAGATGTCGGCGGCGTTCAGTGCGGCGGACCCGCCCAGGACGCCGGCGTTCCAGTTGCAGGGGCAGGACGACTCGGAGCCGATCACGCGGAGCTGCCAGGAGGTGAACGTGCCCAGGCCGCCGCCAACCAGATCCGAGACCCGGATCGACCACGTGCCGCGGGCCTTTTCGTCCCAGTGCCGGATGCTGGTGAACGTGAAGGAGGCGTACCCGCCGGAGAAGTCCGTGCGGTTGTCGGCGAGCAGACTCCGCACCCCGCTCGGGCCGAACAGCTCGACGCGCAGATCGCCGAGACGCTGATGCGGCGCATCCAGGATGACCTGCACGCGCTCGATGGCGAGATTCGCGGGCACGACGACCGATGACGACACGCCCGTGAGCACGTTGTCCGGAATCTGCGTGTTGACGGTGAGCACGGGGCTCGTCCAGGTTCGTTCGGCGGGCATGTTCACGTGCGTCGCGGCAAGGGCGACGGCGGCGCCGGCGTCGATCGCTCCGTAGCCGAACTGATCGCTCACCCATCGACCGGCGGCGTTGAGCGCCCAGCTCTCATCGCCGGGATTCACGCGCCGCGCGGTGCGGATGAGCACGTGATGCACGTCGCGCCAGGAGAGATTCGGATTGGCCTGGAGCAGCAGCGCGACCACGCCCGAGGCGATGGGCGCCGCCGCGCTTGTTCCGCCGAACGCGGGGGTGTACGAGCCCGGCGCGATCGTGCCGCTTCCGGAGGACGTGAAGATCCCCGACCCGCCGGAACCGAAGAAGTCGAAGCTGGAGGTCGTCACCAGGGCGAGCGAAGATCCGGGCTCAGAATAGCTCGCAGCCCGGTCGATGTTGTCGATCGCCCCAACGCACAGCGCGTAGCGCGACGAGGCGTACTGGTCGTACGAGCAGCGGTCCATGTTGGTCTGCCGACCGTTGCCCGCGGCCCAGACGATGACCGTGCCCTTGCCCCCGCGCCCGAGCGTGGCGGCGTCCTGCATCGCGGCGGCCTCGATGGAGGAGATGATCCCCAGCGTGCCGTTGTCCACCGGTCCCCACGAGTTGCTCTTGACGTGGTTGAGGTCGTTCCTGAACGCCAGCGCCACGGCGTTGTCGGAATCGAACCCGTAGTACAGCCGCGAGACCTTGGCCCCATGAGCGATCCCAGCGCCCCCGATGCCGTTGCTGGGCACCATCGCCACCAGCCCGGCGCACGCCGTCGCGTGATCATCCGGAAAGCCCAGGTCGGCCTGGCTGGCGGCGGAGTTGAAGTTGGCGGCGAGGTCTGGGTGGCCGGCGTTCAGCCCCGCGTCGACGATGCCCACGGTGATGCCCGCGCCGGTCAGTCCGCTCATCCACGCGGGGATGACGTTCGTGCTCGCCGAGGGCTGCACCGAGTTGCTCACGTACCACTGCTGACCCAGTGAGGGATCGGTGGGCACGCCGCGAAGGACCGAACGCTTGCTGTCGACATAGGCCTCGGCGATGCGGGCATCGGCGCGGGCGATGGCGGCGAGCCGCGCGGCCTCTCGAACGCTGGCGACGTCGATGAACCAGAACGAGGCCAGCTCGCCGGCGGCCGGAGCGTTGAGCTCATCCGCGATGGAGCGCACCGCCGAGCCGGGGCTGGCCTGCGCAAGCTCGTCGACCGGTCCGCGGTGCGCGGCCCGGACGATCACACGGGACCGGACCTCGATGGGTCCAAGCACGCCCGCAGGATCCTGCAGCACGCTGGTTCGAGCCTCCGGGGTTGCCGCAAGCCACGCCCGGTCCCCGATGCTGAGAGCGACATGCAGCGGTTCGCCCGAGCCGGTCGCCATCGCGGCGATCGGCGTGCGATCCTGGGCCACCGCCGACTGACCAACGGCGGCCAGCAGCGCGACGACGGCGCAGACGCCGCGGAGCGCGACCGGCGCGTGGAGGGTGCCCGAGGATGGCAGACTGGTTTTCAGCATGCCCATGACGGATCGTCTATACGACGCGTCGACCACAGAAGGTCCGACAAACGGCTCCCGACTTGACGAGTTCCAGCCCGGCCGGGGGTGCGTTTCCGGACGCCGACCAGTAAGACGCCAACCGTTCGCAAAGATCGATGCGAGACAGCCCGATCAGCACCCGAATGCAGGGGTGAACCAGCAGTTCAGGAAGTCGAAGATGTCCGAGGCCTGGACGCCGCCGCCGTTGATATCCGCGCGAGGGTCGTTCGCGAACCACAGGTTCAGATAGTCGAAGATGTCGGCGGCGGTGAGCGTCCCGGAGCCGTCGGTGTCGCAGCGGCAGGGGATCAGGTTTCCGGCGGCGCTCAGGGCGATGGTGCTCTGGGAGGTGAGCGTCTGGGAAGTGAGCGTGAGCGTGGTGATGACGTTGATGCCCGGGCAGAGGGCCGAGTCGGTCGGGATCGAGAGCGGCGTCGGGGGCAGCGCGGTGGGCGTGGTCACGGGGGCGGGAGAGGCATCGATGGTGGCACTCGCGGTCGCGACGGCGGTGGAACCGGTGCGCGTGACCGTGCCGGTGATGATCGCCGGAACGATCTGCGGGTCGGCGGCAAGGGGCGCGCCGTTGAACGCGAGCGTCGGAGTCACCGTGAGCGAGACGGGAACCGTGAACGTCCAGGATGACGGACCCGTCGGCGTGAGCGTTCCCGGGGCGGGCGTGCCGGGGTTCTGCACCGCGGTGAGCCCGGTCACCGAGGCCTGACCAACGGTCAGCGACGGAATGGCAAACAGGAACGGCGCGCTGCAGGACGGGTTCACGGTGCAGAACGACTGATACGTGAAGTTGTTGAGCGACGCCGCGATGCTGATGGCTCCGCTGGCGATGAGATTCGAGGAAAAGTCTCTGAGCTCGCAGGTGTTCGCGGCGGGGTTGATCGCGAGCTTGAACGTGCCCGAGGGTCGGACGGCGGGCGTGCCGGAGCTGTTGCTCCCGCCGGCCACGAGTGCGCCGGAGATGGTGACCGGATCGTTCTGCGTGGCCCCGAATGAGCCGCAGGAGAAGAGGTTGGCAAAGCGCTTGGAACGGGTCTGCTGGGCCGGGGGCTTGAGCGGATCGTTCTCACCGATCAAGCTGCCGGTGAACGGCGAGTTCACGCCAAAGGAGTAGGTGACGCTGCTGGCGCTCTGTGTGACGGTGAACTCGAAGGCATCGGCGGCGTGACTGTGAGGTGCGAACATCATCGTCGCGCACGCCGCACATACCGAAAGAACTCTTCGGAGTGAAACCGCTTCGCATCGACGAGAACGAGCGGAAAGGACAAACGAGACTTGAGGGTGGAGCATGCTCGACAATAACACACGCTTGCCCGGTCGCCCAAACGAGCGGGAGAAAGACGCTCTCGACCGACCGCGTTCTCTTTGTGGCGCCAGTTTTCGGGCTTTGTTTGCAAGCGGGGAGGCCTCGCCAAACCCAGTGAGGAGGTTCGACGCCGCCGCGGTGGCCACCGCTCTGTCTCTCATCTGATCGGCGAGCACCATCCGCGTGCTCGTCAGCCCCTATCGGATGGGCTGTCGCCGCCAAGCGTTCGCGTCGCCCGCCCCACGATGCACACCGTCCTGGGCGATGAGATGCGGGAGAGTCGTCAGCAGGCGATCCACCCGCTCCAAACGCGGGCTCTTGATCATCGGCCGCATGTCGACTGCCGCGGCATGGGCGAGCAGAGGCGTCAGTCGAGCGGATTCGAGAGTCCAAACGCGATCGGCCAACCACTGTTCTGCAACGCGTCGTGCTCGCTCTCTCGCACCGCTGAACTCAGTTGCTCGAAGCGTGTCAAGCGATACACAGACCGACTCGTCGAACCTGGTACCGTGACACGTCGATCGATTGCCTCATCGTCTCGAAGAGCGATCCTCCATCCCGATCTGTGTCAACACCCTCTCGGCGTCGTTCTTCTTGCCCGCCTCGTTCAGAAGCTGTGCGTACCGAGTGCCCACCCTGAAGTAGTTGCTCTGCATCATGCTCTGGGTGCTGAGCCGACCGGGCTTGCTGATGCGGCGGAAGGCATCCTTGTACAGATCGAGCGCACCGTCGGTCTTGTTGTTGGCCTCGAGCAACTGCTCGGCCTTGAGCAGAGCATCCACGATGACCGTCCCGTCGTTGGGATACCGCACGATCACGTCCTTGTACCCGGCCCAGGCCTTGGCGGGTTGGTCGGCGCGCTCCCAGGCCTCGGCCTGGCGGAATCGGATCTTGGCGACCAGATCGGGTCGGCGGGTGAACTGCTGGGCCAGAGCGTCCCACTTGGGCGACTGTTCGCTTGCCGACGATGGCGCGATCATCGCCGAGGCGACGCCGAGGGCAAAGTCGGGCGCGGATCGGGCGCACTGCGACAGTGCGGCGTTCATCCAGAGGGTGCGCTCGTCGGCGTCAAGGACCCCCGCGGAGGCGGCGCTCATGGCCACACGCCAGGCGGGCTCGTAGGCCCAGTTTCGTGCAAGCCCGGCCCGGAGCAGGTCCATTTGGGTCTTGACGGTCGCCGGCCGAAACCCGGTGGCCGGCACGAGTGCGCGGAGCGGCTCGGGGGGCGCGGGGGGATACTCCTGCCCGCCGCCAACGAGCTCACCCGCTCGCACCGCGAGGATGGTGAGCGCCCGCGTGAGATCGCGATCGGCGGGCGAGCCGGCGGCCCAGATCGCTGTGAGTCCGAGCGTGCCGGTATCGACGACGCGGGCGGTCTGCGGGTGGCGGACCTCGCCGCGGAGGTCTTCATACTCACCATTGCGTCCCTGGCTGAAGTCCCAGACGAGCCCCTTGCCCTGCTGCTTGAGATAGCCGACATAGGCGTGCCCGACGGTGGAGCCGCGCGTGGAGACGAACGCGGAAGGCACGCCGATGGCCTTGCCGACTTCGCTGGAGAAGAGCGCCTGCTCGGCGCAGACCCCGCCGACCTTCTTGATGTTGGCGAGGGTGTAGCCGCCCGGCTCTTTGAAGATCTTCTTGGGGGCGTTGTACTTGAACGCGGCGGTGTCGTAGGTAATGGTGTCATAGAGCATGCCCGGAGACCGGTTGCCCGCGTAGGCCTTGGCGGCCCAGGCCTGCTCCGCCGGAGTGACTCGGGCATCGACAACGTGGACGAGCAGCTCGACCGGAAGCGCGTCGAGCGGGAAGACACTCTTTTGGCGATGGGCGTGCAGATGATCGAGCACGGCGACCGGATCGATAGTCGGGGCCGCGGGCATGATGATCGGCTCGGCACGCCGAGTCGACGGGCTGTCGGATCGATCGACGATCGGAACGGCGACCCGGCCCAGCGTCGGGTGGCCCGGGGGCTGGTCATACACCAGGCATGCGGCGGCGATGACGTTGGCAAAGGCCGGATCCTCAAACAGCCCGGGACGCTGCGCGTGGATCCGGGCCAGGGCCAAGAGCACGCGATCGGGCTGATCCTCGGGCTGCATCGCGAGCATGAGCGACCGGGTCAGCATCGGATGATCCAGCAGGATCGGCCGAGCCGGCACGGGTTGGCCTGAGAGTTCGGCGAGCGCCTTGACGAGGCGATACGTTGCGGCGACGCGCACGATGGCCTCGTCATCGTGACCGGGCTTGGCGTGGGCGATCGTGAGATCGGCCAGCGCGTGCGCCTGCCCGATCAACTCGGTCGCGGGCGCGCCGGCTCGGAGCGCGTCGAGCATCGCGTCGGCGGCAGCCGAGAGCCCGGAACGGAGCGTGCCGGACTGTTCCTGCTGGGTGGTCCGAATATCTGGTGGACGAGAAGCGGGTTGTGCCAGGACCCAGCCGGGCCAGAGCACCGTGAAGAGGGAAGCACAGGCCAGAAGCGGGCCACGGAGATGACGCCGCCGTGGAGCAGGCGGGAGGGTGAACATGTCGAGACGGTGAATCGAGGCCATGGGTGGGTGTCCTCGGAGCCCCTCCGGCTGGGGGTGTACCGGCCGGCGGAACGACGGTGGCCGGAGAGCTTATTCGCATTTTGTTTGGAATGCAATCGAGAACTCGACGCTGAGATCAAGGGCGTGGGACTGGAAAGCCGATCCAATAAGCGACTATCGTATCTGCAAATCTACTGTCTGGGGATCTTCGGCGTGTCGCCGACGGTGTCCAGGCGCAGTTCGGAGGCACGTCGCATGCGCAGCACAAGCCGTTCTTTCATGGGCGTTCGCGGGATCTCGGTGATCGCGGCCGGGGCAGGGTTGGGGGCTCTTCTGTGG
>DHLW01000053.1:45818-62999 GCA_002405485.1 Phycisphaerales bacterium UBA4658
GCTCTTCTGTGGACCACCACATCCTTTGCTTCAACGCTGGACAGTGCACTGGCGACGGTGTCCTTTCAGCCGACGGAGGGCGCGTCGGCTTCCTCGGTCCCGGGGAGCACAGTGAACCCGAACGCGAAGTTTGCGTTCAGCAGCGAGCGGATTCATGGGGATCCGGAGGTGGGGTGGAAGGGATTTCTGTCGGGTCTTCGCGGGTTTGAGCACTTCTATGACCCGATCGGGCAGCCGCTGTACTTTGAGTCGCCGTTCGTGAACACGTCGGTGCGGGTGCTGTACCTGCATCACGAGTTTGCCGACGGTTCGCAGTTGCAGGGCGGGCACGTGGACGTGGTGGCGGTGCAGGCGCGGCTGGCGGTGACGGAGCGGATCGCGATCATCGCGACCAAGGACGGGTACTCGTGGCTGCGTCCGGGGATCTTCGCCGACGCACAGGAGGGGTGGAACGACATCGCGATCGGGGCCAAGTGGGCGTTCTATGTGGATCGGGAGAGCGACTTCGTGGCGACGGCGGGAGCGCGGTGGATGTGGGGCAACGGGGATGACGAGGTGCTGATGGGGCGATCGCAGGAGATCAGCCCGTTCATCAGTGTCGCGAAGGGGTTTGACCAGTTGCACCTGATCGGCAACCTCACGCTTCGGCTGCCGACGGACTCGAACAAGGGCAACCGGATCTTCCAGTGGGATCTGCACGCGTCGTACGACATTCTTCCCGATGCGCTGCCGGGTCTGGCTCCGGTGATCGAGCTGCACGGGCTGCACTATCTGAGCGACGCGGACCGGCTGCCGTTCAGCGTGGGCGGGCTGGACTACTCGAACTTCGGATCATCGGACGTGGCCGGATCCATCGTGGTCTGGGCGGGCGTCGGTGCGCGGTGGAAGCTGACGCCGAACGTCTCGGTGGGCTCGACGTACGAGTTTGCGTTGACCAACCAGAACGCCGACATCATGGACGACCGCGTGACGGTGGACGTGACGCTGACGTGGTGATCCCCGGGGATGGCTCACGGGCTCCTTTGACGCGCTCCTGAGCAGATGCTCGGGTGCCTCGGCACCGGGCGCGATCTTGCACGACGGGTGCACGCCTCCTGAGAAGGGGGCGTGTGCTTTTTTGGGGGCCGAGGGCCGTTGAGCGCGCATCGACAGATGGGTGGCGATCGGGCGGCTATCATCCGTTCATGTAGCCATGGCTACATTTCGATCCGCCTTGCTTTTTCAGGAGCACGATGATGGGTGTTTCGCGAGCCTGGATTGGGTGTGTGGCGTTTGTGGTGCTGCTGGCGATTCCGCTGCTGGCGTGCGCCCGGAGCGAGCCCGCGGGGCGGAGCGGTGCCGGGCGGGGTGAGCCGCTGCGGATCGTGGCGACCACCGGCATGGTGGCGGACCTGGTTCGCGAGATCGCGGGGGAGCGGGCGGAGGTTCGGCAGCTCATGGGTGCCGGGGTGGATCCGCACATGTACAAGCCGACGCGCGGCGACGTGGCCCAGCTCACGGCCGCGGACGCGGTGTTCTACAACGGGCTGCTGCTTGAGGGCAAGATGACCGAGACCTTTGAGCGGCTGCGTGCCGGGGGCAAGCCGGTGGTCGCGATCACCTCGGCGATCAGCGCGAGGAGTCTTTTGAAGGAACAGGCCGAGGGGGAGACGTCGGGGGATGGTGACGCTGGCGAAGCGGAGACCGATCCGCACGTGTGGATGGATCCCGCGCTGTGGGCGACGGCGGTTGGGCCGGTGCGGGACGCGCTTGTGGCCCTTGATCCGGCGTCGAAGGCCGCGTTCGAGTCGCGGGCGTCGGCGTATGCGGCGAAGCTGAAGGAACTGGACGGCTATGCGGAGCGGGTGCTGAACGGCGTGCCGGAGCGTTCGCGGGTGCTGGTGACGGCGCACGACGCGTTCGGGTATTTCGGTCGTCGGTACGGGTACCAGGTGGAGGGGATCCAGGGCATCTCGACCGAGAGCGAGGCGGGGGTGAAGGACATCCAGCGGCTGGTGGATCTGCTCGTGGAGCGGAAGATCACGAGCGTGTTCGTGGAGTCGAGCGTGTCGGACCGCAACGTGAGCGCGCTCATCGCCGGGGCGCGGGCCAAGGGACATTCGGTGTCGATCGGCGGAACGCTGTTCTCCGACGCGATGGGCCAGCAGGGGACGTACGAGGGGACGTATGTCGGGATGATCGATCACAACGTGACGACGATCGCGCGATCGCTCGGGGGCGAGGCGGCGGCGCCCGCGGGCGGGATGCAGGGAAAGCTGCAGGGCGGGAAGAAGTAGGCCACGATGCTGCATCGCTCCGCCGCACCCAAGACGCTGGCCGATCGGCCTGAGCACTCGCCGAGCTCGCCCCTGAGCGTGCACGACATGACGGTGGCGTATCAGCGTCGCCCGGTGTTGTGGGACGTGGACTTTGACGCGCCGGCACGGTCGCTCATCGCGATCGTGGGGCCCAACGGCGCGGGGAAGAGCACGCTCATCAAGGCGTGTCTGAACCTGCTGCCGAGGGCGAGCGGGACGGTGGAGTTCTTCGGGAGGCCCTATCGCGAGGCGCGGTCGCTGGTGGGGTATGTGCCGCAGCGCGAGAGCGTGGACTGGGACTTTCCGGTGAGCGCGCTAGACGTGGCGGCCATGGGGCGGTATGGGGCGATCGGGTGGTTCGGGCGGGTGACGCGCCGGCACGCCGAGGCGGCGATGGAGGCGCTGCGGCAGGTGGGAATGGCCGACCTTGCGGGGAGGCAGATTTCGCAGCTCTCCGGCGGGCAGCAGCAGCGGGTGTTTCTGGCGCGGGCCTTGGCGCAGGACGCTCGGTTGTACTTCATGGACGAGCCGCTGGCGGGAGTGGACGCGGCGACGGAGGCCACGATCATCGAGGTGCTGCGGTCGCTGCGGCAGGCGGGCAAGACGGTGATCGTGGTGCATCACGACTTGTCCACGGTGCCGCAGTACTTCGACCACGTGCTGCTGCTGAACACGCGCGTGATCGCGGCGGGACCCGTCTCCGGACCGGAGAGCGTGTTCACGAGCGAGAATCTGAAGCGGACGTACGGCGGCCGACTGACGCTGCTGGATCAGGCGGCGGAAGCGGTGGCACGGGCCAGGGGCGGCTAGCGAACATGCTCGAGGACCTGCTCCGCATCCTGACGTTCCGGGCCGGGTACACGGCTGGGGTGGTCGTGGCGGGGTGCACGCTCCTGGGCGTTGCGTCGGGGCTCATCGGGTGCTTCGGGCTGCTCCGCCGACGCTCGCTCATGGGCGACGCGCTGGCGCACGCGACGCTTCCCGGGGTGGCGGGGGCGTTTTTGATTGCCTCCGCACTGGCCTGGCTGCTGCCCGAAGGCGTGCAGCCCAAGTCGCTTGGGGTGCTGCTGACCGGGGCCGGGGTGTCGGCGGCGCTGGGCGTGCTGAGTGTGCACGGGATCGTGCGCGGCTCCGGAGGGCGCGTGCGCGAGGACGCGGCGATCGGGGTGGTGCTCAGCGTGTTCTTCGGGCTCGGGTATGTGCTGCTGAGCGTGGTGCAGGCCATGCCGACGGGCACACAGGCGGGGCTGAAGACCTTTCTCTTCGGGCAACCGGCGGCGATGAGCGTGCGCGACGCGCAGACCCTGGCGATCGTGGCGGCAGTGGCGATGGTCGCCGCGCTCGCGCTGTACAAGGAGTTTCGGCTGCTCTGCTTCGACGAGGAGTTTGCGAGGGTGCAGGGGTGGCCGACGGGCGGTCTGGATCTCGCGATGATGGCGCTGGTGGTGCTGGTGGTGGTGGTCGGGCTGCAGGCGGTGGGGCTGGTGCTGGTGGTGGCCTTGCTCATCGTCCCGCCTGCGGCCGCCCGCTTCTGGACGGATCGGCTTGGGGCGATGCTGGCGATCAGCGCAGGCATCGGGGGTGGTGCGGGATTCGTCGGCGTGTCGATCTCGGCGCTCCGGCCGGGACTGCCGGCGGGGGCGATCGTGGTGCTGTCGGCGGCCGCGCTGTTTGCCGCCAGCGCGCTGTGCTCGCCAAGGCATGGGCTGCTTGGACGGTGGTCTCGGCACGCGTCGCTCACTCGGCGGATCCGGCTCGATCACGCTCTGCGGGCGCTCTATGAGCGGCTGGAGGTCGCCGGTACGGGCCAGTCGCCGGCGTCCGCGTTGCCAAGGCAGGACGCCGGAGCGGCGCTGACAGGGGTGGGCGGGGCGTCGGCGATCCGTTGGCTTGCGCGGATCGGGCACGTGCGCGAGGATGGGGATTGTGTCGCGCTCACGCCGAGCGGACTTCTGGCGGCGGCGCGGGCGGTCCGCAATCACCGTCTGTGGGAGCAGTACCTGGTCACGCATGCGGATCTGGCGCCATCGCACGTGGATCGATCGGCGGACATGATCGAGCATGTGCTGAGCCCCGAGATGGTGCGGGAGCTGGAGGCCGCGCTGGAGAGCGAGGCCGAGGGCGCGGAGCACGGGCCTCGCGTGCCCACCAGCGTGCACCCGATTCGACACGCAGCCAGCGAGCCGCACGCCGCGCCCAGGTCCTCGACAGAGGAGGGCCCGCGGGCATGATCCCGTCGCTTGCGGAGTTCCTGGCGATCGACCTTGCGGCCGTGGTCACGGCGTGCCTGTGCGCGGCGACGTGCGCGATCGTCGGGAGCTTCCTGGTGCTTCGGCGGCAGGCGCTGCTGGGGGACTCGATCGCGCACTCGGTGCTGCCCGGCCTGGCGGCGGCGTTCCTGATCGTCGGATCTCGCGGGAGCGTGCCGATGTTCATCGGGGCGCTTGTGGCGGGCATCATCAGCACGGTGCTCAGCGAGGGCCTTCGGCGGATTGCGAGAGTCGAGAGCGGAGCGGCGATGGGCGTGGTGTTCTCAACCATGTTCGCCCTCGGAGTGCTGCTGATGTCGCTCCCGAGGATGCGCACGGTCGACCTGGACGCCGACTGCGTGCTCAACGGCGTGCTGGAGACGGTGGTCTGGACCGCCGACACCGCGCGGGGGACGCGCGTGCCGACGACCCTGGCGGATCTGCTGGATCCTGGCGTCCTGGCGGGCGCTCCGCAGCAGCTTGTCACCGCGCTGGTCGTGTTCGTGGTCGTCGGGTGTGTGGTGCTCGCGCTGTACAAGGAGCTGACGCTGGCGTCGTTTGACGGAGGCCTGGCGGCAGCGCTCGGGTTTCCGCCGTGGCTGCTGCACACCGTCCTGGTCGTGCTTGCGGCGTCGGCAAGCGTGGCGTCGTTCGAGGTTGTCGGCTCGATCCTGGTCATCGCGATGCTCATCTGTCCAGCCGCCTCGGCACGCATGTGCACCGATCGGCTCACGTCGCAGATCGCCGTCGCGGTGCTGTTCAGCGTGCTCAGCGTGCTCAGCGGATACTGCGCCGCGGCGTTCGGGCCGGGGCTGGTAGGGTTCCCGGGAACAACGCTGAGCGCGGCGGGCATGATCACGGTGGCGGCGGGGCTGCTTCTGGTCGCGGCCATCCTGCTGGCCCCGGTGCACGGACTTCTGGCTCGGTCGGCTCGCACCTTCCGCCTGGGGGTGACGATCGCACGCGAAGACCTCCTCGCGATGCTCTATCGCGTCGAAGAATCCAACCCGCACCAGACGCTTCGCAGGGATCAGGTCATCCAGGGACTGGGCGGCGGGGTGGTGGCCCGGTCGGCCATCCGCTCGGCCCTCAGTCGGGGCGAGATCGTGCCGGCGGGCCATGGGCTCACGCTCACGGATCCCGGCCGGGCCGCCGCAAGAGCGCTCGTCCGCACGCACCGGCTCTGGGAGTCGTACCTGGTGCATGAGCTTGGGCTTCGACCAGACCACGTGCACAGAGCGGCGATGGACCTGGAGCATCACACCACGCCGGCCATGGTCCAGGATCTGGCGTCGGCGGTGCCATCAGTCACCGACGATCCGCACGGCCGACGGATTCCAGATGCCGGTCTCGAGGGCTCGCCTGCACGCTCAGCCCGAGGCAACGGGCCCGAGCCCGGGCGGTAGCATTGCCCATGGGCAACATCTTCAAGATCGTCATTCCACTGCTGCTGGTCGTGGTGGCGGTGGCGCTGGGGTTCCAGATCGCTCAGGGCGAGCGCGGGGGCACGCCAGCGGGGCCGAGCGTTCTGCTCTCAACCCCGCTGGACGAGGCGCTGAGCGCTTCACGCACGAACAAGCCGGGGAGCATCGTGATCGCGGATTTCAGCGCCACGTGGTGCGGCCCGTGCCAGCGCATGAAGCGGGAGTTCTGGACGCGTGAAGACGTGCGGACGTGGCTAGAGCCGCGCGGCGTGGCGGTCGAGGTGGACGTGGACAAGAACCCGGCCCTCTCGCAGAAGCACTCGGTGAGCGGGATTCCGTTGCTCGTGGTCTTCCGCGACGGCAAGGAGATCGCCCGCAGCGTCGGGTATGAGGGGCCGGAGCAGACGATGGCGTTCCTCAAGTCCGCCGCGGGCGGATGATCGGCGAAGGCACGACGCGTCAGCCGGGCTGGCTCGGGTGGTTCTTCATCCACCGGAGCATGGCCTTGACGGTGGCATCGGAGACGTGGTGCTCGATGCCCTCGGCGTCGATCTCGGCCTGGTGCGCCGGCACGCCCAACGTGCGCAGGAACGCAAGCACGACGTCGTGGCGCCGCCGCGACGCGTCGGCAAGAGCGCGGCCTTGGGCGGTGAGCGTGACGGGCTTGCCACGGGCCGTCTCCACGAGCCCAAGTGCGGCGAGCCGGGCGACGATGCGAACGACCGTCACGTGGCTGACGCCCATCATCTGGGCGAGTTGCTTGACGCGCACGCCCGAGCCCGCCGCGTTGGATTGCTCCTCGAGCTGGGCGATGGCCTCGACATAGTCCGAGGCCGTCTCGTCGCGATGGGCGGCACGCGTCCTGGCGAACCTGGCGGCCGCCTCCGATCCGGTGCCGCCGGGGGTGGTGCGTCGGCTCAGGCCCATCGCTTGAGGACCTCCGAGGCCCGGACACCGTCGATACGGACGACCTTTTCCGCGGAACTCTCGCCTCGAAGCAGGTGCACGTCGCCGGCCCGCACGCCCAGCTCCAGGGCGAGCATCTCGCGGATGGCGCGGTTGGCTTTGCCGCCCTCTGGGGGCTGGCTGACGCGGACCTTGAGTCGATCGCCGAGCGTGCCCGACACCTCGTCGCGCTTGGCGCCGGGCACGGCCTTGATGCTCACGATCGCCGCGGGCGGAGCGTCGGGCGAGCTCGGGTTGGCGTCAACGGCAAACGGCATGGACGGATGGTACCGAACGTCCGCCGACACCCGCGGGCGGGCCGCGATCAGGGGAATCGATCAGATCTGACGCCCCGATGGTCGTTGCCATCGCTCCAGACCGCACAGGCGTCGACTTGGCGTCGCATGACCGGGTGTTTTTGCGATCAATCGCGCGGTTCCGAGGAGCAACGACCCGACGACCCGATTTCCTGGTGTATTTTTTGCAAAGCCGTGCGAACACCCACCGACCCGAATCCGAACTTCCGGACTTTGCCCCTGCGAGCGGGCACCCCCGTGCTTTTGGCGGGGCTGGCCGCGATGTGGACGTGCTCTGCCGCCGATGCCCAGTTGACCGCGCGTGAAGTGCTCGTCGTGTATGACTCGCGAATTCCCGAGTCGCGCGACGTCGCGGAGTACTACGCGGGGAGCGCGAAAGTTCCCGGGGGCGCGGGCGGGCTGAGCGGCGTGCGACCGCTGGTGAACGTGGTGGATCTGTCCACGCTGCCGGTCACCGGCGGCGGGGTCGCGGGGGTGTTTCCCGCCGCGGGCACGATCGACTATCCAACCTTTGCCTCGCGCTTCCGCGACCCGCTGCGGGCTCACCTCTGGAACACGCAGCTCGCCAGGCGCGTTCGCTGCATCGTGCTCACCAAGGGCATTCCGCACCGCATCCAGAGTCTGGACACCGCCAACCTGAACCTCGGCGACAACCCGGGATCGATCAACAGCTACATCAGCGCTGGTCGGCTTGGGAACCTGAACTACACGGCGGTGGACTCGGAGCTCACGCTGCTCATGCAGACGCTCAACGCCGGCGAGGCCGGGCTGAACGCCGACAGTCGAGCCGACGGTCTCATCGCCAACCCGTTCTTCCGGTCCGCAACCTCGATCCGCGGGTATGACACGCGGTTCATCTCGTCGGCGAAGACGTTCGTGCTCCCGGGTGGCGGCAACAACGGGTTTCTCTGGCTGAATCAAACAAACCCCGCGCTGCAGTCGACGCTCACGGCGGGAGACATCTATCTCGTGGCACGCCTCGACGGCAACACCGTCGCCGACGTGCGGGCGATGATCGATCGAGCCCAGAACCTGAACTTCCCCGTCTCGACGGCACGGCTGGTCTTTGATTCCGACGGACGCACCTTCGATGGCACGGGCGGGTTTCCGCCGCTGGATGTCGGACCGGATTACGCGCTCTCGGTCGCGGCGTTGCAGGCCGACGGGCGATTCCCAAACGCAAACATCGTGAACGACGCGCTCGGGACATTCGCGAACTTCTTCGCCGGCCCGCTCGTGAGCTTTGCCACCCAGCCCGGCGGGCCGCCGATGATCCTCCAGCAGCCGGTGCTGCTGCTGGCGAGCTTCGGCGCCAACCACGGCGGGGTCGACGCCACCACGGCGCGAACGACCTACGCCACGAGCTTCAACTATCTGCCCGGAGCGATCTTCAACTCCATCGAGAGTTACAACGGCCGATCGTTCAACGGCATCGGCGGCAACCCGTTCGTCGCGCAGCAGCAGATCGCCGACGCCCTTGCCGCCGGGGCCACCTTCGCGATCGGCAACGTGTGGGAGCCGTTCAGTCTTTCCGTGCCCGACAATGAGCAGCTCGTGAACACATTCCTGCTGGGCAACATGACCTGGGTCGAGGCCGCGTATGCCGCGCTGCCGGCGTTGAGCTGGCAGCAGATCGTCGTGGGTGATCCACTGGCGACGCCAAGGCGGGATCGCGAAGACCTCACGGGCGACGGCCGCGTGAACATCGATGATCTCTATGCCTGGCAGGCCAGCCCGGTCGACCTGAACAACAGCGGCGTGGCCGACGGCGACGACCTGCTGCTGCTCGAAGCAAGCGTGCGCGGGTACGAGCACGCGACCATGAAGAACGCGCAGCGCTAGACCGCCCCGGCCGCTCGGCCAAGTCGCCCGCGTTCAACGCCCGGGCGTTCATCAGGCGCGAACGGCCCAGGGGTTCACCGGAACTGTCGATCGGCTTACGAGCGGCGGAGCAGCACCCAGCCGATGCCGGCCGAGATGAACGTGATGCCCGCGAGCGCGCCGACCAGAATGAACGGGTTGCCGCCCACGAGCGCGACCAGTGGGTTGCCCGCGCCCATGAGGCCGAGCAACACGGCGACCAGTGTGATCACGCACGTCAGCACGCCGCCCAGCGCAAACCCGGCTCCCATGCCCGATCCGGGCCCGTCGTAGGGCTCGGCGGCGACCATGCCGACGCCGACCATGCCGCCCGCGGCGGCCATCGCGCCGACGTCGCTCGGGGCGGCGGTGGACTCGAACAGACCACTGGAGCCCTGCGTCTCGCCGATCGTGCCGTCCTCGTCCTTCTTGTACACGTCCTCGAGCAGGTCGGCGCCGAGGGAGGTGTCGTCGGCCTCGCGTGTCAGATCGAGCAGGCCGGAGCCGGAGCCGACGCTCTCGAGGGTGAGCTCGTCGCCGCCGCCGCGGGTCTCGCTGATCCGCGTGACGGCGGAGGGGTCGCCCTCTTCGGTGCTCTCAGTATCAAAGATCGAGATGCCCGAGCGCTCCTTGGGGTTGGGCTCATCGAGCTCGATCCCGCCCGAGCCGCTCTTGGATCCGCCCCGGCCTGCGCCGCCGGAATCCTCCAGCGAGAGTCCGATGCTGCTGCCGGCATTGTCGGCCAGGGGGATGAACCCGCTGTCGCCCTTGCCCCCGCCGGCGAGCAGATCCACCTGCTCACGCTTGAACATGAGCTTGTCGCGATCGCGGAACTCCTGGAGCTGCCCGGAGGAGGCCATCTGGCGCACCTCGTCCTCGGACTTGTTCAGCCGCTGCGCGGCCTCCTCCAGCGAGTAGAACATCTTGGCCATGATGCAAGCTCCTGCAAGCTCCCGAAATCAGCGATGCCCAAGCGAATCCGTGCCGACGAGCGTACGCCCGGCCCGATCACCGGACGCCGCCCGAGGAGGGCAGAGCGTAACCGCTCCTGCCAGCGGCGACAAATTGTCCATACGCACGGATTCCGAACGAAGATCCGATGGTCTGGACGATCGCCCGGCATTCCCGCTCAGAGGCCGCCAGGCGAACCTGGCAGTCACGGGTCTCCCACGCTCCCTCTCGACCCCTGCCCCCCAGACCCCCGCCGGATTGCCCCTTTCCGACCGCCCCCCTACCCTCCCCTCCCCATGGGCAAGACACGCGAGATCAAGAAGCGCATCAAGGCCGTTGGCAACATCCGCCGCATCACCAAGACGATGCAGATGATCGCCACCAGCAAGTTCGCCCGCGCCCAGCAGAAGGCGACGGCGACCAAGCCGTTCACCGAGGGCGTGTTCGATCTCGTCCGCCAGATCGCTGACAACCTGTCCTCGGGAGGAAGCGGGATCAGCCATCCGCTCATCTCCGGCCCGAGCGAGAAGCCCAAGTCCACGCCGCGTCCCGTCACGCTCATCATCACCTCCGACCGCGGGCTGTGCGGGCCGTACAACGGCTCGGTGCTGCGGACAGCGATGGCCCATCTGCGCAACCACCCCGGGGCCTCGCCGCGGGACGGGGGCGAGGTCGAGATCGCAGGGCGCAAGGGTGCGTCGTTCCTGAAGTTCAACGGCATCGCGACGACGCAGCAGCACGCGTTGGGCGACAAGCCCGAGTATCGCGACATCGAGCGCCTCGCCCAGGTCTTCATGGACCGGTTCATCAAGGGCGAGATCGCCTCGGTGCACGTGGTCTACATGAAGTTCCTCTCCGTCGGCCGCCAGAAGCCGGAGGTGATGCAGCTCCTCCCGCTGCAGCCCCCCGCGAGCGCGGCCTCGGCCCAGAGCTCCGGCAAGAAGACCGGGGTGGAGTATGAGTTCAGCCCCAAGGCCGAGCTCCTGCTGAACACGCTGCTGCCCGCCGCGGTCAAGAGCATGCTGTCTCAGGCCGTGAACGACGCCGTGGTGAGCGAGCACATCGCCCGCATGGTGGCGATGAAGTCGGCGACGGACAACGCGGGGAAGATGGGCAAGCGCCTCACGCGGCAGTACAACCGCGCCCGCCAGGCCCAGATCACCACCGAGCTCACCGAGATCATCTCCGGCGCCGCCGCGCTGGAGTAGCTCGATCGGCACCGGAGAGCTGTCTGGCAGCGCTCGACTATTCCGCCGGCAGGATTGTGACGCGCACCCGCGCATCGGGGATTGCGTAGCGACGCATCGCGTCCCGCAGGGCGTCAGGCGTCAGGGCGGCGTAGTGCGCCGCCGCCGCGTCGATCTCGTCGGGCTCGAGCCCGAGCGCCGAGCATCGAGCCAGCACGCCCGACCAGTATCGCGAGTCGGAGGCAAACTCCTTGGCCGCCTGCAGCAGCGGTGCCGCGGCCTCGGCCAGTTCGGCCTCCGCCACCGGCTCGCGCACCATCCGCTCGATCTCCGCGTCCACGATCGCCAGCACGGCCTCGGCGTTTTCGCGGCTTGCCGGCACGCTCAGCAGGAACGTGCCCACGCCCCTGATCGGCACCGGAGACATCGCGAACGTGCCCTCGTCGCGCCGCATCACCGAGCCCCCGGCCGCTTCGCGCACCCGCTGCAGCAGCACGCGCCCCGCGACGCGCAGCGTCCGCTGGTCGTCGAGCCGATCCACGTCCGGCGCCACGAATCCGCTGTGGACAGTTGCACCGGTCCCCGCGCCGGGCAGCGTGCGCACGACGCGAATCGGCTCCACCGCCCGAGCAATGCGCGAGATCCGGACGTCGGCCCCAGGAGCCGGGCGAGGCCGGCTCGGCAGGGAGCCGATCGCCGAGTCCACGGCCCGAAGCGCAACGCTCAGTGAGACGTCCCCGACGACGGCGATCTCGATCGTCGACGCGTCCTTGGCTGAGTGCGATCGGATCCATGCCGAGACCTGGTCCGCGGTGACGGCCTGGAGTTGCCGCACGTCCGGCTCGCGCGCACGCGGATCATCGGGCGGGAAGGGCGACATGAGCGATCGCACCAGCCGCGCGGCGCGTGCCCGCCCATCGCGAGCGTCCTGTCCCATCTCGGCGCTGAGCGCGTCGCGGGCGTCGTTGAGCACATCCTTGGAGATGCTCGGAGATGCGATCAGCTCGCGCAGCGCGTCGATGCCCACGCCCAGCGACGGCGCGTCGCACACCAGCCGAAGCTGCAGCCCATCCACCGGCGCGCCCGCGGCAATCCGGATGTTCGCGCCCGGTGCGGCCCGGCTCGCGGCAATCGGCGCCACGAGCGTCCAGCGATCCAGCACCGCGGCGGAAAGACGCGACAGCCCCCGAGTCTCGGCGGTCTCCAGCAGTTCGCCCCCGGACATGGCCAGCGTGACCACCACCTGGTCGCGCACACGCTCGATCCGACGGTGGTGCACCCGCACTCCCGACGCCAGCCAGATCGACGTCACGCCGGTCTGACGCGACGTTTGCATCTCCACCGCGGTGCTCGGCCCGGGGGCGGCGTCCTGCATCGACGCCGCCGCTGTCGGCAAACCCCACGCGGCAAGCAGGAGCGCACACCCCCCCGCCAGGCGCCCAAGGGCGTGAGGCCGGAACACATTCGCCGATCTTCGTTCGCTTCTGCCGTGCATCAGCCCGTGACCGGGTGTACCCGCGCGGTCGAGCGGTGTTGCACGGATGATGTCCCGGGACGGAACGTTCACGCTGGCCCGAGAATATCGCAGTCGTGGGGCCCACCCCAGTCGCCGCCCTTCCGCGGCCACTGCCCGGAGAGAATCCCGGAAATCGCCCGGTCGATCTGGGCGTGGATCCTGTCCATTCGCAGCGAGGCCAGATCAATCACCCCACGCTCGCCGGAACTCAGGAGCCAATACTCGGCCCGGCCCTTTGGAAGCTCTCCCGCCGGGAGCCCCTGATCGCTGGCCAGGGCCATGGCATAGATGCCCATCTGCAGATCGTCGGGCTCCGGCTCCCGCAGCTTCAGCGATGCGTTGCCCGTCTTGTAGTCGATGATCGCAAACCCGGTCGCGCCGCCCGGGAGCGTGATCTGGTCGATCCGATCGATCTTGGCGTTCAGCGTGTGCTGGCCGTACGCGAAGCTGATCCAGCGCTCCAGCTCCAGCACGTTCGCGCCGGGGTCGTGCAGACGCTCGTGCAGCGTGTCCATCTGCGACAGCAGTTGCCGGAGCGCAAGCTCATCGGGCACGACGCTCTCAGGGAGCGAGGCGTGGAACCCGATCCGGGCGATCTCCCGCAGGCGATCGACCCCCGGCGCGGTCCGGCCGTCCGACTCCGCCGCCCGAACCTCCTCATAGAACGCCTGCAGGGCCCGGTGGGCCGTTTCGCCGATCGACTGAGCCGCGCTCCCCTTGGAGCCCAGGTCGAGAACGTATCGAACGTAGTAGCACCGAGGGCATCGCACGTACTGATCGATGTGCGAGTAGCTCAGCGTGAGCGGGCCGCGCGGCGGAGGCATGTGCACGCCCGGCGCGTCCGCGCCCTGGTCGTGCGCTTCCAGCGCCTGAGCACGCGCCAGCACGCTCCGAACCCGCTCAAGCACCGCGCCGCCCTGCCGAACCGACCACTCCGGTGCGACTCCCGTCCGCTCGGCGTGATCGATCGCGGCGAGCATCCGCACCGCTTCGCCGAGGGCGAGGATCGAACCTGTCGGCTCCGCGTCGCCCGATCCCGCGGCGTCGAGCGCCGCCGCCGCCGACAGCCGCACGTCGCGCCGCGCCGCATCAAACACCTCGCGACGCGCCGGAACGATCCGCATCAGGGCGCGCTCCGCATCCAGCGGCGTCCGAGAGCCGACCTTCCAGACACCGGCCTCGCCGGCCTGCTGGAGCACGTCGTCGCCCGCGGTGATCCGCAGCACGCCCTTGAGCGTCGAATCGTGCACGATCTCCTCGAACAGGTGCACCGACTTGCTCCGGCCCTTGTTCTTCTTGGCCATGAGCACCAGTCGGCGCTCCGCCCGCGTGCACGCCACGTAGAAGATCCGCCGTTCCTCCGCGAGCCGCCGATCCCGATCTGGCACGTCCGTCTGCACGCGCAGCAGCCCGGCCGGCACGTCCGGGTCGTCGTCCTGACCGGTCCGGCCATAGCCCGAACGCGGCGAGATGTGCGGCACGAACACGGTGTCGAACTCAAGACCCTTGGCACTGTGGGCCGTGATCAGGCGCACGCCATCGGGCAGATCCTCCTCGTCTTTGTCAGCCCCGTCCACGCGTTCGGCCAGATCCACGTCGCGGAGCTCCCGCTCCCGGTCGCTCAGGTCGTTGAAGTACGCCAGAAACGCCGCGAGATCACCCGGCGCTTCCAGCCGCACCTGCCGCTCCCTGACAAACCGGAGCAGCGTCACCAGCGCCTGCACGCGTTCGGCCCGTTTGCGGACCCCGACCAGATCCGCGTGGGCCGGATCGGTCCGCGTAATGATGAGCTGGATTGCGTCTGCCGCTGGCGCCTGGGCCGTCTCGGCGCGCAGCGCGTCGTGGCGCTCCAGGAACCGCTTCACGCCCGGCGCATCGGGTGCGGTCCGGGCCAGCCAGTCGGCGAACCCGCCGGGATCGCTCGCGCCCGCCGCCTGCTGCTCGAACCGCGCCTGGGCGGCCCGATATCGCTGCTGCAGCGGCGCGACCTCTGCCAGCGCGACGCTCATCGGCGGACGCGTCAGCAGGCGGACCGCCGCGTACGCGCTCGTCGGATTCACCAGCACGTCCACCCACGCCAGCACGTCCTGCACACCCGGATCATCCAGGGGAGAGTCCGACCGCATCGCCACCGCCGGAATCCCCTCGATCCGAAGGGTTGCCAGCGTCCGATCCAGGTCCGCGTGCGATCGCCCGATGACGGCGAAGTCGGCCCACTTCTTTCCGGGGTTGCGCTTGCGATCCAGCAGGATCATCGCGGCGATGAGTTCCGGATACTGCCGATCGTCGCTCGTCTGCACACACTCGACTTCGAGCGCATCGCCCCCGGCCGGGCGGGCCGCCAAGATCCGCTTGGCCGCGTCGAACCTGCGAATCGCGCGCGACATGATCGAGTTGGCCGTCTGGATGATCTCCGGCCGGCTGCGATAGTTCTCTTCCAGCCGAACCGTCGTGTGGCTCGTCCAGATCGACGCGAACCGGGCGAACGCCTGGTCGTCGGCCCCGCGGAACTCGTAGATCGACTGATCATCGTCCCCGACCGCGCACAGGTCGGGCGCGCCGGTCGCGGGGCAGATCCGCCGAAGCAGTTCGATCTGCGCGACGTTCACGTCCTGGAACTCATCGACGACCACGTGACGGCACTCGTCCCGGACGATCGCCGCCGCGTTCGCGCTGGCGTCCAGGATCCGGATCGGCATCGTCACCATGTGGCCGAAGGTCATCCACCCTCGTTCGCGGCAGACGCGCTCGAAATGCTCGATCACCCGCACCGTCTGCTCGAACATCTCCAGCCGGGCCCGCTCGCCCCGTATGCCCACATCATCGAGCGTCGCGCCGGTCGCGTCCTGCCCCTGTGCGAGAGCCGCGCGAACGCGCTCAACGTGCCGGATCGCGTCGTCGGTCGAGATCGCCGAGTCGCCCAGCACGTCCATGACGCGGATCGTCTGCTCCACCAGCGTCTGGACGCCCAAGGGCATCTGCGCGCGGAACAGGCCGTGGTCCTTGATGATGGACCGGATCGTCCGGGCCCGCTGGGCCGAGTCGATGATGCTCGCCCCCGCACCGTCGATGCCCGCCCCGGTCTCGCCGCGTCCGGTGCGGCCCATCCGGCCGAATCGCCGGATCAGCCGCCAGCCAAACCCATGGATGGTCAGCGCTCTCACGCCCTCGGCCTTGCTTCCGATCAGCTCGGCCAGCCGCTCTCGCATCTGCCGGGCCGCCTTGACGGTGTACGTCAGCGCCAGCACCGACTCCGGGCTGACCCCGTCGTGCTGGATCAGGTGCGCGATCCGATGGGTGATCACCCGCGTCTTGCCCGTTCCCGGACCAGACAGCACCAGCAGCGGCCCGCCCCGATGCTCGACGGCCCGACGCTGCGCCTCGCTCAGCGTGCCGAGCGAGGCCCCCGCTCCGGATGCGTGCACGGCGTTGCGCTGCGTCATCGATCAACCCCCGCTTCGGTCCTCAGGTTCGTCGCATGTAGAAGTGCACCGCCATGCTCGCGTACTCGTGCGTCTCCGGACCGACCGCGCCGGGCACGTGCAGGTCCACGTCGCGCCTGGTGATCTTCAGCCCGCGCGTCGGCCCGAGCTCCTCGATCATGTCGAGCTGGTCCTGATCGCGCGTGTCCGCCTCGATCTGCGCAAGATCGATCTCGTCCATCTCCCACGACATCTCCTCCTCGCCAGGATGGTCGCGCAATCGGCGATGCTCGCCCTTGCGCTTCTTCCCGCTCGGCGGAGGCAGGTCCTTGCGGATGTTCCCGTAGATGTCAAACGGGTTCCGTGCGTCGCCGAACGCGATCGCCTGCCCGTTCGCGTCCACCACCTCGATGTGCCGCAGCGGCCAGGGCGTGCGAAGCAGCGCAAAGCCCTTGTCCGACAGCAGCTCAACCACACGCGCAAACTGCCTCACCACGTGCGGCCAGCGCTCCGGATCCAGCACCAGCGGATACGGCGGGTCAAAGAACGCAAGATCCACCGGCTTTGGCGCTCGCGCAAGCGCCGCCGGCCCCAGCGCGTCCCCCCGAACCACCACGCACTCCTCCTCCGCACCCAGCAGCACGATGTTCTTCTCCAGAACATCCGCGGCCTTCTTGTCACGCTCCACGAACACCACCTCGGCGGCCCCTCGGCTGAGCGCCTCCAGCCCGATCGAGCCCGTCCCCGCAAAGCAGTCCAGCACCCGCGCTCCCTCGATGTTCCCACGCAGAATGCTGAACAGCGACTCCTTCACACGATCCGGAATCGGACGTGTCGTCGTCGAGTCCTTCGGCGAAACGAGCTTGCGGGAGCGGAACCTTCCGGCGATGATGCGCATACGCAGCAGGAGCAAAGCACCCAAGCCCCGACAGGTCAAGCGTGACCACCCAACCCCCCCACCACTCCGCCCCTTTCCCCACGCCCCAGCCCGCCGTTCCCGCCCCAGGCTGGTT
>DHLW01000053.1:63196-77957 GCA_002405485.1 Phycisphaerales bacterium UBA4658
ACCATCTTCGATCACCCCCTCTGGATCGTTCACAACGCCGTGCCCAGTCTCCGCGTCGAGGTCCGATGCCGATACACACAGGCCGGAGTCCAGACCTGGGACCCCGCCGGCGGACCCCACGACACCGTCTACGGCTTCATCACCATGCTCACCCGCGCTCTCTCGGGTTTCGAGCGTCACCTCCGCGGACGGCCCATGCGCTGGTTCGGCATCCCCGCCGGCTTCGGCGGCTCCGTCAGCGATAACGAGGCTCGCACCTATCCCAACGCCATCCGCCTGCTCAACCACCCAGCGGATCGGCTCCGCAGCGGGCGACGCGGACCGTTCTTTGCCGAGGGTCTCCGACGCAATCTCTCCTGGAGCAGGGAGTTCTTCCCCGATCTTGCCGCCACACTCAAAGGCCGCAATCTCCCGGACCCGATCGCCTGGATCCTCACCACCGAGAACGGCGTCGGCGATGACTTCATGGGCCATCACGACGATCCCGACTCCGGATGGGTTCCCGAGGCGCTCGCCGACCCTCGCGCCGACGACCCCGCACATCTCATCGACGGCTCACGCACCTTCGCCCAGTACATGCGCGACGCCCGAACCCTCGACGGCAAGCCCATTCCCGCGTATCGCCACCGCGTTCCCCTCGGCCTCCCACCGGGACGCAGCCCCCTCAACGACGAGTCCAGCGAACGCTACCGCGGCGCGCTCCGCCTCTGCTGGGACTACTCCCGCGAACTCGCCTTCAACCGCCCCGCTCGCTCCGCGTTCAGGCGTGACCCAGCCGACACACACACGCTCCCCTGCGGCGAGTACCAGGCCGCCTGCGACAGCCCCTGGGCCCCCGTCCGCGTCCGCCCTCTCACACTCCAGCACCAGATGGGCGGAATCTTCCACTCCGACCTGCAGATGCCCGACTGGTACGGCGGACTCCCAAACCAGCGCCCCGACGACGCCATCACCCTTGGGGAACTCGGCTGGGAGACCAAGGCCAACTGGCACCGCGCGCTCGATCAGATCGCCCCGGAACGCATGCGCTCCGCACGGTCCGACCCCGATCCCGCACGCGTCGATCGTGCCGTGGCCGTCGAGGCCCAATCGCTCGTCCTCGCCGCACACGCCCGCTCTGCACCGCACGCCCCCTTGGCTCCCTTCGTGACCGACACCACCGGCATCCCGGTCGACGACATGGTCCGCTACCTTCGCGCCGTCCGCGCCCTCGGCGGGTGGGGATGCTGCATCTTCATGCCCAAGCCCTCGCGCGAGTCCCACGACTACTGGTCAAGCGTCATCCCGCGTGTGAACGCGTAGCGGCCGGAGCGTCCACAGACGCCGCCAGCGGCCCCCGCACACCCCGCCCGCATCAGTTGCCGCGCAGATTGAGCGGAGCACCGGCCAACTCGTTGACCATTGCCGACGCAGAGCTCTTGAACTCGGCGTCCTTGCTTCCAAGCACCAGGTCGCCGAGCTTGAAGTCCTTGCTCATCCGTCCCCCGGCCCGCTGCATCGCGACCTGGGCGACACGCTCGCACTGCGTGGCCAGGAGGGCAAGCTCACCCCGTCGCACATCGCTTAGGTCGCCCGCGGAGACGGCGCGGTCGATGGCGTTGAGCACGTCGCGAGCCACCCCCGCGGCGCTCTGCACGCCCTGCGTCGGAACCGGCACGCTCTGATTGGAAAGCTGGTCGAACAGCGCCTTGAGCGCGTGGGCCAGAAATGCCTGCCGAGGGGCAAGATCTCCACGATCTCGGGCCAGACGGCTCGCCGCCGCCGAGAGCTGCGACGCCGCCAGATTCCGGATCGTCTCCGATGCCGACGGCGGCACCCGCATCGCGTCGTCCAGGGCCATCGCATAGCCCAGCAGCACGTGCCCCTCGGTCTCGCCCGCCATCGTCGAGTTCAAGCGGTCCAGGGCTTCGCGAAAGGTAAAGTCCGTCAGCGCACGATTGCCGCGGGTCATGCTCCGGGCCGCGGCCCCGAAGCCCGACACCGCCATGAACCGCACCGCCGCTCGCTTGTCCTTCAGCCCCGCCTCCAGCAGGTCCAGCCCGTCCTTGGTCCCCGACTCACCCGCGATCCGCAGCGCGTTGACGGCGATCTCATCCCGCTTGTCGCCCACCAGCGGCGTCAGGATCGGCTTGAGCTGCGCCGCATACGCGATGCGGAACGCACCGGATGCCTCCACGCCGCTTCGCCCCAGCGGCTCCAGCAGTGCGCGGCGGCTCCGCTCCACCATCGCTCGCTCGCCCGTGAGACCTGCCTTGTGCTGGTCCACATACTGTCGGATCGCCTCGTCATTGGCCGATGCCCCGCTGACCACCGCGTCCGCGAGGTTCTGCCCCGCCGAGCGATCAGCAGGCAGAAGGACGCCGACCGCGAGCGCCGCGGCGAGGACTCCGATTCGTGCCGACGACTTCATGCAGCGGACCAGGGGAGACTCCTGCGTGTTCTAGAGGATCCGTCAGTGTTCTGCCGCCCGCGTCTGCCCGAATCACCGCGCGGGGGGACAAAGTTAGTCGTCGCCGAGCCGAAGCGTCAACCCCACCCTCCACGCACACGCACCAGCCAACACCCAAACGACCCGGATGCCCGGGATCGCGCCGCTCAGCCGCCTCCGCCGGGCATCATTCCCTGCATGGCGGCAGCCACCGCCTCGGCAACCGCCTTCACGGCGTCGTCACCGGTGGCCAGCGACCCGTCGTTCACCTTGGCCGTGATCCCGTCCACAGCGTCCTTCAGCTTCTTGGACGCCTCGGCCATCGGCCCGAGCATCATGCCCATCGCCGGCGGAAGCTCGACGGTCATCTTCCACTGCCCATCCTGCTTGGTCAACGTCGATGTGCCCAGCATCGTGGTCATCTTCGCCTCCGTCGCGCTCGTGGCCTCAATCTTGGCCGACGACGGAGCCAGCATGCTCATCTGCTGCTTGATCGCCTCCGGCCCGGCCACCTGCTGCAGGACCGGATTGGACTTGATGCTCTCATCGGTCGACGCGGCGATGAGCTCTGACAGGGTCTTGCCGAACTTGCCCTTCAGTGCCTCATCCAAAGCCCGCATGCTCGCCGAGCTCTCGGCGCTCGAGGCAAACAGCTTCTCGGCGACCTCGCCCTTGGGGATGAAGAACGCCTCCATCGCCGCCGCATCCGCCGAGGCCGCGGCGATCGCCGCTCGGATCTCGTCCTCAACAGCCTTGGCCTGCTCGGGGCTCAGCGCCTGACCAGATGGACCACCGGAACCGGACGTTCCCGGAGCGGGGATGGCCACCGGCTCCTTCTCCAGTTCCTCCAGGGCCTTGACCAGGGCCTCATACCGGGCCTTCAGATCGCCCGCCGGACGAGCGGCTTCGTACCCGGAGCGAGCGGCCTTGTACGCCGAGATCGCCGACTCCCGCGCGGCCTTGGCATCCTGGCTCGCCTTTTCCGCCTTGCTCCCCAGTTCGCTCGACCCCGGCAGCGGGGGTTGGGCCTTGGCCAGGGCGTCAAGCACCGCGGCGTGCGCCGCGAGCGACCGCGCCCGCGTCGCATGCACGTCGCCAAGGGACTGCTGGAACGTCGCGCTCGACGCAGACGCTGAACCGGTCGTCTCCTTGGCCCCGCCCGCACCCGCCGACTTGGCCGACCCGGACGCCTGCGTGAACTGCTTGATCGCCTCCTGCGTCGGGCCGTCCGCGGCGTCGCGCTTGGCGGTCAAGGCCGTGAGCGCGGCCTGGATCTCGCCGCCCACCGCGTTGGCCTCGGCGGTTGCCGATGCCGACTGGACCCGGGCCGCCTCGGCCCGCTCGCGGATGTCCTGCTGGGCCTTCCGGAGCGACTCCTTCTGACGATTCACCCGCTCGATCTGGTTCTTGATCTCCACCGCGACCGGGGCTTCCTTGTCCGCCAGGGCCTGCGTCTCGCCGGCCTGCCGCTCAAGCGCGTCCGCACGCCGGGCAACCTCCACCGCCTCGCGGATGATCTCCGCACGCGCCGTCTGCGACGCGCTCTCGCCCCGGGCCCGGATCCCCGACTCTTCCTGGCGAATCGCCGACGACTGACCCCGCAACGCCTCGGCCTGGGCGCGAATGTCGGCCACCTTGGCCTCCTGCGCGGCGAGATCCGCCGTCAGCTTCGCCACCTCTTCGGTGCGCTGCGCAAGCTGCGCGTCCAGATCCGCCAGGTCCTTGGTCGGGTCGTAGACGTTCAACGCCTTGGCGACCGCGTGCTGGCTGATCCACTGATCCAGCTTGGCACGGACCACGTTGATCTGGTTCAGGAACTGCCGCTCCTCATCCGCCGCGCTCTTGGCCGCCAGTTCGCCAAGACCGCCATACGCCCGCGCCAGAATCGCGTTCGCCGCTGACGCCGTCGCCGGCTCCTTGGCGTCGGCCACCGGCTTCACCGTCGTGATGAGCGATCGCAGCTCATCCCCGCGACGCTTGATCGACGGCGCCGGCATCGCCCCCTGGATGTTGATCGCGTTGAGCACATTCCCGGCCTTGGACAGGATCCGGTCCTGCTCGGTCTGGCTATCGCAGCCCGACAGCCCGGCCAGCCCGCCGCACATCGCCACGAGCACCGCCACCCGGCTCAGTCGACGGCGAATCTCAAGGCGTCCAATCTCGGCGTGATTCGTCATGGTGGTCCTGATCCGGTCGATTCCAACGGTGCCCGATCGCACACATCCATCCAACCCCCACGCCCCCGGGCGTTGCCCAAGCCCCAACGGGCCGACACTGTACCACCCCGACCCCGTTTCCGCATCCCCATGCCGCCCGCCGAACACTCCCTTCACCTGGGCGTCGGGGGAGCCGGCCGGCCATCCTCCCGCGACTGCGGCGGGGGCGGTTTCAGGGGTTTGACCGGTTCGTACTCGATCGGATACTCCGGCCGAGGTCGATACAGCGACCCAATCCACCGAACCGCCGCTCGAAACGACTCGTCCTCTTCGCTCCGGAAGACCGACCGCCACGCATCTTTCCCGGCCACGCCCTTGGGCACCGGGGGGTGAGGGCGTCGGCTGCGATCACGCATCAACCCAAGCTGCAGCAGCGGGGAGTTCTCCGGCTGCTCCCAGTCAATGATCGGCGTCCCGTCCTCGAGCTCAAACCGGGTCAGAATCAGAAAGTTCGTGTACACCGTCGCTTCGGAGTTCGGCCGACGGTTCGCCAAGACCAGCCGACCCGCCTCCATCCCCCCATGGCACATGTTCGTGGCGCAGCTGTTGATCAGCCATGATCGCCCGATCGCATCCCGAAGCTGCACGAACGGCTTGGGCTGATCCAGCACCTCGACCTGGCTGTAGAACTCCCGTGCCTGCAGCTTGAACATCAGATCCAGCACGTCCACGGGGCTCTTGCGCAGGATCGCGTCCCGGCCTTCCTTGGTGATCGGCACCAGCGGGTGCCCGGCATGCTTGTCCAGCATGTCCGACACCGTTTGCCGAGAGATCATCAGCCGCGGATTGGCGCTCAGATCCGTCTCATACACCTTGATCAGGTTGATCTGCTCGGGCGTGAGCAGCGGCACGTCCTTGGCGGCGCTCGCGGCCGGCGCGACGGCTTCCGCACCATCGCCCTGGGCCTCCTCGGGCCGAGCGTCCGAGGGCGCCTTCCGCGTCGCACGCGATCCCGCCTTGAGGATGATCTGCTGCTCCAGGATCGTCTTCAGACGCAGAGCCGGACCGTGGGCTTTGTCGATTCCCAGGGCCCGCTGGACCTCCGTGAGCGCAAGCTCATACCGCTTGCGGCTTTGCAGCCATTCCGCCAGACGAACGATCTGCTCCGGGTCGTCACCCACCGCGTCGCGCAGTTTCTTGTACCGCTCCAGCAGCGGCTCCTGGATCTCCAGACGCTCGATCTGGTCCGGCGTGAACCGAGAGTGGACGCCCTCGATCGAAATGACGACTTCCAGATCACTCTGCCGCACCACCGGCCCGCTGAACCGCCGCCCGTCCTTCAGAATGACGACCAGTTCGGTGCGCTCGTCCGGCCCGGGCTCGCCGGAGGGACCTGCCGGGGGCGTCGGGGCTGAACTCGGGCTCGTGGGAGGGGAGTCGGCCCAACCGCCGGAGGCCGCGAGCGCCGCGCAAAGCACAACGCACGCGGGCATGCGCGTGCGTGCTGAGGGTCGCGGGCGACCCGCAAAGACTCCGTCGGTAGGGACCATGCGACTGGATTGTGAGGGCGCACACGCGCCGTTGTCCAGTACGCCCGCGGATTGCGTTCGGTTGCGATTCGGGCAGGGCTTTCCTCTGGCCCCTGCGCCCGATCATCCCCCCCTCGGCCCCCCGAGGCCCGTATCCCGTCGGGATCAGGCCGCGGCCCGCTTGGCCATGGTCTCCTGGATGCGCTGCGCGAGCAGGTCGGGCGTGAAGGGCTTGACCACGTAGTTGTTCACACCGGCCTTGATGGCCTCGATGACGCGGGCCTTCTCACTCTCGGTGGTGACCATGATGACCGGGGTCGCCTTATTGGTCTGCCGGAACGTCTTTACGAACGTCAGGCCGTCCATGTTGGGCATGTTCCAGTCGCACAAGATGAGGTCCGGGCCGAACTTGGCGGCCTTGCTCAGGGCGTCGTTGCCGTCGCAGGCCTCCTCGACCTGGGAATAGCCGAGCTGCGTGAGCACGGACTTCTGGATGTTCCGCATCGTCTTGGAGTCGTCGATCAGGAGGATCTTCATGGCTGCGCTTCCGGTTGGTCGTCGTGTGGGTTTGTGCCTTGGGTCTGGCGGCAATCATCAACTGAACGCTCAGGCCGCCGCGGCCTGTGCGGGCGTCGCGCCCGACGCGCTCGCCGACTCTCGGATCGCGATCTCGATCACCAGGTCCCCGCAGTCGGTCTTGCAGGGAATGCTGATGCACGGGACATCCTTTTGCCTTGCGACCAGGTGGTTCTGCCCCACGACCACGCTCGGGCAGGAAATCGACACCTTCTTGCTTCCGGTGAACTGCCCCTTGGCGTTCCCGGAAACCATGTTCACAAGCTCTCCGATCGCGTCGGCAAAGTCCGGCGTGCCCGGCTCCACCGGCGAGCCCGCGAACAGGGCCACCACGTTCCGCGCCGTGGCCAGCGGAAAGCTCAGCGTGACCGAACCGACCACATCCCCCGACATGCCGATGATCCCCGAAACGTCGTAGGTCGGGGCCGGGTCCTTCTTGATCCCGGGCGTCCCGATGTCGACGCGCAGTTGCATCATCGTGGAGAAGACGTGCTGAATGCTGCTGATGAAGGGTGTGATGAATGCTGGGTCCATGAGTGCTTGTTCCTGAAGAGGTCCCTTTGACCTGCGCTCTTCCATCGACCGGTTTTGACCATTGCTCCTGCGCTGATCCGGATTTCCTAGCGCATCAGTGCGGGTTCACGGTGCGCACGCGTCTCGGCCCGCGGCCGTCCCATCACGCGCTCCTCCGCCAGACGGCACATCCTCGCAACGTCCACGATGAGCGATACGCCGCCGTCGTCTCGCACCGTCGCACCCGACACCGGGCCGGCACGATCGACCATCTCATCCAGCGGCTTGATGACCACTTCCTGCTGCCCGATGAGCTTGGTCACCATCAACCCCACCCGCTTGTCGCCCATCGACAGGATCACCGCAAAGGGCGACTCCTCACGCTTGCTGGGCGGCAGGTCGAACACCTCGCACCCGTCCAGCAGCGGCAGCACCTCGTCTCTCAGCCGCATCACCGGAGAGCCGCGGATGCTCGAGAGCTGCGCACCCTCGGGCTTGACGATCTCCACCACGCTCGCCAGCGGCACGGCGTAGGTCTCGGTCCCGATCCGCACCATCATCGCGGTGAGGATCGCGACCGTCAGCGGGATCTTGATCGTGATCGTCGTTCCCGTGCCCTCCGTGCTCGCCAGATCCACCGAGCCCTTGATCTTCTCGATGTTCGTGCGCACCACGTCCATGCCCACTCCGCGCCCGGAGAGGTCAGTCACCTTCTCCGCGGTGCTGAAGCCCGCCGCGAAGATGAACTTGTACACGTCCGCGTCGGACATCTGCGCCAGGCCCTGCTCGGTCACCAGCCCGCGCTCCACGGCCTTCTTGCCGATTCTCGATCGAGACAGGCCCTTGCCGTCGTCCTTGATCCGCACCTGCACGAAGCTCCCTTCGTGGCTGGCGCTGAGCGTGATCGTCCCGCAGGCCGGCTTGCCCGCCTTCACACGCTCCTCGGGCATCTCGATCCCGTGATCGGCGCTGTTGCGCAGGATGTGCACCAGCGGATCGCCAAGCTCCTCGATCACCGACTTGTCCACCTCCGTGTGCCCGCCCTCGATCGCCAGCTTGATCTCCTTCCCGGTCTTGCGGGCCAGGTCGCGGATCAGCCGCGGATACCGCCCAAAGAGCTTGTCCAGCGGCTGCATCCGGGTCCGCATGACCGCCACCTGGATGTCGCTGGTCACGCGATCCAGCGAACCCGTCGCCGTCCCCAGCGTTTCGTGGAACTCGTGCGTCCCGACCCCCGTCGCCTGAGCGCTCCGCGCGATCGCCGACAGTCGATTCTTCTGCAGCACAAGCTCGCCCACGAGGTTCAGCAGCGCTTCCAGCCGACCGACCTCCACGCGAATCGTCTGGTCGGCCTGCACGCCGCCCTTGTTCTCGCCGCCCTCGGCCACGCCGCCCGCCGGCGCCGGCTGCGCCGACGCGACGGTCGAGCCGCCCGCCGACTGGGCCGAGACCGGTTCGATGACCGCCGACGCCAGGTCGTTCCCGGCGGGCGTGATCGCCGACTCCGTCAACGGCCGTGCCGCCGCCATCGTCGCGGGTTCCGGGAGAGGCGTCTGGTCGGGCGTCGCCACGGGTTCCGCGTCGGCCGCCGACACCGGTTGTGCCATCGGGGCCGCCGACGCGTCTGGCCGTGCGTCGCGATCCTCGATGATCACCCCGTCAGCCGCGAGCGCCTTCACCGGCGTCGCCCCGCACTCCAGCGTGTGCTGCGGATCGAGCTGCCCATCGGTCAGCAGCGTCCGGATCGACGCGCACAGCCCGTCGATCGGCCGCTTGATGAGCGTCGCATACGCCAGCCCGTCGGTCTGCTCGCGGATGAGCTCGAACACCCCGTGCACACGGGGCATGAGCTGGGTCATCATCGCGTCGTTGAGTTCCTGCTCCCCGGCCACCGTGACAATCGCCTCGGCGAGCTTCTCCATCTGCTCGAACTCGAAGAACCGCGCGCTCTTGAGCATCGACTCGCCGATCTCCGTCAGCTTCGCCGCACCGCCACTCCGACGCTCGGGCGACTGGAACATCCCAAGCGCTTCCTCGGCCTGGGCGATGGTCTCCCGCAGGTCCGAGACCAGGTACTCGATGAGCGACGACTTGCTCTCGTCCAGCCGCAGCGGCAGCCGCTCGATCGCCGACGCGCCCGGGCGCGCCGCGGGCGCATCCGCCGCCGGCTCGGCCGATGCCGCCGCGATCTCATTCCGCTCCGCGATCTCCGGCTGCGGGCTCGCCAGGGCCGGGGTGCTGCGATCGGCCGCCGCCATCTGTGCGGCGGCCGCGACCGCGGCCGGCGCGGCCGCCGGCACGCGCCCCTCCCCGATCGCCGTCAGCCCCGCGACAAGCTGCTCGTCGGCCTTGACCAGGTCCTCGCCGGCGCGCAGATTGTCGAACTGCCTCTTGAGCACGTCCACGGCCCCGAGGATCAGGTCCATCGCGGCCTTGTTCAGCACCACGGACCCCGCCCGGGCGCTGTTGAGCGCGCTCTCCGCCGCGTGCGCCACCTCGACCAGATTGGTGAGCGCCAGGAAGCTCGCGCTCCCCTTGATCGTGTGCAGCGCACGGAACACCCGGTTGAGCATCTCCGGATCGCGCGGCGTGCCTTCCAGCACCACCAGGTCCTGATCCAGTTGCTCCAGGAGTTCGCCCGACTCGGTCAAGAAGTCCTGGATGATGTCCTGATCAAAGCTCACGGTTCGTCTCTTTCGCTATGTGTGCGTCTGTCCGGTTCGCCGCCGCCGATCACTCACCCTCGCCATCGCTCAACTGGTAGCAGAAGCCCTGCGGAATCGGGAGCTGCTCGAAGGGCACGTCCAGGCCACGCAGCGTCTCGGAGTGCCCGATGTACAGCGTCCCGTCCTCGCGGAGCTGCTCCCCGAACGTCCGGACCACCTGCGTCTTCATCGCGTCGTCGAAGTAGATGAGCACGTTGCGGCAGAAGATCGCGTCGAACTGCCCGAAACGCTTGGCCCCAAGCCGGTCCTTCAGGTTGTGCTTCTGGAAGCTCACCATCGACTGGATCGTCGGATCCAGCACCCAGAACGCCCCCTCGCGCTTGAAGT
This sequence comes from Phycisphaerales bacterium UBA4658, assembly GCA_002405485.1. Taxonomy (GTDB): domain Bacteria; phylum Planctomycetota; class Phycisphaerae; order Phycisphaerales; family UBA1924; genus UBA4658. The sequence goes on from DHLW01000053.1 coordinate 73,452, forward strand.
ACCGCTGCTTCACGAGCGCCGGCGTCGTCCGCAGCGCATAGTCGGTGTACTTCCCGCTCTGCGCGATCGCCAGCACCAGCTCGCTGATGTCCGTCCCGACGATCTCCACCTTCCAGTCCATCAGCCGGATTCCCAGCGTCCGGTGCACGATCATCGCCAGCGTGTACGGCTCCTCGCCCGACGAGCAGGCCGCCGACCACAGTCGCAGGCGCTTGGTCCCCTTGCGAGCCTCCAGAAGCTCCGGAAGCGTCGCCTTCTCAAAGACCTCGAGCTGCGGCTCGTTCCTGAAGAACGACGTCTCGTTGATCGTGATCTTGTTGAACATCTCCTGGAACTCGTCGTCCTGGTACGGTCCCATGGAGAGCAGCGAGGCGTACTGGTCGTAGTCCTCGATCTCGAGCTCCTGCAAACGCCGGCCGAGCCGCGACTCGAGCACGTACTTCTTGCTCTCGGGAAAGTGAATCCCGGCGCGGTCGTAGATGATCTTCGCCAGCTTCTGGAACTGCGAGGAGCTCATCACCGTCTTGTTGGGTGCGATCTCGGACATTCGGCTCTTTCGTTGGGCGTCGGCGCCTTGGCCGACGCGGTGAAATCGGTTCTCGTCTCTCCCCTGCCGCCCCCCACCCCACGGGGGCGATCAGGCCGCCTTCGCCGCGCCGTTCAGATACCCCTCGAACAGCTTGTCCAGGTCCAGCAGGATCACCAGCCGATCCTGCAGCTTCGCCACGCCCGCCAGATAGCCAGAGTCGATCCCGCACGCCATCGCCGGCGGCGGATCGATCACCTGCGAGGTGATCTCCAGACCCGCCTGGCTCACGCGATCGACGATGAACCCCACCACCTTCCCGGAAACCTCCACCACCATGATCCGGCTGTGCTCGGTGTGCTCGCTGGGCTGCATCGCAAAGCGCTTCCGCAGGTCCACCACCGGCACGATCCGGCCACGAAGGTTGATCACGCCCTCCACCTCGCGCGGGCTCTGCGGCACGCGCGTGAACTGCGACATCCGGTTGATCTCCTGCACCGACATGATGTCCACGCCGAACTCTTCCGAGCCCAGCTTGAACGTCACCAGCTTGAACGCGCTGGGCGAGCTCGACGCCCGCGCCGCGGCGATCATCTGGTTCATCTTTCCCGTCGTGTTCGTGGAACCCGGTGCAGTGGCAACAGCGGTCATGACGCATCCTCCCAGGAGTCGGTGTCGGGCGACGCCATCGCGCCGCGTGACGTTCGTATCGACCGCATTTCCACGACAGTTCACCCCGCACCGCCGGCCACACCGCACGCCGGAGCTTCTCCGACTCCGATAACGCCGCACCGGTCCGCGCGACCGGCCGCTCTCGAGAAGATCACATCCTGAGATTCGTGTGCGTCGGCTTCGGGCGCCTCATCCCGCCGCCCGCAGACCCGCGGGAACCAGCGTCGAGATCGACTGCGCGATCTGCTCGGGCGTCATCGAGATGCCGCCCACGTCCGCCGCCGCCTTGGGCATGCCATAGACCACCGACGTCCCGGGGTCTTGTGCAAGCAGCGTGCCCCCGCAGGTGCGGAGCTCCTGCCCGCCGACCTTGCCGTCGTCACCGATGCCCGTGAGCACGATGCCAAGGCAATGCTTCCCGGACTGCCGCGCCGCGGACGCGAGCAGCTCATTGACGCTCGGCTTGAATGGCGCGGACTTCGGATCGTCGGAGACTTCCAGGCGGATCGGCCCCGGCCCGATGGCCCGGACGCGCCCGTGCCGGCCGCCCGGAATCACATACGCCGTGCCCGGGTGCAGCGGCATCCCGTGCTCCCCGTGCACCACGCTGATCGCCGACATCCCGTCCAGCCGCTCGCTCATGGCCTTGGTGAAGCTCGCGGGCATGTGCTGGGCGATCACGATCGGACAGGGAAGCGCGGGGGGCAGGTTGCTGAGGATGGTCTCGAGGATGGGCGGCCCGCCGGTGCTGGAGCCGATGGCGATCAGATCGATGCGGCGTCCGGTCAGCGAGATCGGGCGCAGGTCCATCGCCGCCGCCGCCGCCAGGTTCGCCGCCTGATGGGCCGCCGCCAGCGCATTCATCGGACGCGCCAGCGTGCTCCCGATCGCCGGTCGCGGACCGGCTCGGCGAGCCCTGGACCCGCCGATCGCCTTGATCTTGCGGATCAGGTCCTCGCGCATCGCCTCCATGTTGGTTGAGAAGAACGACGCGTCCTTGGCGATGATGTCCGCCGCGCCCTCGCGCAGGGCCTGCAGCGCGTCGTGGCTCCCGGCGCTCGTGAGCGACGAGCAGACCAGCACGGCGGGGGGTCCCTCTGGCAGGTCCCGGCACTCACGCTTGATCGCCGTCAGCGCCTGATGCCCATTCATGATCGGCATCTCGATGTCCAGCGTGATCACGTCGGGACTGAGCTTCTTGGCCTTCTCCACCGCCTCCTGACCGTTGCGGGCCGTGTCGATGACCACGAGCTGCGGGTCGCTCGCGATGAGCTGGCTGATCGCCTTGCGCATGAACGCCGAGTCGTCGCAGACCAGCACGCGAATCTGTCCGCCCGACGTCGACGCCGACGCCGAGCCCGCCAAGGGCTTGGACGGCTGCGAAGGCGGGGTGTTCGAGGGCAGTGTGCTCACGATCAACAACGCTCCAAGACGACCCACTCCTCCCGATCAGGCGTTATCGAGTCGTCCGGCCGCACGCTTCACACTGCTTTGTCACTCCGGTCCAACTCGCGCAGCGCGGTGTTACACGTGGAACATCCGCGCGATCCGGGGACCCCTCACAATCGGGGGGAGCTTGGCAATCTCGGCAAGATCGCCCCTCATCCCAGCGATTGCCGACGCTTCTTGCCGGTGAGATAACTCTCCATGATCGTTCCCGAGAGATCCCCGGCGGCGCAGTAATACGCCACGCCTCGCGTGAGCCGGGTGAACTGCTCGACAAATCCCACCCAGTCCATGCTGTGATACTCCTCGATGAGCGCGAAGGTGCTCATGCGGATCCCGAGCTGCTGACAGCGGAGGGCCTCCTGGAGCGTGGCCTGCGTTGAGCTTGGATCGGGGGGATAGATCAGGTTCAGGGTCTGGCCCACGCCCTCCTTGGATTGGGTCAGGTGTGCCGTCGGTTCGCCATCGGTGATGATGAAGATCTGCTTGTTCGCCGCCCCTCGCCGGGCCAGCGTCAGCCGGGCCATCTGCAGCCCATGGTGCAGATTGGTGAAGTGCGGGTGCGTGCGATTGGCCTGATCCAGCGGCACGCGGACGCGGATCTCGTACTGCCGCGTCGTGATGGGCCTGGGCATGATCAGGGCCAGGTCCTTGTCCGGGATGGGCTCGGCGATGGACGCGAAGCCGATCACATCCACCGTGTCCATCGGAAACCGGCGCGCCACCAGCGCTTTCATCCCAAGAGCGATCCGCTTGGCGGCGATGTGCCGCCCGTACCTGGCCATAGATCCGGACAGATCCAGCAGCAGCACCGTGGCGCAGTCGCTGACGCCCTCCACGTTGTGCAGGACAAAGTCGGATTCCTGCAGATCGATCCCCGCCGTGGCCTCGCCCGGCGCGGGCTCGATTCGGGGACGTCGCAGGGCCTGGCGGATGGTCTCGGCGATGTCGATCTCGCTCACCGGGTCACCGAACTGGTAAGCGCGGGTGCCATCGGTGCGTTCGCCGGTTCGTCCGGGTGCGGTGACGGCGTGCCCATCCTTGATGCCGGGCCGGAGATCACGGAAGATCTCGAGCAGGGCCTTGTGCTGCAGCCCCTGGACCATCCGCGGAGTGAGCCGCAGGTTGCCACCCTCATCACGCTCGATGAGGCCGGCCTCGATGAGCTGCTCGAGCAACTCCTGGAGCTGGTCATCCGGATTGCTGTCGAGCGCATCCAGACCATCCTGACCGTATTGCAGCAGGAAGTTCAGGAGGCCCGAAGACGGAAAAAGGTCATCCTGACCGAGAAATCGGTGCTCATCTCCGGGTTGCCCATAGCTGAACTTCAAGCGTTTTCCTTGAATCTCGTCGTGGCGGGAGAGATCGACTCCGGGGCAACACGTACGTGGCCGGAGTGATCCGATGACACCGGATCAGCATGGATGCCTGCCCGAAAGAACTCTGGATCGTTGACGACTGCGCCCTGACGCGAAAGGTTGTGCAGGTGCACGGTCACAGAGGAGGGTTCGCATGCCGGACCTTTGGCGATCCAGAGTCCATGATGAATGCGCTTGGGACTGGTCCCTGGTTTGAGGGTCGACCGGGCGTCATCCTGGTGGACTCTGAGATGCCCGGGACGTGCGGCACAGAGGTCGTTGGGCGTATCCGTCAGTCGGGCTTTGCCGGTCTTGTGTACATGCACACGGCGACCATCTTTCCCGAGCTCGTTCGGCGGGCAGTCGCAAGCGGGGCGAACGGCGTGATCGCCAAGAGTCAATCGGGCGAGAAGATCGCTTCGCTGCTGTCGGCGATGAGAGGTCTCGCGGCTGGGTGAACCGGCTGGAGCGTGCGGACCAAAAAGAGCCGCGGGGGGGGGGGGG
>DHLW01000053.1:78145-88086 GCA_002405485.1 Phycisphaerales bacterium UBA4658
CGCTACCACCTCAAGGTAGTGCGTCTGCCAATTTCGCCACCTGGGCTGGTGAGAGCAGGAACGGGTTTTTCTGACAGGGGCATGAGCGTACGCCGAGTCTGGTGCAGGGTCGAGCGGGGCGGGGCAACGCGGGGGGCGGGGGGGAAGGGGGTGTGGGTGGAGGTGCGGCGTCCGGCCCGGCGCGGCCCGTCCCCTGGCCGCCCGATCTGCACACCGGGCCTGCAGGCCCGACCGATCGCCGGGGAGGCATTTGATGCGCCGCGTGGGCAGGATGGTGAAGTCGGGGAGTGGCGTGTCCGGGCGGGCGCGGTACTCTGGAGGGGTCGCAGCACCGATCAGGGTCGGGCCGCGGGTGTGATGGGTTTGTTTGTGGACCGCATTTGGGGGTCAGCATGATCAGGACCGCCGCCACGCACCGCAGGACACGCCTGGCCGCCGCGGTGCTCTTGGGCGCGGGGTGGGTGATGGCGAGCATTCCGTCTGTGGCCGCGGGTGGCCCGGTGGTGCATCCGGCGTGGGGCCCGCGGATCGTGACGGATCTTCGGCCGTCGTCGACGGAGATCGAGCTGGTGCTGGATGCGGCGCGGCCGGTGCAGTGCCTGACGCTGGAGGCCCTGGCTGCGGTGGCCGAGGGTGATCGTCATGGTGAGGCGGTGGTGCGATCGGCGGACTCGTCGATCGTGTCGGTGGAGGACGGCGGGCGGGTGCCGGTGATCGCGGGCGAGCGGTACGCGTATGCGTTTGTTCGGCCGCACCGGACGGGCGAGACGACGCTGCATGTCGGGGGCGAAGCCGTGCGTGTGCGGGTGGTGGAGCAGGATGCGCTCGTGCGCTCGGCGCTCAGCGGGCGAGCGTTTGGGTCGATACCTCGGGTGCTTGGTCCGTCGGCGGGAGCCGGGGTGTTTGGCGAGATGGCCGTCGCGATCGGATGGTGGCGCTGGAACGGGGAACAGGATCGAGTGCGGGTTCGGGTGAGCGACGGGGTTGTGACGAAGGACTTTGAAGCGTCATGGACGAGTTCGGCGGCCCGTGGCCCGTTTGCGCTTGGGGCGTGCGTGGTCGACTTTGGAGCGTTCGCCCCGGGAGAGTGCACGCTGCGCGTGGTGCGCGAGACGGCGGCGGGCGAGATCGAGGGCGACGCGGTGGTGGTGCGGGTGGTCGCGCTGCGGAGCGACGAGGTCGTCACCCTGGAGTGCGAGGACGACCACGGACAACTGGCGACCAATGCCTGGGGCCCACCCAAGCCCCCGAGCAGACAAGCGGACAAGGCCGCCTCGGGCGGTGCGTACTTCGCGAACAACGCGGCGGAGCCGCGGCTGCGGGTGCCGATCGTCGTGGACGAGCAGCGTGGCGCCGGGTGGTATCAGGTGATCGTGCACGCGGCGGGGGATGATGCGGCGGGCGCGATGCCGAGCGTGGGCGTGACGGTGAACGACGCGCAGCGGCCGTCCTCGGCGAGCGCGATCGCGATGCCGACGTGGCACAGGATCGCGGTGGGGACGCCGACGCGGCTGGAACCGGGCCGGCACACGCTTCGGCTGGATTTCGTGAATGACTTTGCGGCTGGGCGAGCGGATCGCAACTTGAAGCTCGACAGGGTCGAGATTGCCAGGGTCGCCGATGTTCAGGCCGCGGAGACAGGGAGTGCGGCGATCGGGAACGGTGAACGAGCCGGCATGACGGGTGGCATGACAGGTGGCATGGCTGGGGGCATGGCTGGCGAGACGGGCGGCGCGGGCATGGCGATGGGCGGGGGCATGTCGAGCGCGGGCATGAGCTCCGGGAGCGTCTCGGGCGGTGACGCGTGGCCCGCGAACGTCGGGCGGACGACGCTGCGGGTGGCGTTTGAGCGGCCGCTGGATGGCCAGCTCCTGATGGGCGAGGCGGAGGTGCGCGGCGTGACGTGGTGGCCGACGCAGCGGGCGAAGCTGGATGAAGGCGGCGAGCCGCCGAGAGTGTCGCTGGTGGTGAACGGGCGGGTGGTGGAGACACAGCGAACCGACGCGCCGCGATTCGTGCTGACACCCGAAGGGCTGCGGGCCGGGAGCAACACGCTGCGGCTGGTCGCGCAGCGGGGCGGGAGCATCGCCAGCACGAGCGAGCAGACGATCATCGTTCCCGAGGCGCTTGGGGCGATGGTCGCGGATGCGGGTCGTGTTCGAGGGGCGTTTCGGTTGACGGTGCATGAGCCGGGCTGGGGCCCGGAGGTGCGCGGACGCCTGCGCGACGGGCAGATGGGTGAGCAGCGGTTCTTGGCTCCCGTGCAGGCCGCGGAACGGGTGTGGGTGGAGCTTCCGGAGCGTCTGCGGGGTGTGTTCGACGTGCACGTGGAGGGGTACTCGACCGGTCGCGGGCAGCGGCTGGACGTGCGTGTGGAGCGGTCGCGGCAGGACTCCGGGACAGGCGAGGATGGCTGGACAGACGCGGGCCCGGAAGCGATCGCGGCGACGAGCACGGTGCCGAACTGGCACGGCACGCATCGATTGACGGGTCCGGGGCATGAGGGGATCCGGCTCGGGGGCGGGCGTCAGCGGCTGGTGCTGGAGGTCCCCGACGCGCGCGGGGGCTGGACGGCGTCACGCTCGCCGAGGCCGGTGCTGTGGATGCAGGCCATTCGGCTCGTGGAGCGCCCGGGCGCGATCGACGGGCGCGGGCCGGCGGTGAACATCGTGCATCCGCGGCCCGGCACGCGGATCGCGGGCGCCGACGCGCTGGTCGCGGAGGTGGCGGGGGCGACGGCGATCGTCGGGGCGGAGGCGGTGATCGACGGCACGCCGACGGGGGTGATGCACGAGGTGAGCGGGCAGCGCGGCTTTGGTCGGGTGGTGGTGCCCCTGGTGCTGCGGGGCGTGAAGGCCGGGGACCGCCGAGTGTCGCTGCGGGTTGTGGATGCGTGGGGGAACTCGACGCAGACGCCGGAGGTGTCGGTGCGTGCGGACCCGAGGCCCTGGCACGAATCCGGCGAGGAGCCGACGGCGTATGAGCGGGCGGTGCTGCTGCTCAACCGGATCGGGTACGGCCCGGAGCGCGGGGAACTGGCGAGCGTGATGGCGTTGGGCGTGGAGGGGTATGTGGCGGATCGGCTTGGGCGATCGGCCGGGACAGGGACAGCCGACGCCGCGGAGCGGGCCGCACTGGAACTCGGGGAGGTCCGCTTCGCCAATGCGCGCTCGCAGTATGACGTGTCGCGGCGTGCGATTCAGCAGGCGATCGTTTCGGGCAATCCGGTGCGGACGCGGCTGGTGCTGTGGTCGCAGAATCACTTCTCGACCTGGCTGCGCAAGACCGAGGCGTGGCGGAAGCTCGACGAGCACGAGGCCTTCAGCGCGACCGGTGCGGCGCGATTCGGCGAGCTGCTTCGGCTGAGCGCCACAAGCCCGGCGATGCTCAGGTATCTCGATCAGGAGCGCTCCTTCAACGGGCGGTTGAACGAGAACTATGCCCGCGAGATTCTGGAGCTGCACACGGTCGGGGTGCGCGGCGGATATGCGCAAAAGGACGTCACACATCTGGCGCACGTGCTGACGGGGTGGACGACGGCGCGCGGCGCGCTTCCGGGCGGAGGGGATCTGACGGCGGACGATGACGGGCTCGCCGAGGACTTCCGCACAGAGCCGCGGGCGGGGTCGACGCTTGACCAGCCGAGGGTGGTCTTTGGGGCGCGGTTCGGGGCCGACGGCCTGGACGATCGCCACGAGCGTGTGCTTCGGGCGATCGAGATGCTGGCGACGCATCCGAGGACGGCGGAGTACATCTGCGGCAAGCTCGCCGCCCATTACACGCATGCCGATCCGGACGCGGAGCTGGTGCTTGCGATGCGGGAGACGTTTCTGCGAACGGGCGGCGACCTGCGACGGGTGGTGGGGACGATGGTCGGGCACTCGGCGTTCTGGAGGTCGGCGCGGACGCCTCGGCTGGCCCATCCGCTGGATTACGCCCTGCGGCTCTCACGGACGACGGGCGCGAACTCGCCGTGGGACGTTGGCGACTTCCTCGCCGCGAGCGGGCACGGGATGTTCGATCGTGCGACGCCCGACGGCTATCCGGAAGTGGACGCGGAAGTGATGGACTCCAACGCGATGCTGCAGCGATGGAAGCTGGCGGGGAAGGCCGACGGGCCGATCGCCGACGCGGTGCCGGGGGTGCTGCGGTGGAACGATCGCGCGTTGGAAGTGCCGATGGGAATGGACACACCGGAGGGCTCGGAGTCGCACCCCACGGCGAACGCCGAAGCCCAGCTCATCGTGGACCTGATCGCGATCCGGCTGACGGGGCATCCCTTGAGCGCGGCGTCGAACGAGGCCGCGCTGCGTGTGCTCATGAGGACGGCACCCGTGCTGCCGGCTCGGCCTGAGCACTGGATGCGGGATGCGCGGATCCGGACGGCGGGGGCGTTCATCGCGCAGTTGCCGGAGGCGAATCTCAAGTGAGTCTGGGCGGTACAACCGATGGCGCAGGGCGATCGGCACGACGGGAACGTGCATCGCGGCGGAACAGCAAGGAGCGGGCATGCATCTGACTCGACGTTACTTTCTGAAGGCCGCGGGCGCGGCGTGCGCGTATGTGGGCGTGTCGCCGCTGCTGCTGGGCGCCGAGTCTTCGGCCGCGATGTTGACGCCCGAGATCACGCGTCGCGGCCGGACGCTGGTGGCGCTGTTCCTTCGGGGCGGCGCGGACGGGCTGAACCTCATCGTGCCGCACGGGGACGGGGCGTATGCGGGTCTGCGCCGCGGGATCGCCGTGCCCGCGCCGTCGGCGGGGCAGAGCGGGAGCGCGATCGACCTGGACGGATTCTTCGGGCTGAATCCGCGGCTGGGCGCGCTCAAGGGGCTGTTTGACGAGGGCTCGTGCGTCGCGCTGCACGCGGTGGGGTATGACCGCAACACCCGCTCGCACTTTGAGGAGCAGGACACGTGGGAGACGGGCGTGGTGGGGAACACCATTCACTCCGACGGGTGGCTGAATCGGCACCTGGCGACAAGCACGGGGCACGGGCCGATCCGCGCGGTGAGCATCGGGGATGCGCTCCCGCGGATCATGCAGGGCAAGCAGCCGGCGTATGCGGTGCGCGGGCTGGAGGAGCTGAACCTGCCGAAGACGGCGCGCGGCGTGGACCCGGAGGCGATCTCCGCCGCGCTCGAGCACGCGTATCAGCAGTCGGCGATGCGCCGGGCCGGGGACGCGACGGAACTGCTGGCGCAGTCGGCGGGGACGACGCTGGAGGGCGTTCGGCAGCTTCGGGCCGTCACCAGCGGGCCATATACCCCGGGCGCCGAGTATCCCAAGACCGAGCTTGGCCGAAAGCTCATGCAGGTGGCTCGGCTGATCAAGGCGGATATCGGGCTGGAGGTCGCCGAGGTGGATCTGGGCGGATGGGACACGCATCAGAATCAGGGCCGCGGCGGCGAGGGACAGTTCGGGAACCTCACCCAGCAGGTGGGCGACGCGCTCGCGGCGTTCCACAAGGACCTTGGCGAGCGGATGGACGATGTGCTCGTGGTCACGCTGACGGACTTCGGGCGCACCGCATTCGAGAACGGCACCGGCGGGACCGACCACGGGTGGGCCAACGCCATGCTCGTCTTGGGCGGGAGTGTGCACCGCGGGCACGCGATGGCCTCGGCGAGGGGCGAGACCTCGCCGCGCAAGGTGCTGGGCCAGTGGCCGGGGCTGTCTCGCGAGCAGTTGCACCAAGGACGAGACCTCAAGCACACGACCGACTTCCGCGATGTGCTGGGCGAACTGGTCGCGGTGCACCTGGGGAACGCGAACATTCAGGGCGTGCTGCCCGGGCACACGTTCAAGCGGGTCGGGATCATCGGGTGAGGCACGCCGAGATCGGGCCTGCGGGCTGTGCGGCGGGTTACACGACCCGGCCGCGCTCCAGTTCGTCCAGTTCGTGATACAGGTTGTCGCGGGCGCGATCCTCAAGGGCCCGGGCGTAATGGGGCGTCGCGTAGATGCGGGGCTTGTCGAGCATGCGCTGGACGAAGGCCATTCGGCCGACGCGAAAGGGCTCGTCGTCGGCGAAGGCAAACTCGGCCCGGATCTGCCGACGGTACTCGTCGTACTGCTCGCGGGAAGAGCCCAGGATCGTCAGATCGATGTCGGCGACCAATGCCGGATCGCCCTTGCCGGGGTCGCTGGAGTGCCGCGTCGCCATGATGCCGGCTCGGACCTTGGCCAGGAACTCGGGCGAGCACCCAAGGAGCCCGCCGATCATCGCGGCGGCATCGGCGGACCGGTCCTCGTTGTCGGGTCGGGCGGCGATGTACACGCAGTCGTGCAGCCAGAGAGCCATCTCGACGGCGTCGCGGTCGTCGGCGAGGCGAAAGACCAGATCAAACTCGTCGAGCACCTGGGCGATGTGATCCAGCGTGTGATACGCCCGCGGCGGATGGGTGTAGAGCGTCCGGATCATGTCGAACGTCAGCTCGCTCTCGTCGGCGTCCTTGAACACGCCGACGCGCAAGCAGAGGGCGTTCCAGCGGGTGTGGAGGGCGTCAGAGGACATGGCGATGACACCGCAACCGGCGATGAGCGTTGAGCAGCAAGCATGAGTCTATCCAACAACCCGGGCACCGCTGACCCGGCGAGACCGCCAGTTGAGCGGGCTTTAGCGAGCGGAGATGCGGGAACATGCGGCCAAACTTGCCCGGCTCATTGAAACGCCCCTTGAGCAGTCCGGCCAAGCGGAAATCCACGCCGTGCGCAGCCATGATGATTCTCCGATCGCATCACCCACTTCAGCCCAAGTACAGGTACGCCTGAGGGCACCACTTCGTGAGGGATCACGATCGAATACCGATGACAACTACCGCCGCGCGACCTGTGGCCCTCCGCAGGATGTACGGACCGACGCCCGTTCACCCGAGCAACGCTTAGACGTTCTTGGAGATTCGCTGCACGAACAGCCACAATGTGAAGGACGTCACCAGCGCGGTACAGACCGCCCATCGAGTCGGTGTAGGTGTACCCGGACCAGCGGCCATCCTCGAAACGCGTGATGCGTGAGTTGTCGTGGTCGCCGGAGCTGCCGCCGGTGCCGTTGTGCTCGTCCGCATAAATCCGCCGCTCGCGCCGCCAGACTCAGGATCGACGCACTTTCGCGCAAGGTTCGCAGGTCCAGATCGCCGCGGGAAGCTCCAAACCATGGCAGGTTTGGAAGAAAACGTGACAGGTTTGGAACAAACCATGACAGGTTTGGAACAAAACGTGGCTGGTTTGGAGCAAACCTCGACCACTTTGGAACAAACCATGGCAGGTTTGGAGCAAACCATGGCAACTTTGGAGCACAGTGCGAGCGCTTCGGAGCAAATCTTGGCCGGTTCGAGCCAAGACATAACCACGTTGTGACGCGGCCCCACAGCACCAACTCAACCCGGAACTCCCCGACAGATCGCCTCCGCCGAACGGGTTATCAAAACGATCAAGGCCGAGTCTCTGGACCGGTTCTCCCTGATGGGCACGAAGCATCTGGATCATCAGGTCGGCGAGTTTACCGACTATTGCAACCGCCAGCGCGCATTCTGGGATCGGCGGGGCCACGCCGCTGCAGATGAGCCGGGTCGGACCAACTACGCCCCAATCGATCGAACTTCGGGGCCGCGACGGCCCGGTCTGCTGCCGCCAGCGGCTGGGCGGCGTGGTGAAGCACTACCATCGAAGAGCCGCGTGAGAGACAGGGTACGATCTCCTCGAAGATTCGTGGCTTTGGCATGGATGGAGTTTTTGCACACTGCGGGCCCGGAGTCTGGGCGTGCTGCCGGCGACGCTGCGTTACTGGGCGGATCGAGTACTCGCACACTTCAAACGACGCGCCGCTTAGGGCAGCTTTACCGTCCCGATGAAGTCTCTGGCGCAGCATGTTATGATATTCGCCCGAGGCGTTGGCACAGCTCATGCAGTTCATTATCTCCACGGCACAGGTCTGTGTCAATCACATTCAACAACTTAACGACTTTATCAGCATCAAGGACGAACTCCGGCAGAGCTAGTTCGTTAGCACGAGCGATCTCGAGCGAGCAGGGTTCGGACAAATAGCATCTGCCAATGCAAGCGACTGCAAATGGAGTAAATGGGCCGCTAAGATGGCACTGGTCATAACCAAACAATTTAATAAACAGCAGCAAATTCGACATATACTGCATATCAAATTGCATCCTATTGAGTACCAAGTAGAGCAGTGCGAGTTCAGCAGCGGCAAGATACACCTCTTCGCCGCAGGCCGAACATCCCGCAATAATAGAAAGCGCACAGCAAGTGGACAGCAACTGTTTGTTTCTATTGTCGCTAAATATGTTCTCTGCTAAGAATATCGATGCTATTTCAACGACAACTGGCATTTCAGGATCGAGCACTGCAGTCTTAAACCATCGCCGCATCGCCTGCAATTCCTCCTGCGAACGCCCTTTAAAGTTATGCTGGCCATAGCTGGTCCTGGAGAGTTTGCCGAACAAGCAATCACACACACGATGTACATGCTCTTGAAGGATTGCTGAGTTCTTCATCGGAATTGTAATACCTGGGACAACCTCACCGCAGTGACCGAACCGTACCAGCTTCGGTAGCGCCCTCGCAGCAGCCACCTTGGCCTTGGGGTGATCGCACTTGACCAAGAGAGACGTCTGGAATCTTAATATCGGGACTCTTCGGGTCAATGATCTCCTTGCACTCAGCACTTCCACATCGTTTCATACACTTTGCCAGAGCACCCTGAGCATTCTTCAATGCTGTCGGATGATCGGCATTTGGCGCTGGACATTTGTACTTATTGTCATAGGCCTTGCGATATGCCACGACAGCGCCCCAACACACGGCTTTGGCGCAAGCGGATTCGCATTCTTCGGCATCTCCTCCCTTGCAGGCAAAACAGACGCTCTCGAGCGCTTTATACCTCGCATATGTGTCGAGACACTCCTTGGAAAGTCCTCTGCGGTACTTCGGCTTGGGCTTAAAGTCTGGACGTCGCTTGAGTGAATCAATTATCCTTCGCAGGGATGCGTCCCATTTGGTTCCAGGAAAAATGTTTAGCAACTTCTCAAGGCACTCAATCTGAAGTGCTTTAGTTGGCTGTTTCATGCATGCACGAAAAGCAATATCAACTGACGTAAGTAGACCACTCGGATCGGAGTTGTCGATTGAGTTGCCCTGGACATACTGGTACAGATTCGGCCCATCAACCTCACCCAGCGGATCGCGTCGTGTCCAGGTCTGTAGGTCGGCGCGGTACCAGCGGTGCCGGGCGAGCTGCATGTGGGGGATGACGTCGTCGTACTGGTAGCCCGCGTAGCCGATGCGATTCTTGCTGCCGGAGTGCAGCTTGTCGCGGCCGCTGGAGACGTGCTCGAAGTAGTCGTTCAGGTACGCGAAAATGTCCGCCGTCAAGACGGGGCCATCCAAGTCGAAATCGGCCCAGGGATCGCTGGCGTTCCAGGCGTTGAGATAGTTCGTCACCTCGTCGCCGTCGAGCGCACCGCTGCCGTTCCAGTCCGCCGCGCTGATCCCCACCGGCCGCCCATACGCCGAGTACCGCACATGCTCATACGGCGAGCCGTCGGAGCGCAGCATGCCCACCACATCCCCACGCCCCCCCAACCAGTTCTGCGCGTACAGCATCGTCCGCGAGAGCGTTCCTGACCCCCCCGAGGTGAGCGTGTCGTCCCGCATGATCACGCTGTCAATGTACATCGAGCCGCCGCCGCCGGCAAGAATGTGCTGTGCACTTGCTCACTCAATCGGCGAGGTCATTCGGGTCTGGAATCTCTGATCGAGTGGCGGCACGGGCGATCTGTCTGTGCGAGGTACCGGACATCAGGAACAGAGGCGGGACGTCTGTGTCACTGAAGACTCTTTGGAGACTCCGTTTCTCTTCGTGGCGATGTGCATCAGCTCAGCCCCGCCGCTCGGCGGCTCGGGCGTGAGCTTCGAGGCCTTCCATG
>DHLW01000053.1:88311-90119 GCA_002405485.1 Phycisphaerales bacterium UBA4658
TGCCGACCCACAGGCCCGACGATGAGCGGGCTCGGCCGCCGGTGGGGAGGACGTGATTGGGGCCTGCGCCGTAGTCGCCGAAGACCTCGGCGGAGCGCGGCCCGATGAACGCGGCCCCGAAGACCCGCAGCCGACCGGCCACGGCGCGGGCGCGGGCGGTGAGGATCTGCACGTGCTCGGGGGCGAGGCGATCCGACGCGGCGACGGCCTCGTCGACGGATCCGACGGCGATCGCGATGGCGTTGCGCATGGCGGCGCGGGCCGTCTGCGCGGTGGGGAGCGACGCGAGCTGGCGCTCGATCGCCGACTCGACCTGCCGGATCAGCGGGGCGTGGGTGGTGATGAGCAGGGGCACGGCGTCGGTGTCGTGCTCGGCCTGACCCAGCAGGTCGGCGGCGATGGTCTCCGGATCCGCCGAGCGATCGGCGATGACGAGCAGCTCGCTGGGGCCTGCGAGCATGTCGATGCCGGTGAAGCGTGAGGCCAGGAACTTGGCGGCGGTGACGTAGCGATTGCCGGGTCCGACGATGATGTCGCACCGAGGGAGCGGGCCGCAGCCGAAGGCCATCGCGGCGATCGCCTGGGCCCCGCCGAGGGCGACCACGCCATCGGCGCCGGCGACATGTGCGGCGGCGAGGGTGGCGTGCGTGGGCTTTGGGGAGCAGACCCAGACGCTCTGCACGCCGGCCTGTCGCGCGGCGATGACGGTCATGAGCACCGAGGAGGGGAGCGGGAAGCGTCCACCCGGCGCATAGCACCCCGCCGAGGCGACCGGGACGAATCGATGCCCCGCCGAGCCGATGCGTCTTCCGGCGACGCGGAGCGGGAGGCTCAGGTCGGAGAGCGCCCGGCGCTGGGCGCGGGCGAAGTCGGCGATGCGTCTGGCGGCGTTGCGGAGGGCCGAGCGCTCACGCGGCTCGAGCGTGTTCATGCTGGCCCGCAGCCGAGCAGCGGAGTAGAGCACCGAGCGAGCGGGAGCGTTGGGGGCGATCTCGCCGAGGCGGCGTGCGTGATCGATCGCGGCGACGAACCCGCGCTGCCGAACATCGTCGACGATCCTCGCAGCGACTGCAAGAGCTTCGTCATCCACAGCGGGGCGGAACGGGAGCGCGGCGTTGGCGCCCCGGACCCGCTTGAAGCGCACGCGATCAGACGTCTTCATGGGAGCACCTCGGGCTTGGCGTTGCCGGGCCGGCGGGTGATGCGCCGGGCTCGGCGATCGAGCTCGCGCTCGACATCACCCAGCCCCGCGCCGTGCGACGCGAGCTTGACGGCGGCGAAGTACAGCACGTCGGCGGCTTCGTGGATCACCTCGTCGCGCGTGCTGGCCGCCGAGAGTTCCCGGCCTTCCTCGGCGATCTTGGATGCGAGCAGCGCTGGGTCGGCGAGCAGACGTGCGGCGTAGGAGCCGTTGCGCGCGCCCGCCGAGGCGATCGTGCCTTCCAGACGCGTCAGCCCTCTGGCTGCGCCGAAGCAGGTGGCTGACCCGGTGTGGCAGAACCCGCCGCCACGCTGGCGGACGGTGAAGCGGAGCGCGTCGCGGTCGCAGTCGCGGTCGATGCGGAGCAGTTCCTGCACGGCACCGGAACTCTCACCCTTGCGCCAGAGCCCGCGGGAACGCGACCAGTACACGCCGCGGCGTTCATCGATCGCGACGCGGAGACTCTCGGCGCTTGAGTAGGCAAGCCCGAGGGCCACGCCGCGCTCGTCAACGACCACGGTGGGCCAGAGCCCATCGGGGCGATCGGAGGTCAAGCACGCGGCGAGCGCGTCGGCGACGTGCATGGCGCCGGTGTAGATCGCCATGC
>DHLW01000053.1:90367-114802 GCA_002405485.1 Phycisphaerales bacterium UBA4658
CAGGCGTTCGGCCGCATCGAGATCGAGCCCCGTCATGGTGCCCTCGCGTTCGACGAAGGTGATGAGGAAGCCGCCCACGAGCTCGCGCAGCTCGGCGAGCCGCTGCTCGATCCGCACGCCGCTGCGCTGCCGCCACCCGTGCGTGACGACCTCGCCCTCCCAGGTATCGAGCGCGGCGATGACGCGCTCCCTGGGCAACTGGCGGAGCACATCCGGCGTGGCCGCCGTGCCGAGGATGACCTTGCACGCGCCTGCGTCCAGCCAGTCCTTGGCTGTCTGGGCGTCGCGGATGCCGCCGCCGACGCGGCAGTCGGCGAGTTCCAGCAGGGGCCGGAGCAGCTCACGGTTGGAGCCCTTGCCCAGCGCGGCGTCCAGGTCGATGACGGCGATCTCGCCGACGATGCCGAACGTCCGTGCGATGGGCGCTGGATCGCCCGCGGTGAGTTTGAGCTCGCGTCCCTGGCGGAGCTGCACCGTCTGCCCGTTCATCAGATCGATCGAAGGAATGATCATGGTCGCATCTCCAATCCTCGGGCGAGCAGGTCGCGTTTGACGTCGGCGACAGTGAACATGCCGGTGTGGAAGATCGAGGCGGCGAGCACCGCGTCTGCACCGGCCCGCAATGCACGCGCCATGTCGTCGGCGGATGACGCGCCGCCGGAGGCGATCACCGGCACGTGCACCTTCCCTGAGATGGCACTGAGCAGCTCGAGGTCGTACCCGTGTCCTGTGCCGTCGCGATCGACGCTCGTGAGCAGGATCTCTCCCGCGCCAAGGTTCTGCGCATCCCTGGCCCACTCAATGGCATCCAGCTCGACGGGCACCGTGCCCGAGCGGACGACGACACGCCACGACGGACCATGCCGCTGCGCATCGAGCGCGAGCACGACGCACTGGCTCCCGAAGCGTTCGGCGAGTTCGGCGAGCAACTGAGGCCGCTCGACCGCCGCCGTGTTCACGCCGACCTTGTCCGCGCCGCTCATGAGCAGCCGAGCCGCATCATCCGCGCCGCGCACGCCCCCGCCAACGGTGAGCGGAATGCCGATGCGTGCACGCACGGCCTGGACGGTGTGGGCCGCGGCCTTGCGCCCCTCGGGCGTCGCCGACACGTCGAGGACGACGATCTCATCGGCTCCCTGCGCCTCGTACGCGGCAGCGAGTTCGGCCGGGTCTCCCGCGTCGCGCAGGTCCTTGAAGCGGACGCCCTTGACGACGCGTCCATCGCGCACGTCCAGGCACGGGATCACACGTCTGGTCAGCATGCGCCGGCCTCCCGCTTGGCGCTCGAGAGCCATCGGCCGAGGAGCGCGAGCCCCCACGCGCCCGAGAGCTCGGGATGAAACTGGCAGAGCAGCACGCCGCCTCGTTCCATGCCCGCGACGAAGCGTCCGCCGTGTTCCGACCATGCGGTCGTCCAGTCGCCCGGGGCCTGCTCGACGCGATAGGAGTTGGCGAAGTAGGCCGATCCTGACGCGAGCAATCGCCCGCCGGGCGCGTCGACGCTGTTCCAGCCCATCTGCGGGACGCGAACGTGATCGCCGAATCGCCGAACGGTCCCGTGCAGCAGCCCGAGCCCGGGAACACCGGGCGATTCCTCGCTGTGCTCGAACATCAGTTGCATGCCAAGGCAGACGGCGAGGGTCGCGCGGCGTCGCTCGATGCGGGCGCACAGAGCCCGGCCCAGGCCGTCCCGCTCCAGCGCGCTCATGCCGGCCCGGAACGATCCGACTCCCGGCACTACGAGGGCTGGCGCGGACTCGACCTCGGCCGCGCTCTGCACAGGCCGAACGTCGTGCCCGCACCGCGCCAGCGCCGCCCGCATCGAGGCGACATTCGCCACGCCGGTGCTGAGCATCCACACCTGCATCACAAAACCCCCTTGGTGCTGGGGACACCCTGCGTGCCGCTGAGCGCGATCGCCTGCCGGAGGGCCAGGGCCGCGGCCTTGAACGCGCTCTCGACGCGATGATGGTCATTCTCGCCCTTGAGCACGTCGACGTGGATGGTGAATCGTCCCGATGCCGCGAGCGATCGGAAGAAGTGCGACAGGTTCTCGCACGCGACACCGCCGATGGCCTCGCGCTTCAGGCCGAGATCGACGTAGCCGCCGGCGCGGGTGGCAAGATCGATGGACGCCCGACTGAGCGCTTCATCGAGCGGGACGATCGCCCAGCCGAAGCGGGCGATCCCCGCCCGATCGCCGAGGGCGGCGTCGAGCGCCTGCCCCAGGGCGATGGCCACATCCTCGACGGTGTGGTGATCGTCGACGTGCAGATCGCCGGTGCAGGCGATGCGGATCGACACGCCGGAGTGGGTCGACAGGGCGTCGAGCATGTGATCCAGGAAGCCCAGTCCGGTGCGGATCGACCGCTCACCCGGGCCATCCAGGTCGATCTCGCAGCGAATGTCCGTCTCGCGGGTGGTCCGAGAGATCGAGCCATTTCGAGGGGCTTTGACGGTCATGGCGAGGGCTCCTTGCTCTGGCGAGCGGCGGTGATGGCGAGTGCGATGGCGGTCTCGAGACGCTGATACTGGCTCTCCAGTCCGGGGCATGTGATGCGAATAGCGTCGGCGAGTTCGCCTCCGAACCGCCGAATCGCGATGCCTTGCCGTTCCAGCTCGTCGCAGAAGGCCGCCGCACGCGATGCGCTTTCCCATCGCGCAAACACGAAGTTGCCCTGGCCACCATCCGGAACAGGCACGATCGCGCCGCCGGAGGCAAGCGCCTCCGCGAGCCGGGCACGCTCCCACCGAATCCGCCGGAGCATTGCGTCACGATTCGGATCGGGCTCACGCACGACGGCGCGTGCGGCGGCGATCGCCGCGCCGCTCACCGCGAACGGGAGCGACACCGCCCTCAGCCACCCCACCACCTCCACGCTTCCCAGCCCATACCCGACGCGCAGCCCCGCCAGGCCCATCGCCTTGGACATGGTCCGCACGCACAGCACATTGGGTTCGTGCAGGATCTCGCGCATCGGATCGACATCCGCGAACTCGGCGTACGCAAGGTCGGCAACCACGAGCGTCTCCGGCGACCGCCGCGCCACCTCGCAGATGGCCCGGGCACTCGCCACTCCGCCCGTCGGATTGTTCGGCGACACGATGAACGCGATCGACGCGGGGGCTGCGGTCGAATCCTCGCCATGCCGGATCGCCCGAATGAACTCCTCCATCGGAAACGCGCCCTCGATCCACCGAATCTCGGTCGCCTCTCCGCCGAAGCCCAGCACCGCTCGGCGGATCATCGAGAACGTCGGAGTCGTCATCACCCCGCACCGCCCCGGCTCGATCATGGCCCGGCAGGCCCGCTCGATGATGTCATCGCCACCCGCGCCGACGATCACGCGCTCCGGATTCACGCCCCACACGCCCGCGAGCTCCGCCTCCAGCGAGCGAGCGTCGGGATATCTGCGCAGCGCGTCAACATCGACGCGTTCAAGCGCCCCGAGCGCGGCCGGCGACACCGTCGGACCCTCGTTGGCGTCCAGCCAGAGGTCGATGGGCCATCGGGCTCTCGGGGGGTCGTACGCGCGCATGTGGCGCGCCGCACGCGTCGGCGACAGTCCGCTCATGGCACCACCTGTGCCATCGGAGTGACCACGATGTCGCTGCCCCCGGCGGCCTTGATCTCGGGGATCAGCCGAGGAAGCGTCGCCCGCTCCACGGCCGCCTTCACGGCAAACCCCGCGCCCGCGTGCAGCGGCGCAATGGTCGGTTCGCGCATGCAGGGAAGAACCTTGCACACGCTCTCCAGTCGCTCCGCGGAGACGTTGAGCTCGATCATCACGCGCTTCCGAGCATCAAGCACCGATCGCAGCAGCAGCGACAGGTCCTCGATCCAGCCGCGCTTCCGCCGATCGTTCATCGCCTGCCGGCTGGCGTACAGACGCGTGGACGAGGTCATCACCGTTTCGACGATCTTCAGACCGTTGGCCTCCAGGGTCGCTCCGCTGGCGGCGATGTCCACGATGCAGTCGGCGTCCTCGGGCGGGAGGACCTCCGTGGCGCCAAAGGACCGCAGGAACTCCGCCCGCAGCCCGCGCGCCGTGATCCACTCACGCGTCAGTCGCTCGAACTCCGACGCGACCACCAGCGGTCGATCCATCGGCAGCTTGCCATCGTCCAGCACGCCCGCCGGCGCCGCCGCCACCAGGCGAACCTTGTCCAGGCCGGTGTCGAGCACCTCCACAAGCTCGGCCCGGCGCTCCGCGACCCAGTCGGCCCCGGCAAAGCCGACGTCGCGCGAGCCCTGGTGCAGCATCTCCACGATGTTCTGCGGCTTGAGGATCTTGGCCGAGATCCACCCGACGCTGACCGTCGGCCGATAGCCGCGGGCCGTGACTCCGATCCGCACGCCCGCGTCGCCGAGC
Organism: Phycisphaerales bacterium UBA4658; assembly: GCA_002405485.1. Taxonomy (GTDB): domain Bacteria; phylum Planctomycetota; class Phycisphaerae; order Phycisphaerales; family UBA1924; genus UBA4658. Next base: position 94,741 of record DHLW01000053.1, read on the forward strand.
AGGGTCGTCACGCCGTCATACATGCGCCCCTTGGGCACCGCAAGCTGGAGTTGATCCGCGTCGATCTGAACCATGGCCGCACGCTCCTGTCTGGCCCATGCCCCGGAACGTGCACGCCCAAAAGCCGCACGACACCGGGCCGGGCCGGTGTCGTTGATGAGTGCCTCGATACAAGGAGACCCAACGCGCTACCGGCATCCCTCATGAAGATGATGATGATGCCGGTGATGCATGGCGCCGCGGGTCATGAGCGAGATCGTACCCACGCATGCGTGCGATGTCGATCCTGTGCCGCACCCAGCGTCGGACACACCGCGCCGGACTCAGGATCGTTCACCGCGAACGCTTGGCCGAGATCGTCGGCCCGATCAGGGCTGAGCACCGGTGCCCCTTCTTGCCGGTGCTTGCCAGCACTTCTGCGAGGGTCGTCCGTCGAAACTCCTGCTCGATCAGGCCGATGGCATCATCCAGACGTCGATGCAGCGGGCAGAGTTCCTTGTGCGTGGGGTCGCCGAGCGGACAATCGCGAATGCGGGTGATGGGGTCGACGGCAGAGATCACGTCCAGGATGCTCACCGAGCTTGCGGGTCGTGCGAGCACGAACCCGCCCCCCGGCCCGCGGCGCGAGATGACCAGATCCGCAACCACCAGATCGCGCATGATCTTGGAGAGGTACCCCTTGGGCACGCGGGTCTTGCGAGCGATCTCTTCGCTGTTGGCCCCCTGGCTATCGCCATGTGCCGCGAGGTGGACCATGGCTCGCAGCGCATACTCGACGGTCTGTGACAGCATGGCGCTCTGATCCGTCGGCGAGCAACGCGGGCAACCCGCGGGAGAAAAGACAGAGCGTAGGTCCCGGGCGGATGGCGTTGCCGAGGGTGCGATGATCGGGCCAGGCGGCCTCGGAGCCGGGATGTGCCTGAGCGGGAATGCGGTCAGCAGCCGCACAGCCGCCGGGCCGCCGAGACCGCCTCGTCGAGGGTCCGGGCATACGCGTCGGCGCCGAGCGACTGCCAGACGGTCTGGTCCGGGTCGGCGCTGAATGCCGCGCCCCCGACGAGGATCTTGGGCCCACCGGCCGGCCCACCGCGGGCCGAGCGCATCCGCCGGATGGTCTCCCCGAGCACCGGCAGATGGGTGAGCAGCGTTGCCGAGAGTGCCACCAGATCGACGCGGAAGTCCTCCGCAGCGAGCACCAGGTCATCGGCCGGCACGTTCTGACCGAGGTACACGCTCCTCCAGCCCTCCATCTCCAGGGCGTCGGCCACCATGCGCACGCCGATCTCGTGCGCGTTGGTCTCCACGGCGGCGCAGAGCACGGCCCGACCGTGCCGCGGCTTGCGCGGAAGATGGGGATAGAGCGCGCTCATGACCGTGTGCGTCGTCGCCGTCGCAAAGTGCTCCTCCGCGATCGTCGACTCGTTGATGTGCCACATGCGACCCAGTTCCTGCTGCACCGGACCAAGCACCTGCGTGTACGCCTGCAACACCGTGAGCGGGGGCAACTGCAGATCCGCACGGCCCCTGGTCACGGCGTCGAGCATGAGCGTGCACGCCCGATGCCGGTCACCCTCAAGCACGGCCAGCAGATACTCCGCTGCCAGCCGACCCGCGGGCGTCCCCGGATCCAGCAGCGACGACGTGTCGGCCGACGAACCCTCCATCGCCGCGATCGCCTCGTCCAGGCACTCGATCGCGATCGACTTGACGGCCGGCGGCAGCTCATCTTCCGCGACCGCACGCAGGCAGTTCATGGACACCAGCAAGTCGGCGCACGCCTCGTCCCCGCCACGAGCCGCGTGCGCGACCTTGTCCCACTTGGCCTGGTGCAGGAAGACGTGCGGGCGGCCCGTCGCGACCGCCGCCGCCAGATAGTGCACGCGCCCGGCGATATTCTCTCGCCACTTGAGCGATGGGTTGGGCTGGTACCTCGAGGCGATCTTCGGGGACTGCTGGAACATCCGTTCCGCCGCAAGCGCCGCAAGTCCCTGGGCGCTCTGCCGGAGCACTTCTGAAGCGAACGCTGCCGCTGATCCATGTGCCGAACTGCTCACCGACTGATTCTCCGCCGCGCCTGTGCGCTCGCCAACCCCCTGGGACCCCATTTGCCTTCGCTCCGTTCATGCTGAACGATGCACAAAGCGGCGGTCGCGACCGACTCCCACACCGCCGGCTGAACGATCTGGTCGAATTTCCCCACGCGGGCTCCCGGGAGTGCTTCGCCCAGGGCTCGCCTCCGCCTCAACGGATGTCCCTCATGATCCTCTCTGAACTCCGCCAGTTCATGAACCAGCAGCGTATCGGGGGCTGGCTGGTGTACGACTTCCGGTCGTCGAACCCGACGCTTGCGCGGCTGCTGCCGGTCGATCCGCGCAGCGGTTCGGGCAAGCGATTCCTCACCCGACGGGCCGCCCTGTGGATTCCCGCCCGCCCGGATGGATCGCCGGGTTCAGGCGGGGTTCGGCTGCTCTGCCACGGGATCGATCGCGGGCAGTTCGAGCACGCCACGCTCCCAGGGGGCGAGCCGGTCGCCATAGACCAGTATCTGAGCTGGGAGGATTTCCGAGCATGGATGCACGCCCGCGTCCAGGAGTGCCAAGGCCCTCTCGCCATGGAGTACTCACCCGGAGCCGCACTCCCCGTGATCGGGATCGTCGACGCCGGGACCATCGAACTGGTCAGGTCGGCGGGGGCGGAGATCGTCTCCAGCGCGGATCTTGTCCAGGTGGCGATTGCCCGCTGGAACGCGGCGGCGCTTGAGAGCCACGAGTGGGCCAGCAGGGAAGTCGCCCGGATCAAGGACGAGGCGTTCGACTTCATCCGCACGCGCCGGGCTTCCGGCGATCGCGTGACTGAGTATGACGTGCATCAGCTCATCCTCTCCCGATTCAGCGACGCGGGCCTGGAGACGCCCGACGGTCCGATCGTCGCCGTGAACGAGCATGGAGCCGATCCGCACTTTGAGGTCTCGGCGGCAAGTCCTTCCCCCATCCGCGCCGGCGACTGGATCCTGCTGGATCTCTGGGCTCGCCGACCGGGAGACCAGCACGTCTTCAGCGACATCACCTGGGTGGCCTACGCCGGCGAACGCGTGCCCGAGCGCAACGCACGGGCCTATGCGGCGGTGAAGGCGGCTCGCGACGCGGCGGTCGCGCTCGCGCGGGCCCGGCACGCCGCCCAGAAGCCCGTCGAAGGGTGGGAACTGGACGACGCCGCCCGAGCCCAGATCGTGCGGGCCGGATACGAGCCCTTCATCCGGCATCGCACCGGGCACTCGCTCTCGCCGGGGCCGATGGTGCACGGCGTGGGCGTGAACATCGACAACCTCGAGACCCACGATCGCCGGCGCATCCTCCCCGGCATCGGCTTCACGATCGAACCGGGCGTGTACATCCCCTCCGGCCCGGACGGGCCCGGCTTTGGCATACGCCTGGAAATCAACGTCTTTGTCGATCCGGCGACCGGCCCGCGCGTCACCAGTTGCATCCAGGATCAGGTCGTGCTGGTGTAGATGGGGCACCGACCCCGCCGACCGGCGAACGCTCGATTCGATCTCACCCTGCGCGAGCATTGCTCTAGCATTCCGACATGGCCCGCGCCACCGATCCTCGACGCGCTCAGGCGGCCGCCACCTGGATCGTCCGGCGTCTGCGCGACGCGGGACACACCGCCTATTTCGCCGGCGGATGCGTCCGCGATGGCCTGCTGGGGCTGCACCCGACCGACTTCGACGTCGCCACCGACGCCGCACCCCAGCGCGTCCGCTCGTTGTTCCATCGCACCAGCCAGGTCGGAGCGGCGTTCGGGGTTGTGCTCGTGTATGTCCCGACCGACGCCATCGCCAGCGAGGGCGTCGCCGAGCTCGGTCCCAGCGTGAGCGTGGAGGTCGCCACCTTTCGATCCGACGGCCCTTACTCCGACGCGCGGCGTCCGGACACCATCCGATTCTCCGACGCCCGAAGCGACGCCGATCGGCGCGACTTCACCATCAACGCGCTCTTCCTGGACCCGCTCGCCAAAGGCCAGACAACCGATCCATACGCCACGGGCGATCTCCGGGGACAAGTCATCGACTATGTCGGCGGGCAGGCCGACCTTGTCGCGCGCGTCGTCCGGGCCGTTGGCGATCCCGACAAGCGTCTGCAGGAGGACCATCTGCGGGCTCTGCGTGCCGTGCGCTTTGCCTCCCGGCTGGCTTTCACGCTTGACCCGAAGACCGCCGAGGCCATCCGCAGACATGCCTCCCACCTCCGCGGAGTCAGCAGGGAGCGCATCGGCGAGGAACTCCGCCGAATGCTCTCGCACCCGCATCGGGCTCAGGCGGTCGCCATGTTGCAGGACCTTGGTCTGGACGCGCCGGTGCTCCTGGAGACGCAGCGAGCCGTCCCGGTTCCTCGGCTCAAGGGACTCGCTGCCCGCGCCACGGCGACCACCGCCCTCACGGCCTGGATGCTGGATCGGCATGCCACCGAAGACCAACCGTGGTTGCCCGACCACGTCGCCGGCCCGCTCACGACCCAACTCCGCGCCGCGCTGTGCCTGTCCAACCAGGAGTCGGAGCAACTCTCGGAGACCCTGCGATGTGTCCGAGGGTTCCTGTCAGAGTGGCCCGGACTGGGCGTTGCAGGCCGCAAACGCCTGCTCGGCCGGGAGTTCCATGCCGACGCCCTGAACATCGTCCGAACAACATGCACTGAGCGTGCTATGGGCATTGATGCCGAGGTGGCGGGATTAGCGAGTGATGGCGTGGGAATAAATCCCCCTATTGTGGTGACCGGAGATGATCTGATCGCCGGAGGATTGCAGCCCGGACCGAACTTTCGCCGAATATTGGATGGCGTTCGGGACGCACAGCTTGAGGGGAGGATCCGGACAAAGCAGGAGGGGATGGAACTTGCCCGGGAGTTGAACGTCTAAAAGAGGGTGTACGCGTGTCCGTCGCGTCTTTGAGTGACGGACCAGAGGTGGTGAGCCAAGCGCGTGAACTGATCCAAGGGCGCCGACGAACTGTGGGTCGGTCGGCCTGTGCACGAGGAGCCAGCGATGACGATGACCAGACGATCAAGTGGACGGTGGAGTCGATGGGCGGCGGGCTTTGCCGCGACGAGCGTGCTGCTGCTGAGCGCCGGTTCGGCGTTGGCGCAGACCTCGACGGGCGGGAGCTCCGGAGCCCCGGCCAAGAGCCCCGACTTCTCGACGCTGGCCAAGCGCGATCTGATCATCTTCAAGACCGGGAACAAGGTCGAGGGCGTGATCCTGGAGGAGACGGAGACGTCGATCCGCTTCCTGGTGATCGTCGGCTCGATGCGGACGCCGGTGAGCTACTCCAAGAGCGAGATCCTGGAGATCAAGCGCAACGAGTTCAAGCCGGCGGCCGACGAGGCCAAGGACGAGAGCAAGAAGCCCGCCGAGACCCCGGCGACCAAGGTCGACCCGGAAGCGATCGTGGACACCAAGGGCAAGCCGATTCCCGCTGACGCGACGAAGGTGTACATCGTGACCTTCGGCGGGGAGTTCGGGCGGGACGTCTCCAAGACCCCCGTCGAGAAGTTCATGGACGACGCCGTGCGCGTCCAGCCGGACGTGCTCATCGTGCGGTTTGACCACACGTTCAGCAGCTTCGGCGAGGAGGCGGGCGCGAACTTCTACCAGGCGGGCTGGCAGCGCGAGACCTACGCCCAGCTCGACAAGGCCCGCGAGATCGACACGCTCATCACCGATCGCATCAACAACACCTCGGACTTCAAGAAGAAGCCCCGCCTGGTGGCCTGGATCAACCGCGCCCTGGGCGGTGCGGCGTACCTCCCGTTCGTCTTCCCGGAGATCTACTTCACGACCGACGGCCGCCACGGGGGCATCGGCGGGATCGAGCTGCTGTTCGAGAACCGCGGCGACGAGGTCGTGCGCGAGAAGATGCGCAGCCTGCTGCTGGCCCGATGCAAGAGTCTTGCCGAGAAGGGCGGACACGACGCCCGCATCATGACCGCGATGACCCGCGGCGACTACATCCTGTCGTATCGCATGGTGGGCGGCAAGCCCGAGTTCCTCGAGAACAAGATGCCCCCGGGCCCTGAGTGGTTCGTGATCAAGGATGACGGCCCGATCAACCAGGAGAATCAGGACTCGCTGGCGGACATCGTTCGGATGAACAGCAACGACTACCTGACGCTCGGGTCGCAGTCGGCGTTCGACATCGGGTTCAGCAAGGGCACGGCGGACACGGTCGACGACCTGATGTTCCGCATGGGCATCACCCGGAACTACGCCATCGTCAAGCACCGGAGCAACGAGGTCTTCAAGGAGTGGTCGAAGGACGTCTCCAAGTGCGAGGCGGACGTGCTCCGGCTCATCCGGCAGTATCAGGGCGTGACGGTCCGAGCCCCCGGCGGGTACCGCGAGCGGACCGCCGCCCGGACGCAGCAGATCAACATCCTTCGCCAGATCCAGTCGACGGTGAGGAGCTACGCGGAGGCGATCAACCCGCGGCGCATCGGCGCCCCGGACGACCTGATCATCGACACGCAGATCGTCATCGACCGCATCCAGACCGAGCAGCGGCTGGATCGACCGGATTGATCCAGGGGCACCGCCCAGGCCCCGCCGCCCGTCGGCGCGGCCGTGCATCGACCACACGCACCGAACTTCACACGCATCACGCTGGGAGAAGCAGGACCATGGACACGATGATTCACCGGGCCGCACGCATGATCGCGATCGCGGCGGTTTCCGTCGGCGCGTTGCTGATGTCGGCAACCGACGCGCTGGCGGACAAGCTGTATCTGAAGGACGGACGCGTCATCGAGGGCGTGGTCGTCCGCGAGGGGGACGGCTTCGTCTTCTTCCGAACCAAGATCGGAACACTCCAGAAAGAGGAGATGTTCACCAAGGACCAGATCCTCCGCATCGAACGCGAGGATCCCAAGGCCGAGCCCAAGACCGACGAGAACATCAAGAAGGAGCAGCAGGCCGCCAAGGTCGAGGACAAGGCCAAGACCAAGCACACCGGCGCCAAGCGCATCGCGATCCTGAACTTCGGTCCGCCCAGCGACTGGCAGGGCTCCGCGGGCGACATGGTGGGCGTGCAGATCTCCGTCGAGGGATTCAAGAAGGCCATCCCCCTTCTGGAAAAGGACGGAGCCGAGGTGGTCGTCATCCGAGTGAACTCCGGCGGCGGTTACGGCCTGGAGGTCGATCGCTTCCACGCCCTGTTCGAGAAGGAGTACAAGCCCCGGTTCCAGACCGTGGCCTGGATCGAGTCGGCGATCTCCGCGGCGGCGATGTCTCCCTGGGTGCTGGAGGACATGTACTTCATGCCCAACGGGAACATCGGCGGGTGCACCGGTTGGTCGGGCGACATGCAGGCCGTGCAGGGCGTGGGCCTGGAGATGATGCTCTTTGAGATGGAAGAGGCGTCTCGCCTGGGCAAGCGCGACCCCAAGATCATGCGGGCCATGCAGATCCAGGAGCCGCTGAGCTACGACATCGACGACAACGGGAACGTGATCTGGCGGCAGGACGAGAACGGCCAGCACGTGCTCAACAGCGCCAAGCACGTCTACACGATGACCGCCAGCGAGGCGGTCGCCTCCAAGTTCGCCCGCGGGATCGCGTCCAGCCGCGAGGAGCTTGCCAAGGCCATGGGCTTCTCCGAGGTCGAGTGGGTCGGCGAGGAGGCCGCCAAGGTCGTTGACAACAACATCCGCGAGAACGACACCGTCGAGAAGCGGACTCGCGAGGTCCTCAGCAAGTACCAGCTCGCCATCGGCGTCGCCCAGCAGCTCCCCGATCGGGAGCGCCGCGGGGCCCAGCTCGCCATCGCCAAGAGGCACCTCGCCGAGCTCCGTCGCATGGTCAAGGTCAATCCGAACTTCGAGTTCCACCTGGGCATTCCGCCGGCGTGGTTCACGGCTCAGGACGAGCTCATCAAGCGTCTGAGCCAGGGGCCGTGACGAACGACGGCCGGAGAGTCGAATATCCTCCAGAGCGGGCTCCGGTGCTTCCGGGGCCCGCTTCGTTTTTGCACCCGCCTATCGTGCGACCATGAGCACCAGGAGCGCGTTCGTCCCCCCAAGCTTCAACGCCACCGAGTGGACCGAGATTCGACCGTTGATCGATGCGCTCAAGGCCCGCGAGGTCGAGTCGGCCGCGGCGTTCGAGCGGTGGCTGACGGATCGGAGCGAACTGGACGCGGCGTGCAGCGAGGCGCGCGCGAACCTCTACATCGCCACAAGCTGCGACACGGACAATCCCGCGCACGCCGACGCCTACACCCGATTTCTCGAGCAGACGGCTCCGCACCTGGAGGTCGCCGGATTCGATCTCGATCGGCGGCAGGTGGAACTGCACGAACGATTCCGGCTTGATCCCGCGCGATACCACGTGCTGGAGCGATCCAAGCGCGCCAGTGTCGAGCTCTTTCACACGGAGAACGTGCCGCTGCAGACGGAGCTGGCGAAACTCGGCCAGGAGTACGGCCGGATCTCCGGGGCGCAGACGGTGATGTTCGACGGCTCAGAGAAGACTCTGCCGCAGATGACCCAGTATCTGCTCCGCCCGGAGCGGCTCGTCCGCGAGCAGGCCTGGCGGGCGGTCGCGTCTCGCCGGCTTCGCGACAGGGCCGCGCTCGACGAACTGCTCGACAAGATGGTCGCTCTGCGCGACCAGATGGCCCGGAACGCCGGATGTCCTTCGTTCGTCGAGTACGCCTTCAAGGACAAGCAGCGGTTTGACTATTCTCCCAAGGACTGCGAGACGTTCTGGTCGTCGGTGGAGCGGCACGTCACGCCGCTCGTCCGACGGCTGGACGCACGCCGGGCCAGATCGCTGGGCGTGGACGCTCTCCGCCCGTGGGATCTGAACGCGGATGTCAAGGGTCGACCCGGGCTTCGGCCGTTTGCCGGCGGGCGCGACCTGATGCGCAAGACCCAGGCGGTGATGGACGCTCTGGACCCGCGGCTTGCGGCGATGACACGCCGGCTGGGCGCGGGATCCGGCGACGGCGCCGATGCGATCGGTGCGCCGTTGGTGACGGAATATCTGGATCTGGACTCGCGCAAGGGCAAGCGCCCCGGGGGATATCAGTACGTGCGTGACGCCAGCCGAAAGCCGTTCATCTTCATGAACGCCGCGGGACTGCATCGCGACGTGATGACCATGGTCCATGAGGCGGGCCACGCGTTCCACTCGATGCTGTCGGAGGAGGATCCTCTGCTGGACTATCGGCACAGCCCGATCGAGTTTGCCGAGGTCGCGAGCATGAGCATGGAGCACCTCACCATGCCGCACTGGGGCGTGCCCGGCGGGTTTTACGCCGACGAGGAGTCCCTGGCGCGTGCGCGGCGCGAGCACCTGGAGGATGCGATCACCATCCTGGCCTGGATCGCCACCATCGACTGCTTCCAGCACTGGATGTACCGCCATCCGACCCACACGCACGCGGAAAGAGACGCGTTCTGGCTCACGCTCGACGAGCGTTTCGGACGCGGCGTGAGCTGGGAGGGCCTTGGCGCCGAGCGAGAGAGCCTCTGGCAGAAGCAGGGACATCTCTACGGCCACGCGCTGTACTACATCGAGTACGGGATCGCGCAGCTCGGGGCGCTCTCGCTCTGGCTCAAGAGCAAGCGCGAGGGCGAGCGCTCGGCGGTGGACGCCTACGTCCGGGCTCTGTCGCTCGGTGGCAGCAAGCCGCTCCCCGAACTGTTCCGGGCGGCGGGCCTGACGCTGGACTTCTCCGACAAGCCGATCGCCATGGTCGCCGAGGCCGTGGAGCGCGAGCTTGAGGCGATCCCGGCGTGATCATGCTCGCGATGTGGATCATGCTCGCGATGTGCGGGTGGGGCCTGCTCGCCGTGCTGGCCCGGGCCGTCCACAGGGAAGACCTGCGCGGCGACGTGCTCAGCGGGATCGCAATGGTCGCGGTCCGGGTGTATGTGCGGGTCGTGCACGGCCTGCGCGTCGAGCACGCCGAGCTGGTCGATCGTGCTGTTGAACAGATCCGACTCGGACGGCCGGTGGTCGTGGTTTCCAATCATGCCAGCGGCGTGGATCCGCTGCTGATCCAGGCCTGCTGCCCGTTCTTCATCCGATGGATGATGATGCGCGAGATGATGACGCCGCTCCTGCAGCCGGTGTGGGACTGGCTGGAGATCATCCCCGTGGAACGCAACGGGCGCGACACGGCCGCACTGCGGACCGCGCTGCGGCACCTGGAGCGCGGGGGAGTGATCGGGATCTTCGCCGAGGGCGGCATCGAGCGCCCCTACGGAGAGCTCATGCCCTTTGAGCCGGGCGTCGGGCTGCTCGTGCACAAGGCCCGCGCCGGCGTGCTGCTGACGGTCGTGATCGGCGCGCCCGATGCACCGACGGCCTACGCCGCGATCCTCACGCCCAGCGCGTCGCGCGTCCGCTTCGTCGAGCTTCGCCCAGCGCCATCGCGAGAGCAGACCCACGCGGCGACCGACATCGCCCGCTCGCTCGAGGACTCTGCCCGCGCCGCGCTGATGAACGTCTGAATAACGCCTGTGTGGCGGTGTGTTCGGGCAGTTTCCTGCCCGCAAGTGGGGATTGCCGCCCGACGAAGATGCATTCGCATTCTCGCGATGCGCTTGCGAACCAGCGATGACCCGGTAGCATCACATGGATGTGGGATCTGGGGGGTGCCGGGCGGGGCGTGCTGGAGCCAGAGAGAGTGTGCCCGTGCACGGAGGCGCGGCGGGTTGGTCATCGATGGCCCACGTGCGCGCGGTCACTCTCCGCGGCGCGGGGGGCGCGAGATCAACGCGAGCGCACCGACGCGTCTGCGGGAGTCCGGTCAGCCCCCGTTTGATGCGTGATGGACGCCCGCGGCGAACGCTCGTGCCTTCCGCGCCGTTTTTCTTTTCTGCGACTCGGAGCTATCGCGTGTGCTCGCCCTTGTCCGCCGCCTGGCCGGCGAGATCGGTCATCTCGCCGTCGTCCATCAGGTACAGACTGACGAGCCAGTCCTTCACGAGGTAGGGATCCACTCGCAGGATTCCCGAGAGGGTGCCGCTGACGCGCATGCGATCGTCGCCGACGGCGGCCTTCTTCAGCTTGACCTCCACCGCGTCAAAGGGCGTGGGGGGCACGCCGATGCAGCAGCCGTCCCACTGGTTGAGCATCACGAGCATCTCGTCGTTGCTTTGCGCCATGAGCGGGAAGGCGATGTACCCGGAGATCTTGACCCACTTGCCGTCGAGCATCCGGATGCGATCGGGGATGATCCTGCGGCCAAGCCGCGGCTGATAGGTGTCCTGAGCCGAAAGGAGCATCTCCCAACTGACGCGATACGGATTGCCCTTGCTCCCGTCGCCCTTGATGACAAAGCGATCATCGACGAGCGTTGTGCCGTCGTCCTGCGCAACGAGCTTGGCAGGAGCGTTGGGATCCGACGGCGGCGCGCTCGATGCGGGCCGCGCCGCCGCGGGAATGTTCGTCCCCGGCAGCGTGGAGACGCTCACCGCCGGCTGGTCATCCAGCGAGGGCGGGGGCGTGACGGGCCTGATCGCCAGATCGTCGCCGCCAACCAGGTTCGCCAGTTCCAATCGGAGGGCCGCCAGGGTCTCGCTGGACGCGGCGGGCGCAGAGCTTGGCGCGGGGGCAGGTGCAGAAGTTGGTGCGGGGGCCGGCGCGGGTGCAAGGGCATCGGCGGGCAGGGTCGGCTGATCGGCGGGGGCGCCGGTCGGAGCGGAGGGCGTCGCGGGCTCCGTTCCCACGGGTGAAGCCCGGCTGATCGGGGGCTCGACCGGGGTCGCCGGTACCTCGGGCCTTGCAACCGCCGCCTCGGCGATGGGACGGTCGCGTGTTGCGGGACCCGCAGGCGGCTGTTGCGTTGTCGCCGACGGGGTCAGGACGGGCGATGGTGAGGATCGGCCGGCACGCATCCACCAGAGCCCCGCCGCGAGCAGGATGAGCAGAGCCAGGATGATCCAGAATGTCCTCACACGTGCCTTTCAGATCGAGTGCCGGGTCTCGGCGTGATGGCCTTGGGTGGCACGCTGGTCCCCAGCGTGACTCTTGAATCGATCCGCGGGGGACCCGCGGACCAGCCAAGGTAAACCACCTGCAACCCAACCAGTGTTACCCGATGGGCTTCAGATTGTTCGCCACCGGCGTGCGATAGGCGAGCAATGCGGGGACCACCCCGGCCAAAGCGGCCAGGAGGACCGCTCCGATGCAGACGGTCAGGACGAGCTCGGGTGCCAGGGCCGGCGGGATGGACAGGCCGATCTCCCGGCGGAGGACCTGCGCCACGACCTGCACGCCCACGAGGGCGAGCACGACGCCGGCGACGGCGCCCGCGAGGCCGATCATCGCGGCCTCGGGGACGACCAGCGAGAAGACGCGGCCCTGGGTGCAGCCGAGAACGCGGAGGACGGCGATCTGGCGGCGACGCTCGGTCATGGAGTTGTAGAGCGCGAGCATGATGCCCACGCCGCTGGAGACCAGGACGACCACAGCCATGGCCCGCAGGATCCAGTCGACGTTGCCGATGATGCGGAAGAGCGTGTTCATCTGCTGCAACGGCTGGGCGACGGTGATGGTGGGATCGGAGCGGAGCTTGGCGAAGACGGGGGGGAGTGAGGCCGAGACGTCGCTGCCGCGGCGTGTGAGGACGCGCAGATAGATGCCGGTGATGAGCTTGTCGCGCTCCAGCAGGTCGGCCATCGTGGTGGTTTTGATGGATGGATCCTCGATCTTGCGGCGGTCGTGGGCGTGGATGATCCAGCCGCCATCGAGATGGGTGATGAGCGCGCGATCGTGCGGGGTGCCGGTGGGTTTGAGGACGCCGACGACGCGATAGGTGAACTCGCGGTGGACGTGGGGCTGCATGGCGTTGGGGTCGCCGAGCTGCCGGGACTGGGATGTGCCGTGGGTGAGATGCAGCGTGTCGCCGAGGCGCAGGCCCGTGGCTTTGGCGGCGGCGGAACCGACGACGACTTCGAAGGCGTGGGCTTCGGGGATCGGGGGCTTGCCGGCGTCTTCGGGCGCGGGATCGGTCGGGCCGCGGAGGGCCCCCCCCGCGGCGAGTTGCCAGGTCTCACCCTCGCCGGGCTGGAAGTCGGTGAAGAAGTTCGGGAGCGTGGCGAGCACGGGCTGGCCGAGGTACGAATCGCCCTGCTGCGTCGGGATCGCGTATTCCAGCGGCAGGTTGCCGGTGATGCGCTCATACTCGGCCCAGGTGATGGGGCGCGGCGGGGGGTTGGCGTAGAAGATGCCGTTGAGCACGCTGACGAGGGGTGAAGAGTCGCGGCTGACAAGCAAGTGCATGTTGCCCCCGCCGCGGGCGAAGGCCTGGTGCGATGCGTCGCGCATGAGCAGCAACACGAGCAACAGCGCGACGGCGACGGCGACCGAGAGCACCGTGGTGGCGGTGCTGAAGAGTCGCACGCGGAGGGAGCGGAGGATGATGGTGAGGTCGGTCACGGGGGAGGGAGGAAAGAAGGCATCGAGGGAACGAGGCATCAAGGCATCGAGGGGTCAAGGCATCAAGGCATCAAAGCGGGGGAGGCAACGAGGCATACGTGCGGGACGCCTGTGTCACCTGAAGACTGAACAGTTGAACTTGTGGATAAGTCTATACGATCGCACTATGACGATAAGTCGGGAAGTCTTTTTGTCTCAGTGCAAGCGGCGGTTTGGAACGCGCAATCCGGAGCGAATGCGACTTGAGCACTGGGAGTGGATGGTTCGTCATGGTGGCGGCCCGTACGGCGTCCGGGCCGATCTTGGGCTTGAGCCCAACTACCCCTCATTGAACGCCAGAGCAGACTGGTGCTTCAATCGATTCGGGATGACTCGAACCGCCATGAATGACGGCCGCATCATCTGCGTGGCTGGCGAGCACGAAGACTCGTATGACCCGGATTTCTGCATCTACAACGATGTGATCGTTCTGCGGCCAGAGCCCGGCCAATCGAAGGTGACCGTCGACAGCGGCAGCGTCGAGATCTATGGGTACCCTGCAAAGGTCTTTCCGCCTACGGACTTCCATACTTCCACGCTCGTCGGCAATCGACTCTTTATCATCGGCCGATTGGGATACTCCGGAAAGTACAAGGTTGATCGCACTCCGGTTTTTGCCCTCGACACCAACACCTACGAGATCACGAAGCCCGAAATCGGCGGCGATGATCCCGGCTGGATCTACAAGCATCATGCCTCTTTCGATCCCGCCACGTACGCCATCACAATCCGTTGGGGGAAACTCATTCGCCCAGAGTTGGAAGACCCCGTGCTGTTTCGGGGCCTCTACAAGTTGCACTTGGCGGACATGCGATGGGAGATGCTCTGCGAATGTGAAGAACCCAGGCACTTCGTGATCGAACGTGAGAGAACACGGGACGACTTGGATCCACCTCAGGCCAACGACTTCAAGCCCATGTCGGCTCCATATGCATGGCTTCTGCAAGAGGTTCGTAGCCGTCTTGTCTTTGCTCTCGAAGTGGAAGGCGTGCGGATCACTTTCTCGAATGCGATTATAACCATTGGCGTCGCAGTCGAGGGCACCCTCAACCCCGAGGTGCGCGACTCAGTGCTCAAGGACATCGTGGCAAATCTCAATCGGCGTGGGGGTCACTGGGTGCTGCGCGAAGCCGAAGTGCACGACGATTGGATGTTCTGGACTCAATGAATCGAACTCCCCCGGCTGTGCGGCGACCCCATCGCGGGTTGCCTTATTTCTGTGTGACCCACGTAGGGGCGGCTGGGGCGAGTGCCTTTCAGATAACCCTTCAAACCGCACGTTGGAGCCACCACGGCCACTGCTTGGCTTCGGAATCTCGGTCACTGAACGGTTTTTGCAGAAGAGGTCAGGAAGATGCTGCGGGCGAGCGGAGGTCTTTGAGGTTGAGTGTGCGTGCGAAACGGGTTTGCATGCTGGGGTCGTGGCTGACGCAGAGCAACGCGGCGTTCTGCGATCGGCAGGCGGATTGGATCAGTTCGATGGCGGCGGCGGCGTTTTCCGGGTCAAGGCTGGCGGTGGGTTCGTCGGCGAGGACGAGCTCGGGGCCGCAGGCGAGGGCGCGGGCGACGGCGACGCGTTGCTGCTGGCCGACGGAGAGTTCTTCGGGCGGGGCGTCCTGGCGTTCGATGCCGAGGGCGGCGAGGAGCTTGGCGGCGCGGTCGGCGTGTTCAGCGCGCGGGATGTCGCTGAACATGAGGGCGACCATGACGTTCTCCAGTGCGCTGAAGCCGGCGAGGAGGTTGAAGGTCTGGAAGATCATCCCGATGTGGCGGCCGCGGAAGTGGTCGCGGGCCGGGCCGCGGAGGGCGTGGATGTTGCGACCGGCGACGTTCACCCTTCCCTCGGCAGGGTCGAGCAGGCCGGCGATGAGGTGCAGGAGCGTGGACTTGCCGGTGCCTGAGCCGCCGGTGAGGAGGACCTGTTCGCCTTGGGCGAGGGTGAGTTCGGGGAGGTCGACGATCCACGGGCCGCTGGGGGTGAAGCGGGCGCGGAGGGTGGAGATGGAGAGGGCGGGATCGGGAGACACGTCGGGAAGCTTACCGCGGTGTGCGTGTGGTCAGACACCTGTTCCCCGGTGAAAGCGGAACTTTGCCGAGAAGGCCACCTGGAGATCACCAAATGCACGAACGGTGACACACGCCACAGAAGCTCGGGGATCTCGTCGTCGTCGCCCTCCTCGGACTTCTGCGGCGGTTGGGTCAATCAGCGGTTTCGAAGAGCTGCCACAGCCGACGGAGTTTCCCGCGCGCCCAGACACGTCCACATTCAGAGCAACGCACAAGAGCTCCTCGCTGAAGGTCAAAGCCACACTGGGGGCACACGTATCCAGCGCGTGCTCGCGCTCGCCGTGAGATTCGATCAACTTTCCAGAGATTGACAACTAAAACGACTAATGCAAACCCGGTAGTCGATAATGCCATCGCCTTCGGCAATGCGATCGATGGCCAGAACCAGCCGCATATGACGAGCGGCGCTACGAAGATATCCATCAAAACCGGTACAAGAAGCAATGGACGAATGACCGGCGGAGGAAGAGATAAAGTTACCTTTAACCCCATGCGCTAAGCAATACCAATGTCGAAACCGTGATGGCGGTCCTGATCATTTTAAAGAGCGACATCCAAAGTGGGTGTGTGGGATAATTTTAGGATTGCCAGGACACTGTTCTCAGAAACGTAACTATTTACCGAACCAAGCATATCTAAGATGCGTGTGGGTCCACGACGAGCCGCACTCAGGACATCTTAGTGGCTTTTGACTATGCAAATCATAGCCACATTTTGGACACACAAGTCCATTTTTCAATCTTGCGAGCGAGGTCAGTCTATGGACTTGTGCAACACCTAAGACGACATAGGCAAGACAAGCAATGCTGAATGCTATCCTCACGTACTCTGGCGGCCGCATCCACAGCACGAATGAGCCAGCAGACAGCCATGCACCATTCAGAACAGCAAGCACCAATGGCCAGATCAACCACCGCCAGAGCACCCTTGGGGGAATCCGCCACTTGGACACCATGATTTATCTCTCGACACAGATACCCACATCGCGGAGGCAGTTCACGTAGTTTCGGATTGCGATGTCTCGATCAACCTCGTACACACGTTTTGCTGTAGCCTTACAGGACAAGTAGCTGCTCAAACCACCCCAGAACCCACCAATTACGCCGCCGCAAATCGCAGCCGGTATTGCCGCAACCGCACCACATGCGCCCACGCCGGCACCGCATCCGGCACCAATTCCCGCGCCGCCAATAATATTGCCTGTGTCCCAAATGGTGCAGTTTGCAACCGCTCTGTTGTAAGCGTCAAGGGCATTCTGGAGCTCCTGCTGGAAGTCGCTCCAACATCCGAGACTTGTATTGTTCCAGAAGAAACAGTCAACGCCTCCGAGCTCGTTCGCACAACACCACATGAAGTCGCCAGGTTGCGGCCAGCGATCTCGCGGAGTCGGATCGACGATTGTTCCCGGTGTTGGCTGGAAACCTGGGGGAATGTCGCTGGTGAGGAGTACATCGTGGGCGATTGACTCGACCGTTGGCGACTCTGGAGCAAGTCTTGCTGAGAACACAGAGGCGCTCTCGACACTACTAAAGACGGCAACCGGATGCCCCACCCAGATTGGGCACGAACCATGACCATTCAACGACGCCCGGCCGCCAATGACTACCGCATGGCGAGTGCCACCATCCGCACCAACGATCGTGGCGACACTCACGCTCGGATTGAAAGTCAAGACCTCAGGAATAGCTGCTCCGAGAGCATCGAGGGTTGTACGACCTGTAACTACTTGTTCTTGAGCGAGTGGCGTGACGGCTTGGAATCCGGTCATCGTTCCCATCGTGGTTATGTTGCCAGCGGAATCAACAACATTTGCCTGGGACGACGGCAGATCATCTCTCATCGCCAACGCGGTTGACCCCGGCGCAAACGTATATCCAAGTTGCACTGCTGCCTTGCTTGGATCGATTCGAGCAGCAAAAGCGGCACGCTGGAGACTGTTGACAGTGGCTCGCGATGCCGTCTCGGCCATCAAGCTGAACATTCCGGGAGTCGTCCAGACACTTGATTGCGTAATGCAGATCGCAGAAATGTCGCTGGGATGCACCGGATCAGCGATATCGCAGCCCCCACGGCCAAAGGCACTCAAAAGCTCCGCACCTGAAGTAGCCGATGCGATCGGCACGAACGCCCAAGCCCTAGAAGAACTACCGCCGCACTGAGTCTCGAGCTCAAGACCAACGCCAAGAATCGATGCGGAAGTCGAGCCGACTCCGATCGTTGCGACCATGATTCCACGTGAGAGCGTTGCAGGAACCCCCGATACCACGCCAGATCGGGGCATGCATGCCTGACTCGTCTCAATAGCCGTGAATCCTGGGAGCGGAGCAGAGAAACCGGGAAGATCTCTGTTCCACAGACGGGCTTCAAGCACCCCGTTTACCCGGCGAACGACCACGACATCGCCGTCAAATGTACGAAAACCGCTTGAAGTCTCGATCTGAGCGAGCGCGGGCCGCACATACTCTTTTGTGAACCAGGGATCACGCATCGTGCCCGGTTCGGCACCGCAGTTGGGATCGCTTCCCGCGGCAAACCATGCGTTCTGAAAATCGAACACATCCTGTACAGACGAAGTGCCATCGCGGTTGAAGTCGCCTGTTCCTGCAAACCAGTCGTTGAGGAATGCAAAGAGATCTTCGGTCGTCACCGATCCACTCTGCGACCAGTCAGCGGGGCAGTCGTTTGCTCGGGCTTGGGCACAAAGACCAATCGAAAGCAACAGGGCGATCAGATAGTGCTTGATGGTCGATGCTCGATGCTTGATGCTTGATGCCTGATGCCTGATGCCTGAAATCATGCATGAATCACTCCTGCGATAGTCGCTATGAGGGAAGGATTGAGCTTGTACTCTAAAGGGCTTGCTCATGCTTGTCAAACACAGCAGGTCTTCATGATTCTTGCGTGCGAACCACCAGCGTTGGCCTGATTTGGTGTTACCACAACGGTCCTAGGGTCGGCTGTCATTCCGCTTTGAGCGGTATGTCTGTGATGTGGAATCGGGGGCTGGGTTGGTTTTGTTTGTGGTGGTGGGTGTCCCTACACCGGGGGTATCCGTTTCGCGCTCAGGTCTCGGCTTGAGTCTGCTTTGGCTGCCCGTTACGTGTGTTTGGCGCCCACTCTCCTGACGAGCCGAGACTTGTTGCGGGGAGAGTCGTACCCTTGGATAGCATGGCACTGATGGGATTTCGTTTGGGTGCCATGCATCGTCCTGGGGCGGCGGGAAGGAAGGGCTTTGATCGATGCGGATCTTGATGCTTGGGTGGGAGTTTCCGCCCTTCATTGCCGGCGGCCTTGGAACCGCGTGCTATGGGCTGACCAAGGCCTTGGATCGCCTTGGTCATGAGGTCGTGTTCGTCCTGCCCAAGCCGGTGGACCGTTCGCACGCGTCGCACATTCGGCTGCTGAGCCCGGAGCAGATCCGTGGGCTGAACTGGGTGGCGCCCAAGGGATCCAACGGATCGCACGTCGGCTCAGCGGACGGGATGTCGGCGGAGGCCGCGGCCAACGCCGCACTGGTCGGGGCCGAGGCGTACACGATGGCGGGCTTCACGAACGTGAGCTTCCGGGCGGTGCCGGCGCCGATGACCTCGACGTATCCGAAGTTTCACAAGGGGCACGCCAAGGGCGGAATGTTCGGGCTCACCGGGCCGACCGACGCGGACCTGGACAACGACGATCTCCCGCTGCACGCGGCTCACGAGATTCATCCGGAAGACGCGATCCGCCGGGCCATGGAGCACGAGCACGGGATCAGCTTGCGCGTTCCTGAAGGCGGCGGCGGGCACGCCGGGGCGGGGTATGAGGGCGACATGATCGCCAACGCCGAGCGGTACGCACGGCTGGTGGTGACGATCACGCGGGGCGAGCGCTTCGACGTGATCCACGCGCACGACTGGATGACCTTTCCGGCGGGGATTGCGCTCGCGACAGTGAGCGGCAAGCCGCTGGTGGTGCACGTGCACTCGACCGAGTTTGATCGCTCGGGCGACAACATCAATCAGCGCGTGTACGACATCGAACGCCGCGGGATGCACGCGGCGATGCGCGCGGTTTGCGTCAGCAACCTGACGCAGTCGATCTGCGTGCGGCGGTATGGCGTCGATCCGAAGAAGACGGATGTCGTGTACAACGGGATCGAGAACGAGGATGTCCAGCCGCACGCCGGGGACATGATCGCGTCCAAGGACAAGATCGTGCTGTTTCTGGGGCGGATCACGATGCAGAAGGGGCCGGAGTATTTCATCCGCTCGGCGAAGCGCGTGCTGGAGAAGGTACAGGACGTGAAGTTCGTGGTGGCGGGGTCGGGCGACATGGCCGTGCGGATGATCGAGGAGGCGGCTCACCTTGGGATCGGGCACAAGGTGCTGTTCACGGGCTTCCTGCGCGGCAAGGACGTGGACCGGGTGTTCCGCATGGCGGATGTGTACGTGATGCCGAGCGTGAGCGAGCCGTTTGGCATTGCGCCGCTGGAGGCGATGCGGAACGATGTGCCGGTGATCATCAGCAAGCAGAG
>DHLW01000053.1:115023-124715 GCA_002405485.1 Phycisphaerales bacterium UBA4658
GGCCAACAAGATCGTGGCGGTGCTGCGTCACCCGCCGCTGGGCCAGACGCTCGCCGAGCATGGGGCGTTTGAGCTTCGCAAGCTGACGTGGGATGGGGCGGCGCAGAAGTGCGTGGAGAGCTACGCCAAGGCCATCGGGGGGCTTGNNGGGTGTAGGGGCGGAGGCTCAATTTCCGACGGAATCGTCCGCTCATGGGGTTCTGGGCAGGATCATTTCAGATTCAGGCAGATTGATCCTTATGTCTAATGAATAAGTTTTCTTCATCTGAGATGCCGCCAGCTTGAGCATGCGTACGCTCCGAACCTCGATAAACAACCGAGGCACAGGAGCTTTGTCGTGAACATCAAGACACTGGTGGTCATCGCGGGCGTTGTTCTGGTGGCGTTGCTGACTTCTCACGCGCGCGGGCAGTGTACTCGTTGGCTGCCGGGAGTGGGCAGTTCGACGATGGATGGACGGGTCGAAGCGATGGTCGCGTGGGATCCAGATGGTCCCGGGCCGGAACAAGAGTGGCTAGTGATCGGTGGATCGTTCACGCAAATTGGTCCGGTCACGATCTCTCGTCTCGCGGCATTCGACGGCACGCAGTGGCGCAGCCTCGGCGCTCTCAACGGCGATGTCACTGCGCTCGCGGTCTATCGGGGCGATCTGATCATCGCTGGCACGTTCAGCGCTGTCGCCGGAATCTCCGCCCCAGGCCGCCTCGCTCGCTTCAACGGTACGACCTGGGAATCGATCTCCACATCGCTTATTCAGGGGACAAGCAACACCGGCACCATCTCCACGCTTCTTGAGTTCCAAGGGCGGCTCATCGCGGCAGGGGATTTCTCACAGATCTCGGGCGTTACTGCGGTCAACGTTGCCGCGTTTGATGATTCATGGAACCCCATGGGCAACGGCGTGTCCACCGGGGTCGTAGACATGGTGGTGTTCGAGAACCAGGTGTTGAGCATCGCGAGGAACTTGGTCGGGGCCCAGCGCTGGACCGGATCGAGTTGGTTGCCAACCACCTCCGGGTTCCCAACGACCACGTCCGCGGGCATTCCTACGGCGATCGCGGTCTACGATGGTTCACTGTATCTTGCCGGGCAGTCCTTCTCGTTCACGGGCACATCCGTCACTTCGCAGTTTGCAAGGCTGAACGGGAACGCCTGGACGCCGGTGCCGACGGCGAGCGGAAACACGAGTTTCTCCCCGCTGTTCATGCGGCAGTTCGGCTCACGGCTGATCGTTGGCGGCACCATGGCCATCGCTGGGCAGGTTATCGCCAACAACATCGCCGCATGGACCGAGGCCGGCTTTGAGTCTCTCCAGGGCGGCCTTCTCGCGACGAGCAGTTTCAGCAGTGCTCCCGTGACCTGCGCGGTCGAGTGGCGCGGCCAGATGGTTGTCGGCGGCGACTTTGATCGCTCGTTCTCCAACGTGACTGTCAGCAACGTGGCTCTGTTCGACGGCTTCGATTGGCGTTCGCCAGCACCTTCGATAGACGATTCTGTGTTCTTCAGCGTGGCGTTCCGCGACAGCATCGTGTTTGGAGGGGAGTTCAGCGTGGCGGGTGGACAGGCGGCCTCAAGAGTCGCCGCGTGGAATGGTCAGACCTGGCAACCGCTTGGCAGTGGCTTGGCGAACACGGCAGCCGCAGCCATCGCCCGCTGTGCGACCGTATTTCAGAACGACCTCATCGTCGGCGGATCATTCTCCATCGCCGGAAACACCGTCGTCGGGAACATCGCCCGCTGGGACGGTCAGCAATGGCATGCCATGGGATCGGGATTCGACTCGACTGTTGAGAGCCTGATCGTGTTCAACGGTGAGTTGTATGCAACCGGATCATTCTCGCGTTCCGGAGTGAACAGTTTCGGCGGGCGCGTTGCCCGATGGGACAACGGGACTTGGAAAACCGTGGGGTTCTCTGGCGGGCCCGGCGGAACCACCACGGGACTCGGGCGCGTGCTGGTCGAGTTCGAGGGCAGGCTCCACCTCTTCGGCCCGGAGTTCTGGGGATTCTTCAACGGGAACAACTGGGTCCCGCTTGCTCAGAGCGGCTCGCTGGCGCCCGTGAACGCGGCGGTTGTGCACAATCGCCAACTGTACATTGGCGGAAACTTCAACACGATTAACAACATCACCGGGTTTCGCGGCATCGCCGTGAGACAAGGAACCGATTTCGTGCCTGTTTCCGGCGGCTTCCTTGTCAACTCGACAAGTTCGGCGAGCGGCACGGTGAGGGCGCTGGCTTCGGTCGGTGGACGTCTGTTGGCCGGTGGCGAGTTCGGGATCGCCGGTGGACTTCCGGCTTCGAACATCGCGGCACTTGACGGCGGCACCTGGAGTGCGCTCGGCTCGGGCACTACTTCGACGGTTCGGTCGATTCAGACTCTCGATTCGGAGTTGATCATCGGTGGCGATTTCACCGCCGCCGGTTCGACATTCGCCGCCAACTGGGCTCGCTACACGACCAGCGGCGTGCCGGTTGTGATCACCAACTCCAGCAATCGCACCCTTGAACTGGGCTCATCGCTGACACTCTCGGCGGTCGCGCTGTCTGGTTATGACGCACAGGGAGCGGTCCAGTACTCCTGGCGACGCGACGGCGTTCCTCTGATCGATTCCGTGCCGGGGACCTCGGTCGGCGTTCAGGGTGCTTCGACTGCGAGTCTCAGCATCTTCAACGTCGCATCGGCGGATTCGGGTGTATACACCTGCCACATCACCAACGCCTGCGGCACACGCATCCATCAGGCCGGAACGATTGATGTGGTGTTCATCTGTCGGGCCGATCTTGATAACTCGGGCGCGCTTGAGTCATCCGACATCTTTGGGTTCCTCAACGCGTGGTTCACGGGCGGCATTCAGGGCGACTTTGATCGTGACGGGGATCGCGACCCGGCCGACATCTTTGCGTTCCTGAACGCATACTTTGCCGGGTGCTGATCGAGCACATTTGAAGAAAAGGGCGTGCGCATCGGGCTTTACACCCGCACGTACGCCTGCAATCCCTGCATCCCACCCTCGCGCCCGAAGCCGCTTTCTTTGAACCCGCCAAACGGGCTCGCCGGGTCGAAGCGGTTGTAGGTGTTCAGCCAGACGACGCCGGCTTCGAGCTTCTTCGCGATCTCGAAGATCTTGGAGCCCTTATCCGTCCACACGCCCGCGGCGAGGCCGTAGGGCGTGTTGTTGGCCCGGGCGAGTGCCTCTTCGGGGGTGCGGAAGCTCATCATGGCGACGACGGGGCCGAAGATCTCTTCGCGGGCGATGATGTGGCTGGGCTGCACGCCCGCAAAGAGGCAGGGGCGGCACCAGTACCCCGTGGAGTCCGGAAAGGGGTTGGAAGTAGACAACGACCCAGACACAGGCGGGACGCCTGTGCCACCAGAGGCAGGAGCAGAGGCCAAGGCAGACCGTTTCGGCGGGGCCTTGCCCAGCGTGCCGGCGACGTTCAGCTCGGCGCCCTCGTTGCACCCCGCGTCGATGTACCCCTCGATGCGCTTGAGCTGCGCGTGAGAGTTGATGGCGCCAAGGTCGGTGTTCTTGTCCATCGGGTCGCCGACGCGGATGCTGGCCATGCGCACGAGCAGCTTGTGCTTCACCTCATCGAGCACGCTCTCTTGCACGAGCAGGCGCGAGCCGGCGCAGCAGACGTGGCCCTGGTTGAAGAAGATGCCCTGGATGATGCCCTCGACGGCCTGGTCGATACTGGCGTCCTCGAAGATGATGTGCGGGCTTTTGCCGCCGAGTTCGAGGGTGAGTCTCTTCTGCGTACCCGCGACGGCCTTGGCGATGCGCTTGCCGACGTCGGTGGAGCCGGTGAAAGCGATCTTGTCGATCCCAGGGTGCTCGACGATCGCGGCGCCGGTGTCGCCCGCGCCGGTGATGATGTTCACGACGCCGGGTGGCAGGTCGATCTCCTGCAGGATCTCGGCGAGGCGGAGCGCGGTGAGCGAGGTGGTCTCGGCGGGTTTCAGGACGACGGTGTTGCCGCAGGCGAGCGCAGGGGCGATCTTCCACGCGGCCATGAGCAGCGGGAAGTTCCACGGGATGATCTGCCCGCAGACGCCGAGGGGCTTGGGCGATGCGCCGGGGAACGCATACGCGAGCTTGTCGGCCCAGCCCGCGTGATAGAAGAAATGCTGGGCCACGAGTGGGATGTCGATGTCGCGGCTTTCGCGGATGGGCTTGCCGCCATCGAGGGTTTCGAGGATCGCCAGCTCGCGGGCACGCTCCTGCACGCGCCGGGCGATGCGGAAGAGGTACTTGGCGCGTTCGGTCGGCTTGAGCGCGGCCCACTTGGGCTGGGCCTTGCGAGCGGCTTGGACGGCGCGATCGACATCACGAGCGCCCGCGCTTGCGATCTCGCTCAAGGCCTGCTCGGTGGCCGGGTTGATGGTCTTGAAGTACAGGTCACGTTTGGCCGCGGGGCTTGACTTGGTCGGTTTGTCAGCCTGGGGTTCGGTGAATGCACCGTCGATGAACAGGCCGTAGCGCATGGCGATATCGACCTTGGTGGATTCGGGTGCGGGGGCATAGTCCCACGCCGAGGCGAACTCAAGGGCGTGGGATGACGCCGCACTTGCCGAAGCGGGCGCCGGGGAGATTCGCGACGGCTCTCTCACGGCGATGGCATTGGCGGCCGAACCGTTGGAAACACGCGGAGAATCGCCGTCGGACGTGGGCATGGGAAATCGTAGGAAGCGGTGGTGCGCCGAGGCTTGATCGAAGCGGCAAGCTCTTGAGGGCCCTTGTGCAGTGGCGGCACAGGCGTCCCGCCTGTGGGCATCCCGGAGTCATCCGAACACAGGCGAGACGCCCGTGCCACCATTGCACGTTCACTGAGGCGCTGGAAGACCACTCGCCTCTTCCGCTAGGGCACTCGCTCAATTGCGCTTGCCACCAGAACTTCGACCGGCCCGCGTTCGACGTACTTCTTGGTGATGAGCGTGCCGGTGATGCGGACGCGGGAGCCGTCGAGGGCCGCGGCTTCCTTGAACACCTTGGTGACGTCGACCTCGATGGCGGGCACGCCGTCCTCACTGGCCTTGAGGATCCACCCGGTGTGCTCGCCGCCGATGCCCATATAGCCGCCGCGGAGGACGCCAATGCGGGTCACGTTCTGCGCTGAGTCGCCGGGCTTGTCGCCTCGACTCGGCTGCGCGGGGCTTGACGGGTTCTCGGGTTTCACGCTCGAACTCTTGCACCCGGCAAGCGGGATCACGGCGAGGGCCGAGATGACGAGGAGGGTGACGGTGCGTCGGCCGAGGGTCAGCATGATGCGGAGTGTATCAGATCACGCTTGCACGGCGTTACGCCTCCGTCACGTCATACCGCGCCGCATACTTGCCGCTTTCCAGCCACTGGATCTGCCGAACGATGTCGTTCATGAGCGTGCTGGCGCCGAAGCGGAACCAGTCGGGGCTCAGCCAGGCGTCGCCGAGGGTTTCTTTGACCATGACGAGGTAGTGCAGCGATTCCTTGGCGGTGCGGATGCCGCCGGCGGGCTTCATGCCGACCATTTTGCCGGTGGCGAGATAGGCGTCGCGGATGGCTTCGAGCATGACGAGCGTGACGGGCATGGTGGCGGCGGGCTGGACCTTGCCGGTGGAGGTCTTGATGAACCCGGTGCCGGCGGGGCCGTCGCCGCCGTCTTGGAGCAGGGCTTCAATCGCGAGATCGCTCGCTCGGCGGGCGTTGTCGTAGGTTTCCAGTTCGCCGGTTTCGAGAATGACTTTCAGGTGCACGTGCTCGCGCCCGCCGAGCGAGCTGGAGGCGTTGCAGACGGCCTTGACCTCGCGGATCTCTTCAGCCACTTCGTCGTATCGCCCCGCGAGAAAGCTGCCGCGGCTGATGACCATGTCGATCTCATCGGCCCCGTCGGCGATCGCGAGCTCAGTGTCGCGGATGCGGACGCTGAGCGGATACTGCCCGCTCGGAAAGCCGGTGGCGACCGCGGCCACTTTCACGTGGGTGTCACCGAGAGATTCGAGGGTTTCGCGAGCGGTGCGGATGAGCGCGGGATAGACGCAGACCGCCGCGGCTTTGGGAAGGTCGGGGCGCACCGGATCGGGAGTCACGGCTTTCTGGCAAAGGGCCCGCACCTTCTCCGGCGAGTCCTTGCCTTCAAGCGTGGTCAGATCGAGCATCGAGAGCGCGAGCAGCAGCCCGGCTTTCTTCGCCGAGGACTTTATGGAGCGGGTCTTGAACGACGCCGCCCGCTGCTCGGCCATGACGGCGTCGACGGTGCGGATGGACATGGTCGATCCTAGGAATGCACGCACACACGCGCCGGCCGGCGCTGGATCGCCGGCGGCGCACTCACCCTTCGATCCGCGGGTCCACCCACTTGTACAGCACGTCCACCGCCAGATTGAACGCCACCAGCATGGTCGCGAAGATGAGCACCACGCCCATGATCAGGAACAGGTCCTTGTTCAGCACGCCGTTCACGAAGTGCTGCCCCATGCCCGGCACGCTGAAGACGCGCTCGACGACGAACGACCCGGTCATCGCCATCGCGCACGCGGGCCCGAGATAGCTGAGCACGGGCAGAAACGCGTTCTTGAGCGCGTGCTTCAGCAGGACGCGGCTCTCCGGCACGCCCTTGGCCCGGGCGGTGCGGATGTAGTCCGCCTTCAGGTTGTCGAGCATGCCCATCCTCGTCAGCCGCGCGATGTACGCCGCAAACGGAAGCGAGAGCGTGATCGCTGGAAGAATGATCTGATCCAGGTTGCCCCACCCACCAAGAGCACCAACGCCGAGCCAGACCGGAAACACCAGCACGAGCGTCGTGCCGATCACGAAGCTCGGCAAGCTGATCCCGACGAGCGCGACCACCAGCGTGATGAGATCGATCGGCGAGTTCGGCTTCACCGCGCCGATCACCCCCGCGGTGACGCCGATGACCAGCGCGATCGCCACCGCGCAGAATCCCAGCGTGACCGAAACCGGCAGCGCCGACGCCACGATCTCGTTCACCCGCCAGTCCTCATACTGCAGCGACGGCCCGAGATCGAACACGTACCGCTTGGGCGCAGCCAGCCCCGCCGCCTCCGCCGCCGACGCTCGCCGGGCGGCCTCCCCCGTGATCGTCTCCCGCACGAACCGAATGCCCAGCGCACTGTCCAGATACGACACGTAGAACCGGTCGAAGCGATCAAGGTTGTACTGGCGAAGCATCGCCTGCTTCACCTCCGCGGGCGGCTGCCGACCCTCGGGCTTCTCCAGCGGATTGCCCGGGATCGCCCACGCCAGCACCACCGTGAGCGTGTAGATCGCCAGCAGAATCACCGGAAACTGCGCGATCCGACGCACGATGAGGGGGATCATGGAGCGACTCCGACGCTGCGAGATTCAGGCGTTGACGTTCGCGCGTGGGATGAGGACGCATCCGTTCGAACCGCTCCCCGACTCCGGATGTCCGACTCCCCCGGAACTCCACGCCTCTTCGCCGGCAGCATCTTCGGCTTGTCCGGCCCCTTGCCGTCGCCCAGAATGTCAAAGTCCTGGATGTTCTCGATCTGCCGAGGATGGCTCGACACGCCCGTCAGCACGTGCGGGTCATACATCTGCATCTCGACATACTGGAACATCGGGAGGATCGGCAGATCCTCTTCCATGATCAGCTTCTCGGCCTGGTGCAGCAGTTCGAAGCGCTTCGCCGGGTCCTGCTCGTTGTCCGAGCGGTTCATCAGGTCTTCGAACTCCGCCGACGCATACTTGCGGTCGTTGTTGCCGTCATCCTTGCGCGACAGGTCGAGGAATGTCGCCGGGTCGCCAAAGTCGCCGAACCACGACCCGCGGCTGACCATGAAGTTCTGCCCGCGCACATCGTTGCGGAAGACCTTGATCTCCTTCATCACCAGCTCGACGCTCACGCCCAGGTGCTCCTCCCAGTCCTTCTTGATCGCCTGCGCGATCAGATCGTGCCCGCCGTCCTTGGTGAACAGCACCTCGATCGTCGGCAGACCCTTGCCCCCCGGATACCCCGCCGCTGCAAGCTCACGCCGTGCCCGCTCAGGGTCGTACGGCAACCCCTCCGGCGAGCGATACCCGGCGATCGACCCCGGCGGCACCAGCACCGAGACCGGCTTCTCACCCAGCCGTCGCACCTGATCGACGATCCGCTGCTTGTCCACCGCCATCGTGAAGGCGCGACGCACACGCTTGTCGGCAAACGGATTGTCCCGGCCATCCTTCAGCTTCGGCTGGCAGTTGAAGCTGTAGAAGTACGTCCCGAACGCCGAGTACGCCCCGACCCGGTTCCGCGGATCACTCGGCAACCGCCGGTCGATCTCCACCGGGTCCAGCCCTTCGGCAACCATCCGGTCATACTCGGCCTGATGCTCGCGGTAGAACTCGCGCTTCTGCGTCAGGATCTCCGCCCGGTACGGCGCGGCGACATCGCTCAGCCAGTGCACCGTCCCGGATCGAAACGCCAGCACCTGCGCGTTCACGTCCTCCACGCTCAGCATCAGCATCCGATCAAACCCGAGCCGCTCCTTCGCCCAGTAGTGCGGGTTCTTCTCAAAGGTCATGTCCCGCTTGAACCGCCACCCCGTGAGCATGTACGGCCCGTTGGAGATGAGCACCCCGCCCTTGGTCCAACCGCTCTTGGTGTTCAGCCGTCCGCTCGACTCATCCAGCACCTCGTACTGCCTCACCTGCGGCGGATACACCGGATAGAACGATGCGAACGCGAGCAACTCGAGGAAGTACGGCGTGGGCCGGCTCAGCGTGAACCTCAGCGTGAGATCATCCACCGCCGACAGCCGAACCATCTCGACAAACTTCTTCTCCGTCTCGGCCCACAGCGCCCGGGCATCGGCGGGGCCACCCTCTTTGCCGAACTCGGCAAGCCGCTGCTCACGCCACGTCGTAAACTCCTTGGCGCCCTCAATGATCTGCGCCATCGCGATGTAATCGCATCCGGTGTCCGGCAGCAGCATCCGCCGCCAGGAATAGACAAAGTCGCTCGCTCGAACCGGCTCGCCGTTGGACCACTTGGCGTCGGGGCGCAGGAAGAAGGTGTAGGTCTTCCTGTCCTCGGAGAGCTCCCACCGCTCGCTCACGCCGGGCTTGACGTTGAACTCGTGCGAGAAGACGTCCAGCCCCACCAGCCCCTCAAACAGCGCACGCCCGATCCGCAGGTCCTGCGACCACGACATCTTCTGCAGGTCCAGCGTCGTCACATCGCCCCGGTTGATGAACACGAAGTCCGGCTCGGGGCCGTCCTCATCGGTCGCGATCGTCACGCCCACCGCAACCAGGAGTATCAGCAGAGGAATCAGCAGCTTGACCATCGGTGTTCACGCCCCTCTTGCCGCTGAAGCGGTCGGCACACACGACATCGATGCGCCGCTCACTCCACCCGGCGATATCGGCTGTCCTGCCCGGGACGCTCGCCGAAGATCCAGTCGTCGACCTTGCTGTTTTCCTGATAGGGCTTCTGGATCTCGTAGTTGCTCGCGCCAAGACCCCGCGCCCCGACCACCCGCTCATAACACCCCTGCATTCCCGAGGCCACGATCAGCATCCCGGCACAGAGCGCCGCACGCGTCCACAAGCCCGCGCGGTCGCCCGCACAAACACCCGTCCGAACGCCCATGTGAACACCTGCTCGTCCACTGATTCGCATGTGCAACCTCGCTTCACCCGTCCACACAGACTCTCGACGCCGCTCTGCCCACCCCCCCACCCC
>DHLW01000157.1 GCA_002405485.1 Phycisphaerales bacterium UBA4658
AGCAGGAGATCAGTACTTGATGATGTTCGGTTCTTCGTGCTCGTAGAACGTCCAGGCCGACCGCTCGATGAACCGCCGCGCAAGTTCCCGAAAGACCACGTCTCGCGGCATTTGCTGCTCGCTCACGCCCGTCTGGTCTGGAAATGCGACCCGCACCGCCTCGGTGAACGCGAAGACGCTCGGGGTCGGACTGTCGACCTCGATCACGTTCACCGTGCCCGACGCCACCCCGGCGTATAGATACGGGTTGCCCGGCTCGGTGAGCGCAAAGTTCTGAATGTCGACATACACCAGCCGCTCCACTTCCAGGTCCTTCGCCAGGTCATCGAGCGGCCGTGCGACCCATCCTGGCTTGACCGACTGGAAGCGCAGCACCTCGTCGGCCGGAAGCATCCCGGCCGCATCGGCATTCTCAGCGATGCGGCGAGTCATCTCCGCCGTCACGATCGTCACCAGCGACGGAAAGTCAGCCTGCACCGAGCGATCCGCGGAGACGATCACCCCGAAGTTCTTGCCCACCAGCCCCGTGTACTTGGGCTTGACGGTCTTGCTCCCCTCACGCTCGGCGCTTGCGGCCATTCCGCCGATGAGCTGGCCGACTGCGCATCCACCCATGGTCATGATCAACAGTCCGAACGCAACCCCAGCCGCCGGACCAGACCGATGCCGACGCCGCCGATGTGAAGACTGGTGAGGATTTCCAACCATGGTGATCAAACAGTACGGCCCGAAGCGTCCCGGGGTTGCGACCGCCGGTCCGTCAGATCAGCCCGCGAACAGCCAGAACCTTGTACGCCCAGGCCAGCAGGAACAGCCCCAGCATCACAAACAGCGGCCGCGGCTTGAGCATGCTCTCCAGCACTCGACCGAGCATCGAGCCGAAGACCGCCACGTGCACCGCCCCCCAGAAGAACACGCTGGTGGCAAACGCAAGAAAGGCCCCGAACGGCTGGGCCAGGAAGGACCGAATGACCGCCCCGTCGGCCGCCGCCGCGAACGACGTCGTCATGCCGCATGTCGGGCACGGATACCCCGCAGCGACCATCCAGCCGCAGGGCGGGAGTCCCAGTTGGGTGTGCGTTCCGATTCCCCCCTCCGCCGGCCGAAGCACGCTCGCCGTGACCAGCACCGCCAGGGCGATCCCAGCCAGGATGCCGGCCGATACGCGAGCACCCGTGCTCGCTCGCACCCGCAAGACCTGGACGCCGTGCGCCCGCGCGATCCCGTCAAACCCGCGAACTGGAGGCGTTGCCGTGTCCACGGGGCCATCGTAGACGAATCCGCCGTCAGACAATCCGCTCGCTCTCGATCAGGCCCGAACGCAGTCCCTCGGCTCATGCCGAGAGTCTGTCGGCCCACGAACCGCCGCGACGGCGGTCGCTGATGAACACGCTCTGACCCGCCGCCATCAGCTTCTCCTGATTGCGGGACTTCTGCCGGAGCTGCTGCTCGCAGCGATAGATGTCCCGTGCGTGCTCGGCGAGATCGAAGATCCCCGGCATCAGCAGGACCCGAATGCCCATCTTCAGACCCGACGAACCCACGGCGTCCAGCGGACGAGAGATGCAGTCGATGACCTCGGCGTCGGTCAGCGATGGAGCAAGCCGATCAAATGCCTGGATGAGCGCGTGCAGCCGAGGCTCCAGCACGCCGCCGCGGGCGGTCACGATGAACCGGTCATCCCCAAGGTGCGCAAGGAACACGTCCGTCGAACCGCGAAGAACGTTGATCGAGAGCTCCTCGCCCAGAGCACGAATCAGCCGATCCCCCATCTCGTACCCGAAGACGCTGTTGTAATCCGAGAACCGGCGAATGTCGACGAACGCGCAGTCGGCGTGGTACTTCGGGCTCAGGCGCAGCGCGGCGTCCTTGCCCCGGGCGATCATCTCCTCCAGGTGCTGATCCGCTCGCACCCGCGCCGGCAGCCCGGTGATCGCGGCGCGAACCCCGGAACTTGGTCGTGACTCCGTCGCCGCCGCCCGGAGCAGATCCCGCATCGGCACCACCCCGACGATCTCCGCGCCGGAGGCGATGATCAGGGGTTGGCTCAGGTCGTGATCCTCACGCGTGCAGACAAGCTGGAGCGCGTCCTGCACCGTCGAGTCCGGTGTCAGCGCGCACACCGCCGGACGAGTGACCGTCATGATCGGAGACAACGCATGCTCGCCGAAGCTCGCGTTGATCACCGACTCCCGATCCGCCCATCCCACAAGCCGCCGGCCCTCTGTCACGACGATCCCCGTATGTTCCGGGTGGTTGGCGAGCGTCGCTGCAAGCTCCGCGATCTGGTGCCGCGTCCCGTCCACGCTCATCACCGGCCGCGAGAGCCGGATCATCGGTAGCTCCCTCGGCTCCGGCGGCACCGCCGCCTCCACGCTGGCCCAGCGCTCCCGAATGTCCGCGTTCACCATCGGATCCAACGCCGTGGCCCGATCGCCCGGCATCGCAAGGTAGTACCCCTGTCCAAAGCGCACACCCAGACCGATGAGCGACGCCAGTTCCTCGCCGTGCTCGATGCCCTCGGCAACCACGCTCACCCCGCTCATGCGCGCGAAGTGAACAAAGAACCGCACCAGGTTCTGCTTGAACGGATCCTTGTCGATCCCCGCAACCAGTGACCTGTCCAGCTTCACCCATTGCGGACGAAGCTGCATCATCCGGTTGAGCCCGCTCGTGCCCGCTCCCGCATCATCGACCGCGACATTGAAGCCAAGTTCCTTGGCAAGCTGGACGTGCCGCATCAGCCGCTCGTTCTGCGGCGACTCGGCCCGCTCCGTGATCTCCAGCACGATCCGCTGCGGCGATATCCCGCACTTCGATCCAAGCGACTCGAGCACGCCCGAAAACCGCTCGTCGCTGAACACCTCCGGAGACGTGTTCAGGAACAGCCGCACGTCTCTGGGCCAGTTCTCCGCCGCCTCGATCGCGCTGGATCTGGCCAGAGTTTCCAGTTCCCACGACAGCCCGGTATGGCCCGCTGTCTCAAACAGCTCGTTGGCGTCCTTGAACCCCATGTCCGGAGCCGGACGGCAGAGTGCTTCGTACGCCACGACCAGCCCGTCGTTCAGGTCCACGATCGGCTGAAAAAACACGCGAACGCCCTTCGCGTCGATCAACGCTTTGAGCAGTACGGATGTATTCGGCGAGTCGGTCATCGTGGACGCCGAACACGCAACGTCCGGCCTCGTCATATCGGCCGGTCTGCCTAGGAGTTTCCGATCCAGAGAGGGGTTCTGGCGCAGAAAATCGCCGCATCCGGCGAATCCGAGAATCACCCTGAGATCGCCGGGCAGTTATCGAGGACTTTGGCTGATCTGCACCCGCCCGACGCGATCAATCAAACTTGAACACGCCCTTGCGCACCCCGTAGACATAGGCCACGATGGTCGTGAATACGAAGAACAGGATGCGTCCGAGCCAGAGGAGCGACTCGCTCGTCCCCTGGGCAAGGTTCGGGAACGTCACAGCCCAGGGGTACAGGAAGATGATCTCGATGTCGAAGACCAGAAAGACCATCGCGATCAGATAGAACCGCACGTTGAAACGCTTGCGGGCCGTGCCCACCGCGTTCATGCCGCTCTCGTACGCCGCGCTCTTGGTCGCGCCATCACGCCTCGGCCCGATGACCAGCGATGCCCCGACGTTGATGATCCCGAACGTCACCGCCATGGTGATCAGAATCATGACCGGGATGTACGCCGAGATGTCCGTGCTCGCCAGCACGACCAGAGGCGCGTCAATGGGGGCGATCGATGTCGGCAGCGCTGGAACCATCATGGGCGGGCGATGTTAGCAGATCAGAGCCCCAGAATCCCCGGCCAGGCCAACTTTTCCACGTCTGCCAACTTGGCAGGCCGCGAGTTCTTCGGACGGTCTCTGACATGCCCAGCTGGTGTTCAACGGCCTCTGAACCGTGCTCGTGAGCTGGCACACCAGTTGCCCCTCTGACAGATCTCCCGCTCTGGGAGAGTCCCCCTCAACGCGATCCATCACGGAGACGATTGCTCATGGCCGTCAAGGAACTCACGTTCGATGTCGAAGCACGCCAAGCCCTGCTCTCGGGCGTCGAGAAGCTCGCCAGAGCCGTCAAGAGCACGCTCGGGCCCCGCGGTCGAAACGCGATTCTGGATAAGTCCTGGGGTGGACCCCAGGTCACCAAGGACGGCGTGAGCGTCGCCGAGGAGATCGAACTCCGGGACAAGGCCCAGAACATGGGCGCCCGGCTCGTGAAGGAGGCGGCAAGCAAGTCCTCCGACGACGCCGGCGACGGCACGACCACCGCGACGGTCCTCGCCGAGGCGCTCTTCCGCGAGGGTCTGAAGTACGTCTCCTCCGGCGTGGACGCCAATCAGCTCGTCCGCGGGATGAAGAAAGCTGTGGACGTCGCCGGTGACGAGATCCGCAAGCTCGCCAAGCCGGTCGATCGGTCGCCCAAGAGCGGTGACATCCAGAACATCGCCACCATCAGCGCCAACAACGATCCGGTCATCGGAAAGACCCTCGCCGAGGCGTTTGCCAAGGTCGGCGCCGACGGCGTGATCACCATCGAAGAGGGCAAGAGCCAGGACACCACCGTGGACGTGGTCGAGGGC
>DHLW01000196.1 GCA_002405485.1 Phycisphaerales bacterium UBA4658
GCACTCCGCAAGATTGCCATACACGCGAGCGTGCACGCTCGAACCAGTCCGCTCCCCGTTTCGCTCCGTGACCTGTGCCATGATCCGCTCCTGCTTCTGTTGCAATCAAAACCGCGTCCGCCAGCCGTGCTACTTGCCCGACACCGTGAGCTCCACAAGCGCCGACGTCGGCGACTCCTTGCCCGTCAGGAGCGTTCGACGCTCCGTTCTGCCGGTGATCCGCCTGTAGAAATCCGAGAGACTCTCATCCGCCGTCCGATCGGCCCTGAAGCGTGTCAGCAACGGCCGAAGCACATCCGGAATCGATCCGACCGCAACGTCCGCCGCGAAGAGATCCGCAAGTCGATCACCGCCCAAGCCGCCGCCGACGAACACGTGGTACACCCCCGGCTTGCGGCCGACAAATCCGATGTCCGCGTTGTACGGCCGAGCACACCCGTTCGGGCACCCCGTCATCCGGATCGTCAGCGGCACGTCCTGGATCCCAAGCTCCTTGAACTCCTCTTCCAGCTCATCGATCACCGACGGCAGTTGCCGCTCGGCATCGGTCAGCGCCAGCCCGCAGGTCGGAAGCGCCGGACACGCCATCGACCATCGACGCGCGTGCGACAGCTCCTCCACCGTCTTCACCCCGTGCTCCGCCAGAATGTCCAGCACGCGCCGCACCTGCCCCGCGTCCAGGTCGATGAACAGGACGCTCTGCATCGGCGTCAGCCGGATATCCGCCCCGATCTTCCGCGCAATCGCCCGAAGCGCGGATCGATATCGAACAGGCCCCGCGTCCGTGATTCGGCCGTTGGCGACAAACACGCCGTAGAACCACTTCCCGTCACCCTGCTCGTGCAGCCCGAGGTGATCGAGTTGGCGCGGTGCCGGCGTCGTCGCCGGCGTTTGAAGACGCCAGGACACGCGAGCATGAATCTCATCGATGAACTTCTGTACCCCCCACGACTCGATCAGATACTTCAGCCGAGCGTGCCGCCGATCGGATCGCTCCCCATGATCGCGGAACACCGCCGCCACCGTCCGAACGGCTTCCACCGCGTGCGCCGGCTCGACGAATCCGAGCACGCTTGCCATGCGGGCGATCGTGTCGGGCTTGTTGTGCGTCATGCCCAGTCCGCCGCCCGCAACCAGGTTGTACCCGATCACGCGCCCCTCGCGCGTCACCGCGATCAGCCCGCAGTCGTACGTGTAGATGTCGATGCTGTTGTCGATGTCCAGCGCGACGCCCGTCTTGA
This sequence comes from Phycisphaerales bacterium UBA4658, assembly GCA_002405485.1. Lineage (GTDB taxonomy): Bacteria > Planctomycetota > Phycisphaerae > Phycisphaerales > UBA1924 > UBA4658. The sequence continues at coordinate 1,242 of DHLW01000196.1, forward strand.
ACTTGCGCGGCAGGTACTGCCTTCCGTAGAACGGCTCCTCCTCGCCCCCGAGTTCCAGCCGCTCCCCATCGAGCCAGATCTCGTGATACGCCCCGGTCGCCGGCGCAAGCTCCCTGGCCAGCGCCCTCGACATCGCCTGCACGGCCCGGTGCGCCTCATCAGCAAACGGCGCGGGCGACGCCATCACGTTCCGCTGCACGTCGCCGCACGCCGCCAGCGTCGACAGAAGCGTTCTGTTGATCTCCGCGATCGTGGCCTTCAGATTGTCCTTCAGCACTCCGTGGTACTGGATGCTCTGCCGCGTCGTCAGACGGAGCGTCCCGTTGGCATACCGGTCCGCGATCGCGTCAAGCGCAAGATACTGCGCCGCGGAGAGCGCCCCGCCCGGGATCGTCAGCCGGATCATCATTGAGTACGACTTGCCCGTCGCCCCCTCGGCGTGTCGCTTCTCGCGGTCGTCCTGCTGGTAGATGCCGTGAAACTTCAGGAGCTGCTTGTCATCGTCCGCAAAGCTGTCCGCGGCGGGGTCGGCCAGCGTCTGCGCGATCGTGCCGCGCAGCGCGTTCCCCTTCGACTTGGCAAGCTCGACCTTGGATGGTTCGGATCCCGCGGGTGTGCTCATCGTGTTTCTCCCAGCGTGCGGCTCAGATTCCCTCGCCCGCGCTCTTGAAGTGCAGACCACACTCGGTCTTGGTCGTCCCCGCCCAGCGTCCCTCACGCGAGTACGCCGCCACCTTCGCCCCAGGAACGATCCGGGTGCAGTGCGTGCAACCGATGCTCGGGTATCCCTTCTCGTGCAGCTCGTTGTACGGCACGCCGCGAGCAATCGCGTGCTCCCACACCTGCTCGCGGCTCCACGACGCGAGTGGGTTGATCTTGATCACGCCGAACTGCGCGTCCCAACCGACCGTCTGAATGTTCGACCTTGCCGCAGACTGCGACCGTCGCACAGCCGTCATCCACGCTTCCGCCCCCGACAGCAGGTTCCGCATCGGCTCGACCTTGCGGATCGCGCAGCAAAGGTCCGGATTCCGCTCCCACAGCCGCGGCCCATGCTGCTGTTCCTGCTGTTCGGGCGTCAGCGACACGCCCGCATTCACGAACACCAGCCCCGGATATCGCAGTTCCAGCCGGCGGCGGAGCGCGTGTGTCTCTGGAAAGAGGAAGTGCGTGTCGAGATAGTGCACCACAAGGTCGCGACCGTCGCTCTGCTCCCAGAGCATGTCGATCAGCACGCATCCTTCCATTCCGAATCCGGTCGTCACGATCATGCGCGGCCCGAATCGGGCTCTTGCCCACGACAAGATTCGCTCGGGCGGCGCCGTGACGTCTGTGTCCGGCGGTACGCGCGGCTCGCTCGTTTCTGACCCCGTCGGGGCGTCCTCGGGCTGCGTTTGGAGCACAGGCAGTCGCACGATCGATGTACCCTCGGACGTGCGAGAACGGCTCGCACCTCTTGACGGCTTTCTTCAGCAAACACAGTGGAAAATGAAAAACCCGCGGGCTCGGCCTCGCGGGTTCAGGTGTCGCACGCGCTGGTTCGCGCTCTTTTCAAGAGCCGCTTACCGGCAGGAGCAACAACACTCGCAAAGCCGTCCGTCGGTCTGCCCACAGCAGCAGCAACAGCACGCCCGACAGCCCGCCAGAGGCGTGCGCTGAGCGAACATGCGTGCACAGGACATGGACGGTCGCAAGGTCATGCGGCAGGAAGTATGCCGTCGTTCGCGCAAATGTCAAACTGAACGCCAGAGAACCCGTGCCTTTCGCTCACGAGCAGAGCTTGACCCGAGCCTCTTGAAGTCCGCAGTCCTCGGAAAAGCAGGAGGCCTCGCGTCTGCTCTTGGGCACATGTGCCAAAAGGTTCTGATGCGTCTGCGAAGGCAGCACATCCCAAAGCGAGTGTTCAGAGATCGCAAACCCTGATCCGGCTTGCCTGCACGATCCTGCGGTCCGCTCCGGCTTCTACACGCAGGCCTCGTGCTCGATGACATGCACGTGGCTGCTCGACGTACACCCGGCACCGCATCGAGCCCATCAACAAAGGGCGCATCCTCAGGCCATCGCGCAGGCTTATGGCCTCCAGCCAACTCGATGCGGAGATCCGCAGTCGATTGGCCGTCAACCCGGGGAAAATCTGAGAGTTGCCAGCCCAAGCGCATGGTCGGCAGGCGGGGTGGTATCCTCATGGACACCCTTGGCGCGTTTATCGGAGACGAGTCCGCCCATGTCGCATCACAAGCACGCATCGAGCAACCCCAACGATTTCATCCTTCCCGACCTCGGCGAAGGCGTCGCCGAGGCCGAACTGATCGCCTGGCGCGTCAAGGTCGGCGACAAGGTGAACGAACATGACATCCTCGCCGACATGGAAACCGACAAAGCGCTCGTGGAAGTCCCGAGCCCGCGTGCCGGCGTGATCGGCGCGCTGCACGGAAAGCCCGGCGAGATCCTCAAGGTGGGAGAGCCGCTCGTGACCTACGCCGAGCACGCCGACTCCCGGCCTCAGTCGCCAGCATCCCAGCCGCTCGCCGCGCCCGTCGCGACTGAGCCCAAGCCCAGCAAGCCGGTCCCGGTCTCCGCACCCTCCAGCAACGGCGCCAAGCCGGCGCCGCAACCCGAGCGCGAGGACGAGGGCACGGTGGTGGGCAAGGTCGGCGGTGCGCTCGCGGGTGTGAGCGCCGCGCCAGGCAAGGCCCTGGCGACACCCGCCGTCCGCCGACTCGCTCGCGACCTTGGCGTGGACATCGATGCGATCTCGGGCAGCGGCATCGGCGGCCGGGTGCTGGAGAAGGACGTGCGCGACACCGCTGCCGTCCGAAGCACGCCGCAGCCCAGGCCGGCTCCCGCCCGCCCATCCCAGGCCCCTGTTCTCCCCGAACGCACGCCCCTTCATTCGCCATCATCCGCTGCAATCGAGACCCCGGTCTCTTCACCGGGTCCAAAGCCGGCGCGTCGAGAGGTCCCGAGCTTCCCCGCGGGTTCCGAGAGCATCCGCGTGCCCTTCCGCGGCGTCCGACGAACGATCGCCAATCGCCTGCGCGAAAGCGTCAATCAGGCGGTCCACTTCAACGTCATGGACGAGGCCGACGTCTCGACGCTCGATCAGCTCCGCCGAAAGCTCGGCGCCGCAAGCGGAGAGAAGCTCAGCTTCCTCCCATTCGTCGCCGCGGCCGTCTGTCGCGTGCTGACACGCGAGCCGTTCCGGGCCATGAACGCGACCGTCGACGAGAAGCCCGGCGACCCCGCCTACGACGCGGCCATCGTCCAGCACAGGGCGGTGCACCTGGGCATCGCCACCGACACCGACAGCGGACTCATGGTGCCGGTGATCCGCGATTGCGATGCGCTCGGCGTGCTCGAGATCGGTCGGCACATCGTCCACCTCGCCGAGGCCGCGAGAAATCGGTCGGCCAGCCGCGAGCAACTCATGGGCTCGACCTTCACGATCAGCAACGTCGGCAGCCACGCCGGCCGCTTTGCCACACCAATCATCAACTATCCCGAGGCTGCCATCCTCGCCGTTGGTCGTGCCCGCCCCGGACCGGTCGTGCGCGATGTCGGAGGTGTCCAGGGCATCTTCGTCGGCAATCTGCTCCCGCTCAGCTTGGCCTGCGACCACCGAGTCGTGGATGGAGCCACCGCCGCCCTCGCGCTCGCGGAGATCATCAAGCTCCTCCAGAGCCCGGAACAGTTGCTCACCCCAGCACGGAGCTGATCCGTCGAAGGGCGGATTCAGTCCGCCCCTCCACCCTGGAACGCGACAGTGCCTTGCCCGGCGCCACACTCCACGAGGTCATCGGCGGACAAGAGTTATCCACTGGTCTTTGGCGACCTGCTCTGAAATCAGTTCAGCAGAAACTGCGCGGTACAAAGGCGAGCCAAGGCCGTTCAGCCCCCGCTCTGGTCTGAGAATGGGCGACGCGAATGAACCGCGATCTCCGATGCGAGCGTCGAAATCTGCGCCCCGCGGTGCGAACCGCCCCCCAAAACCGGCGATCCACTCAGGCGGCCCTTTTCGGACGATTTTGGTGCCGAAATGCTGGTTCTACGGCCCGAAGTTCGTCCGAAGTTCCGGGAAAAGCATGAGAAATGCACTGGAAACGACAGCCACCGACCAAGAACACACAATTCGTCCGATATCTGATAAAACTGGCCTTTGCCCTTGACACAGCCCCTAAAGACGGTAGATTAGTTCTGCCTTTTCTGATTGCACTGAGCCCTCCAATTGCCGATCCCAAGTCCTTGCCTCCCCGGGGTCAGGATGGAGAGAGAGAGGCGCGAGAGAGATTGGAGAGAGAGACACGGCTCAGGGGAGCAATCGGAGTGAGAGAGAGGCGAGAGAGGGCAGACATGTCCTCGACCCGGGTGTGAACTGACCGGTCACACCCGGGATTTTTATTTTTGCCCCCCTTGAGGCCCAGCCCCTTCTTTGTGCGCTCAATGACGCATCAAAGTCGGATGATGTTCGGGTCCTATAGCCCTCTCTTTGCGACCTCCGCGGACCGCTCAGGTCCGATCGAGCACGGCCATGATCGTGGACGGAGACCAGTCTCTTGATTGATGTCTCGTCGGCCCCTTCGGCTCCGCAGTCGGGCGAGCCTGTCGGTATACCCATACGAGCACAAACGGTCGTTGGGAGCGATTTGCCCACCAACCGGGTGAACGACGCGCTTTGTCGTGTGTTCGTGGAGACGGTCCATCCTCGGCGGCCATGAGTTCACAGATGAGTGATGATGCCCGCGACGTCCAAGCCGCTCTGGCGGCCAGGAACGACCCCTTGGCGTCGACGACAACTCGTCACGCCGGGCATCAGGCCTTTGCCCGCATCTACGACCGGCATGCGCCGGTGATTCGTGCGGTCTGCTTCCGGCTGTGTGCTTCTCCGAGCGATGTCGACGATGCCCTTCAAGAGACCTTCATTCGCGCGTATCGCCTGCTGCACGAGGTTGCGGATCCCTCCGGCCTTCGGGGATGGCTGTATGCGATCGCTCGGCACGTCTGCTCGGAACGACGCCGCGCCGCCGGGCGGCGTCATGCACACGAGCACGCCGCCGCGGAGGTCGGCATGACGCACGACGGGAAACTGCCGGCATCGCCCGTCGAACCCGCTCCGCAGGATGCGGCCCAGCGGAGCGAAGCCCTCGATCGGCTCACCGCGGCGATCGACGAGCTCAGCGACGAGGAGCGGCTGGCGATCCACCTGTACTACCTCGATGCCGATCCGATTCAAGCGGCAAGTGCAACGCTCGGGCTGTCGCGCAGCGGGTTCTACAAGCTGCTGAACCGGGCCAAGGAGCATCTCGGCACGCTGATGGGAGCTGTGAAGCCATGAGCCGTCCGCACGACCCTTCGACACCGTCACCGAGTCCGCCGAATCCGCCCGATCCGGACGACGCATCGGCGCGAAGCGCAAATCTCTCAGGCTCCCCCACTCCCATCGCGGCCGATTCGCACTCGGAAACCGACGCGCTCGACGATCTTCTTCGGCAGTGGCATCGCGTGCACGCGGACAAGGCGTCGGCCGGCCGCGACCGGCTGCTCGCGTCCCTGTCGGCCCAGGCCGGTGCACCAGACGCCACCCGGCAAGACCCGTCCACCTCACACGCGTCGCTGCGATCAGGCACACCTCACCCGCGATCGGTGATCGCGGTCATTCGGAGGGTGGTCATGAATCGGTACTCCCCGCTTGCGGCGGCGGCGGTCGCGTTCGCCGCGCTGCTTCCGTTCCTGCTCCCCACGACCTTGCAGGTCGTGTCCAAGGCCGTTGCGGCTGACGCTCGTGTCGTCATGGCTCCGGACGGCGGGCGGCTGGACGCGTTCGACCGGGATGGGAACCTGCTCGGCCCTTGCACGCTCAGGCACACGGATGTCAAGGTCGAGATCAGCGGGCGTTTCACGCGCGTCACGCTCACCCAGAAGTACCACAACACCCACGCCGACAAGATCGAGGCGGTGTACACGTTTCCGCTCTCGCACAAGGCGGGCGTGGACCGCATGATGATGACGATCGGCGATCGCGTGATCGTCGGCGAGGTGAAGGAGCGGCAGCAGGCACGCCGAATCTATGAGGCGGCAAGGGACGCCGGGCGCGTCGCGAGTCTGCTCGAGCAGGAGAGGCCCAACATCTTCACGCAGTCGATCGCCAACATCGAACCAGGCGCGACGATCGACATCGAAATCAGCTATGTGGAACTCGTCACCGAGCGTGATGGCGCTTTCCAGTTCGACTTCCCGACCGTCGTGGGCCCGCGGTACATCCCCGGCGGCTCCACCGCTCCGGCGATCCTCGAAGTGCAGCCGACGGCGGAACCCGGGGAGGACGCGCCGGCGAAGCTCAAGGTTGAGCCGCGCCGCGGCGTGGTGCTGCTGGGGCCGGCGAGCGTGCGCGTCGTGGGCCGGGGCGAGGCGATCGCTCGGAGCGATCGGGGAGTGGATGAGCGACTCCTGAACGCCGCGATCAACGGCGCCACCCCGGTGCTGCCGCCTGCCAATGCCCTGACCGATCTGGCGTACTTCAAGATCGAATGCCGCTACGCCGACGGCTCGGTCGAGTCTGGGGTGTTCCGCAAGGACGGCTTCGGGCACGTCGGCGGGCGCTGGTTCCATCTCCCGCCGCCCGAAGCTCTTCAGCCCGGTCATCAGGCCCCCGAGGCTGGACCCGGAGGGCCGTTTGCACAACCGACGGATCAGGTGCCCGACGCGGATCGGATCACGCCGATGCCCACGCGACCGGGAACGCGTGCGGGGCACGACCTGTCGATCTCGGTGATGCTGGACACGGGTGGCCCGGGCATTCTGGACCTGGAGTCGCCGATGCACCGGATCACGCGGACAACGCTCAAGAGCGACGAGGACGGCCTGCCGCGTCGGATGAGCATCGCCCTCGAGCGGCTGAGCGAGATTCCGAACAGGGACTTCGTGCTCAGGTGGAGGCAGGTCGATGACCAGATCGGCGACCGGGTGTTCGTGCACGCCGGAGGGCTGGACGAGCCGGGCCAGGTCAACGGCGTAGGCGGCAGGGGCGGCTTTGTGGCGATCCAACTGGATCCGCCGGCGCGTGTGAGCGACGAGCAGGCCGTTCCGCGTGAGCTTGTGTTCGTCGTGGACACCTCGGGTTCCATGAACGGCGAGCCGATGGAGGCGTGCAAGCGGCTGATGCACGAAGCGATCGAGTCGATGCGACCGCTGGACCGATTCAACGTGATCACCTTCGCCGGGCACACGCAGGTGCTGTGGCCGGACCTGCGCCCGAACACGCCGGCGAATCGGGCCGAGGCGCTCGGGATGCTGCAGCGTCAGCGCGGCGCCGGCGGAACGGAGATGATGAAGGCGATCCAGGCGGCGCTCGGCCAGCCGCGGGACGATCGAAGCACTCGGCCGCTGACTCCGGCGGAACTGGCGGACCTGCCAGCAGACGGGCGGGAAGTGGTCGTGACCGTCGATGACGGCGCATTCGACAGCGAACGCATGGAGGCCGATGGCACGACCGTGACGCCGACGATCAGGGTCCGCGACGGGCTGCTCCTGCAGTGCTCGTCGTTCCGGCTGCCGGAGTCCTATCTCAAGAAGGCCCACGCCAACATGCAGCGCCCGGACGTGAGACTCTCGCTCACGCTCACCGGCGCGTGGTCGACCCAGGATGGCCAGCGATTGCTGAACGTCCGCAGCGCCGCCCTCGGCGAAGAGCCCGTGCGCCCGCTGCGCATCGTCATGTTCCTGACCGACGCCTATGTCGGCAACGACATGGCCATCATCGACGCGATCAAGCGTCATCGCAGCACCACCCGTGTGTTCAGCTTCGGCATCGGCAACAGCGTGAACCGCTGGCTCGTCGAGGAAATGGCGCGGGTTGGCGGGGGCGAGCCGGAGTTCGTGTACATCGGCCGGACGGCGGAGAAGGACATCGCCTCCAGCATCGAGCGCTTCAACCGTCGCACGCGCACGCCGGTGCTCACCGACATCCGGGTGACGTTCAACGGCGTCGCGCCGACCGACGTGCTGCCGGAGCTCTCGAACATCCCCGATCTCTTCGACAATCGCCCCCTGACGATCCTGGGACGATACCAGAACGCCGGCAGCGGCTCGGTGACCATCCAAGGACAGACCGGCCGCGGCCCCTGGGAGCGGACCATCCCGCTGACCCTCCCGGCGCGCAGCGCCCAGCACTCGTCGCTTCCGGTGCTCTGGGCCCGCGCCAAGATCGACGCGCTCATGGGGCTGGACCTTGTGGGCATGCAGACCGGCACGCCCAACCCTGACGTCAAGTCGCAGATCGTCGCTCTTGGCGAAGAGTTCAACGTGATGAGCCAGTACACCTCGTTTGTCGCGGTCGACAAGCTCCGTGTCACGCTCGGCGGGAAGCCTCGGCTGGTGCACGTGCCCGTGGAGTTGCCGGACCAGACCAACTGGGAGGGGTTCTTTGGTCCGATCGGCGCGGACAACGGCGCGGAGCCGAGCGACCGCGCCGGGGTATCCGCGGACCAGGCGACTGCCACGGAGCGCGTGCTGACGTTGAAGGCCGAGGCGTTGCAGCGGCTGCGCACTGGAGAGATCGCGGGCCCGTCCCCGGGAGACGACTCTCTCGGACACTCGACCTCCCGCGACGACCTGGCATTTGGACGGGCATTGACACCGCCGGAGCAGAAGACGACGGCACCGCCTGCACCGACTGCGGCACCCATGCCGGCAACGGCACGCATGCCCGCGGCGGCAAGCCCGGCGCCAACGGCCATGCCCAAGCCCAGCGCTCGACGAGGTGATGCCCTCGGCGGGGCCGACGGCAATCCCACGCCTGGGGAACTCGTCCGCCCAGCCGCGCCGATCCCGCCGAGCGATCCGCCCGCGCGAGAAGTCGCCTTGCCAGGCACTCTGTCGGATGCGAGGGAGCATCGCCGCCCTGGGGAGGACGTGCTCGGATCAAGATCGGGAATGACCGAACTGGCCGCCTTGGCTCTTGGAGCCGAGACGTCGCGGGGCAGATCAATGGATCGCACGCTGCACCGCGTGAGCGACGTCGCCTGGCTGCGCCTGCTGGGTGCGACGCAGCTCGCCATGGCAGACGACCTGGAAGGGGCGCGGCGGATCACCTGTGCGCCACTGCCGCCGATCGGAATCGACGATGCGGACACCAGGGCGACGGAAGAGCCGCGGCGCGAGCTCACGAGGGCGTGCCAGACCCTTGGCGACCCGACGGTCGACATGCAGGCCCGAGGGGCGACGCTCGTCGAACTGCGTGCCAAGGCCAGCGCGGCGATCGAGTCCATCGCACGCGAGGACAAGGTCAAGGTCACTCTCGCTGACGATCTGCTCGGGCTCTCCACCGCAAGCGTCGAGCCGACATCGGCTCAGCGCGTCCGAATCGTGGTGCTCGTGAGTCGCTTGACGCCCGAGGTCCTGGCGGCGATCCGGGCGCTCGGCATGCGCGTCGAGAGCGAGCACGCGGAGGTTCGTGTGGTCATCGGATCGCTCCCGGTCCAGCGACTCCGTGACCTGGCCCTGCTCTCGGCAGTTCGTCGTGTGGAGCGCGTGCAGGAGTGAACTCCATCCGCGATGGCGGTGGCGGCGCCGTGGCACGCGTCAGCCCCACTGAAGCCGCTTTGGCTACCCTTGCGGCATGGGCCGAGGGCAACGAGCACGCGGGTACGACCCTGAGCACGACACGAGCGTGTCGAACGGCGACGCCGGACCGACGTGGACCAAAGGCGAACTCATCGACGCGGCGGGGATTTCCGCGAAGACGTTCGACACGATCCGAAAGGCCGCCCGAGTGCCCGGACCATCGCACGGCGGGCTGACGCACGCATACTCCGGCCAGGATCTCATGGCGCTTATCCAGAAGGTGGAAAGCGGGCGGTTCTCCGAGATCGGCGCACCGATCGCGGAGGCATGGAAGCCCCTGCTGGCAGAGGCGGGATTGGTGATGCCGACCGCGATTTCCCGGAAGAAGCGCTAGTCGAATACGGATGAAGGCATCGGGTGCTGTCGATTGTGCACAAGCGCTCGACTGTGAAGATCCGGTGTGTGAGAACTTGCACCGCGGGAGCGAGCGCGGTATTCTCGCGGCGTCCTCGGGGGCGAACCGATAGCCGAGGTCTCTGTGGTCCGATTGCCGGTGGACGGTCGTCGGGCGGCATGTTCGTCGAGTGGTCCTGAAAGTCCAGTTGGCAGGCTTGTGATGCACCGCTCGCGTTGGACACGCGAGCCCAAGGCCGCAGGATGCGGCGAGAGGTGGGTTGGAGCGCATGGTTGCACACCGTCAGGTTCTTCCCGAGACACGATCCTCGATCACGCACAAGTTCTGCATCAACGGGCACGAGGGGTACTTGACGATCGGATTGCATCCGGACGGACGCCCGGGCGAGATCTTCATCAAGATGGCCAAGGAAGGGTCGACGATGAGCGGGATGTGCCAGGCGTTCTGCCGGGCGTTCTCACTGGCCCTGCAGTACGGGTTGTCTCTGGATGACGCCGTGATCCGCTTCAGCGGCATGAGATTTGAGCCCATGGGTGCGACCACCAATCCGGACATTCCGGAGTGTCAGTCGATCGTGGACTATGTGGCCAAGTTCCTGCAGTCGCACTTCGCAGAGGGGCATGCTGTCCCATCCGACCGGCGGCTCTGAGCCTGCTCGATTCCATCGAGGACATCCGTTGACGACGACCGGTCGCTCGCTGGCCTGTCTCAGGTCTGAAGCGTCGCCAGGGTCGACGCGGTAGCATTCCCGGCATGTCGACACGGAGATCCCGCGGCGAGGGCGGGAAGAGTTCGTCCGGAGGCACACCCCCCTCGGCACGGACGACCGGCACGCTCGTGGCCGTCGCGCTTGGGTTGATCGGCGCGGGCATCGCACTCTTTGTCGCGGTCGGCTCTCGGCGTGGGCCCTCGACTGGCGCACTCCCCGGGAATGTCGTGGACATCGGTTCGCCACCCTCCCCGGACGGGGTGCAGGACATCGGCGGCAGCGTCAACGGCCGAATCCAGATGGAGGACAAGAAGCAACCCGGACGGCTCTCCTCCGAACTTGCCTATGCCAAGCTCGATCCCATGGGGCAGGGCAACTATCGCGTCGACCAGCCCCGGGCATGGCTGTACATGCGCGACGGCCGAATCGTGCACGTGCGAGCCGACGGCGGGCAGATCAAGCGATCGGGCACGACAGCAACCGCGCTCGGCGGCCAAGCCGAGATCGAGAGCGGGCGGTTCTTCGGGAACGTGCTCATTCGAGTGTTTCCTCCGCGACCGTCGGGCACCGGGCTGAACGTTCCGGTGGATCCGGATCGCGAGGAGCCGGGCGTGCTTATGGCCATGGACTCGGTGGACTTTGATGCGGTTCTGCTGCGGGCCAGCACGACCGATACGTTCACCGTCTCGACACGGAACCTGCTCATGGAGGGTGATGGGCTGCTCGTGGGCGTGAACCAGGTTCGCTCTCGAATCGAGTTGCTGCAGACGACCGGCAGGTTCGTGCGGTACAACCCGAACATCAGAACGGATCGTCGCGCCGGCACGCACGCTCGGGCGTCCGCCGAGGCGTCGCCGAGTTCCCCCGCGAATCAGACCTCCGGCCCGGCTTCGGTTGGAAACGCGCAGGCGACTGGCGCCGACTCGCCCCCGGCGAGCGAGGTGCGCGCCTCGGCCGAGGTGGCCCAGAGCGCCTCATCCCCCAAGGTCGACCAGTATCAGACCACGATCGTGGGCGACTTGACGGTGACCCAGGCGGGCAGGGTGCTCACGGCGGACACGCTGGACGTTTTTCTTCGTCTGATCGACAACGCGCTCCCGGAGAATGCGTTCGGCGTCTGGCCAAGCAGAACACCCTCCTCCGCCGAGCCCGCCAGTGCATCAGCGGACGCCCCTTCCACCATCCCGGAGGCCCCGAGTGCGACGACGGCTCAGTCTGATGCTCATGGCGCGTCGACAGCGGGTGCGGTTCCCGGAAACGCGTCGGCATCATCGCCCGCGGCGACGCCTCCGCTCTCAGAGAGGCCGAGCGTGTTCGTGTCCGCTGGCGATGAGGACATCGTCATGCGCTGGACCGGGCCGCTGGTCATGCGTCCGATCGAGGGGCCAACGCCGGAGTTGGAAGACGGCAATCACTTCGCCGCACGGTTCGACGCGGATCGTCCGGGCGGACGCGAGCGTGTGCAACTGACCGACAAGGAGACCCGGGCGAACATCACCTGTGCACAGATCGAGTACGCCGCGACCAAGCGGATGCTGGCGCTCATCGCCTCCGGATCGTCTGGTTCGGGAAGCTCGGACGCGGGATCTCGGGTGATTGCACGGGTGCCCGATGCGGGGCAGATCATCGCCGCCGGGGTGCGGATCGACGTCGGGACCGGGCTGGGTCACGCCGCGGGCGGCGGTTCGCTGATGAGTCTGCGTGAGCAGCGAGCGGCGTTCGCGTTCGTCGGACCGCCTGCCCCGCCGGAGCTTTCGGTCGATCCCGCGGCCCTTATCCGCCAGATCACCTGGACGGACCAGATGGACTTCCAGTTCCGGCTTCGCAACGGCCGGATCTCGGGCGCGCTGGACTGGGCCCAGTTCAATGGCAACGTGCTGGCCAAGGACAAACTGTCGACGATCGGCGGCGACTTCCTCAAGGCCGAGTTCATGCCCGTGGGCACGCAGGAATCCGCGCTCAAACGGGTTCGTGTCGTAGGGAACGCTTCGGCGATCGCCGGGCCTCGCGTGGTTGAGGCCTCGCGCGCGGGCCCCGTGCGCGATCCGATGGTCGCCGCGCGCGAGATCGTGGTGCAGTTCCAGCCGTCGCGCATCGACGCGAACGAGAGCGACCCGGTGAGAGCGGTCGCGACCGGAGGCGTTCGGGCGGCCACCCCCGAAGCAACGCTCACGACGGCGAGTCTGGAAGCGGTCATGACGCGCGATCCGGCCGAGGGCGTGGTCGTCACTGATGTGCTGTGCGATGGACAGACGGCGTTTGACAGGATCGACGGCGTGAGCGCTCGTGCCGATCGCGTGCGGGCCAATCCGCTGCTGCGAACGGTCGACCTCACGGGGCAACCGGTGGCGCTCTCGCGCGACGGATCGACCATCCTGGGCACGCAGATGTCCCTGGATGACGCCGCCGGGACGCTGCTGGTCTTTGGCGAGGGCGCCATGGAGCATGTGCAGTCGCCCAAGTCGGGCCTTGCCGACGACCAGACGCACGTGCGTGCGACCTGGACCAAGAGCATGCTCTTCAACAACGCCCGCGGGACGGTCGAGTGCGCCGGCGACACGACGGTCATGGCCGCCAGCGCGCTGCGGCAGCAGACGATCAAGGCCGAGCGGCTCAATCTCTGGCTCACGCCCGCGGGCGAGCAAACGCCCTTGGGTGGCCGATCCGGGGGGAGCGGGCTCGCCGCCGGGGAGCGGGCGCTGCTCAAGGCCGAGGCGGTCGGCGCGGCCGTCGAACGCGACGGCGCGGCGAACGCGACGGTGGAAATGCGTCGGTACGCCCGGCCGATCAGCACCATCGCCAGCGCCGACGACGCCAATCGCCCGATCACCATCGGGGATCGCGTGCTGGAGCAGGTGCTCTACATGGAGGGGCCACGGATCCTGGCCGACGACGTCGCGGGAACCGTCGAGATTCCCGGAGCCGGACGAGCGATCGTTCGCGACCAGAAGCAGTCTGGGTCATCGACCTCGCGCGAAAACCAGCCCGACACGTCGCCGATCGCCGCCGGCGGGTCGCGCGGCACGTCGCGGCTGACCTGGGCCGAGCGCATGACGCTGGATCGGAACTCCGGCCTGCTCCGCATGACCAAGGACACCGAACTCGTCCATCTGCCGCTGGGCGGAACGCAAGCGACCCGAATCGTCGCGAGCCAGATGGACGCCTATCTGAATCTGCGAGGCGACGGCCTGGAAGCACGATCGGCGGAGCTGCAGCGGGCCGAGGCCGTCGGCGCCGTGTTTGCCGAAAGCGGCACGCAGAAGCTGCTCTGCGATCGGCTGGTGTACGACGCCGTTTCCGGCGTCGCGTCGGCGAGCAGCAATGATGGCAGCCGGGTCACCCTCTACGACGAGCGCAAGCCAACCCCCATGGTCGCACGATCGCTCCGCTGGGACCTTCTCCGAGACCGGGTGGAAGTCACCGAGCCCTCGCCGATCGCTTCGCCGCGTTGACACGCGGCTTACTCAGAGGCATCGCCCACCGAAGGACCAGACATGCCCCGAAACCTCGTGATCTGCTGCGACGGAACGGGCAACGATCTGGGCGGGCACCCCACCAACGTGCTGCGACTGGCCAAGGTCGCTCAGCGACACGACCCCGCGAGCCAGATCGTCTACTACGACACCGGCGTCGGCACGATCCTGGATCCGCAGATGCTTACGATGACCCGAAAGCTCGTCCGAAAGGCCTTCGATCAGGCGACGGGGCTGAGCATCCGAGACAACTTCCTGGCCGCGTATGAGTTCCTCATCCAGACCTGGCAGCCGGGCGACCGGATCATGCTCTTTGGATTCAGCCGAGGGGCGTACACCGCACGGGTCATCGCGTCGGCGATCAAGGCCTTCGGCTTGCCAAGACCGGAGAGTCGGAACCTCGCCGCATATGTCTGGCAGTCGCTCACCGAAGATGCTGAAGGTCGAAGCTCCGGATTCCGCGTCGGCGCCGCCGTCCGAAAGCACTTCGCACGCGAGGTCAAAGTCGACTTCCTCGGCGTTTGGGACACTGTGAGTGCGTTCGGCATGATCACGGCCATGAAGACCGTGCCCTACACCCGGTCCAACGACATCATCAGCGTCGTGCGTCATGCCGTCGCGATCGATGAGCGACGCTCGATCTTTGCCGCAAACCGCTTCGAGACCGACCCCGTGACAACCGACGGACGCGACGTGGTCGAGCTCGGGTTTCCCGGCGTTCACTCCGATGTCGGCGGGGGCTACGACGAGGCCAAGGAGTCGCAGCTCGCGATGATCGCGTTCGACTGGATGCTCAACGAAGCCGTCGCCCATGGTCTGCTCGTCGACGCGGCACGACTGCAGCGCGTACGCCAGCAAACCTCCGTCGCGAACCCCGGCGGACCGATGCACAACTCCCTCACGGGATTCTGGAAGATCATCGAGTTCCTCCCGGTCCGGCGCTGGAACCACGCAAAGGGCCGGCTCGCCTGGCACTGGCCCAACGCGTTCCGAGCACGGCGGCTGCAGGGACTGCAAGAGCATCCATCGGTCGAAGCGCGCCGCCATGCGATCAAGGGCTACAACCCGACCAACACCCGGTGACGCCCGCCGCGCCCAGCGCGTGAACGCTCTCACCCCAAGACCACCGCGCAACGCTCCGACCCAGGAATCACGATCGAGCCGCAGCATGCCGAGCGCACCGGGGATCGCCTTACGCTGCCGCCAACAACGCACCTCGATCAACAGTCCGCCTGCCCCC
>DHLW01000065.1 GCA_002405485.1 Phycisphaerales bacterium UBA4658
GCCCGCTTCTTCCGCCTGAGCGCTCGCACCACCAGCGGATGCACCATGGTCCGGAGAGAACTCAGGTCCTTGCCAAGCGCGGTGACCTGCTTGATGAGCTAGCTCGAGTTGTACTCAAAGTCCTGTCCCGCCACGATGAACGCCGTCTCCAGACCGGCCACCTGCCGATTCGTCAGCGCCTGCTGCACCTCGCTCTGCAGGTCCGACAGGTTGCGGATGCCCCGCAGCAGCACACTCGCGCCCATCTGCTCGGCGAAGTCCACCGTCAACCCGTCGAAGCTCTCCACACGGACCTCGGCCTCGGCCGGCTCGGCGCGGACCAGCTCCTGGACCAGCTCGCGGATCATCTCCACGCGCTCGTCGCTGGAGAACAGCGGGTCCTTCCCAGGGTTGCGCCCCACCGCGACCACCAGCTCGTCGAACAGCCGGCGCCCGCGCCGGATCACGTCCAGATGGCCATAGGTCACCGGATCAAATGACCCCGGGAACATCGCCCGGTGTGGAGTGCGCGAGGAGTTCCCCGCCGACGGATTCGCCTGTCGCTTGGCCATGCCCGCGATGCTATCCACGGCCGATCATGCTTCCGAGCCCGCCACGGGCCGGAAAGTGAGCGACCCCGCCGGTCGGCGGGGTCGCGGAAAGATCTTCTCTGCTCGGGCCGACTCGGATCAGTTGGCCGATGCGGCCATCACCGCTTCCTTGAGCTTCTCCGTGCCCGGGAAGTCCTGGAAGAACGCCGAGATGTTCCCGTCCTTGCCGATCACGTAGTACGTCGGATACCCGGAAACCTTGTAGTCCGCCGCGATCTTGTCAGCCTTGCTGACCATCGGATACGGCAGGCCGGCCTTGGCCCACCAGCCCGCGGCGGCACCGTCGGTCATCTCCCGGCAGGACATCCCCAACATCTTGACGTTCTTGCCCTGCACCTCGGCGGCGAGCGACTTCATGGCCTCGGCGTTGGCGGTGCTGGCCTTGAACATCGTGCCCCAGAACTCCAGCACCACGACGTTGCCCTTCAGGCTCTCCAGCGACACGTCGGCCCCGTCGCTGGTCTTGCCGCTGAACGACGGAGCCGGAGTGCCGACCTTCAGACCAAGTTCCACCGGGGGAACCGGCGCGGCGCTGGGCGCCGGGACCGGCTGCACCGGAGCCGGCATCGGGCTCTTGGTAAAGCCCGTGGGCATGGCGATCTCAAAGTCCTTGGCCGTGAACGTCGCCGGCTTGAGATCCGTGATCTCCGTGATCATCGCGATCTTCTGCGCGTCGTTGCCGGTGCCGAGCTCCACGCGCCGCGGGAGCTTGTCGGCCACGCCGATCGCCCACGTCACGTTCCGGTTCGCCGCCGCCGGCATCGCCTCGACGATGTCGCAGACCACCCCGCCCACGTTGTCCACGCCGACCTTCGTCAGCTTCGCAAACTGCGTGAGCTCGCGGTTGAACGGCGTCGGATTGGTCCACTCGCTGAGCAGGATCTCCCGGCACAGGTTCAACTCCTGAATCGCCGCGGTGTCGGTCACCGAGCGCTCCATGAGCATGTTCTGGTCAAAGTCCAGCCACATCGCCTTCGAGCCGTCGCTCATCACGTGCAGCTTCTTGTCCGGCTTGCCCGGCTGCTTCACCCGGCCCTCGACCATCCACGTCGCGTTCGCCGCGCCCTCGGGCTTCCAGAACTTCACCGTTCCATCCGAATCGATGATGTCCTTGAGCATCCCGGTGCCCGACTTCTTGACCTTGAACGTCACGCCCGTGGTC
Organism: Phycisphaerales bacterium UBA4658; assembly: GCA_002405485.1. Lineage (GTDB taxonomy): Bacteria > Planctomycetota > Phycisphaerae > Phycisphaerales > UBA1924 > UBA4658. Next base: position 1,753 of record DHLW01000065.1, read on the forward strand.
GCCCGAATCGCCTTCGCCGACTCCGTCAGCACCGCCTTGGCGTCGTCGGCCACCTGACCCAGAACCTGAGCCGTACACACGGTGGTCACAAGGGCGGCGGCGGTCATCCAGTTCATGCGCATGATCAATCGCTCCATCAAGGGGCGCCGCGGGCGCCCGGGTGTCTACACATCGCGGCTGTCACGCCTCCCCGATCCGCAGACCGCTTCGGCGGCCAACGCACGAGAAGGCAATGGTACCCGCAGCGTCCGAAAACGCTGCACGCGCTCAGGCCTTCCGCCCGCTTCTACGCGCGGACCAAGGGTCCGCTCGGAATATCGGCCGAACTCGATCGGGAATGTCGGGATTTCACGCCACTCACCCCAAAGACCCACTCAAAATCCTACCAGACACCCTCTGCCTCACCATCCCTGCCCGCTCGTGGTCATCAGGTTCAGACCAACTCAGTCCCCTGCGATGCCGCGATCGACCATCGGCCCTGGGACCGGGTCAAAGCACAGCGACCAGCCCGCGGGGGCTGGTCGCCTGGAAATCCGAATGCCGCGGAATGGTTACTTCTTCATCGCCATCAACGCCGCCTGAGCCGCCGCCAGCCGAGCAATCGGCACGCGGAACGGCGAGCAGCTCACATAATCCATCCCGGCCTTGGCGAAGAAGTGCACGCTCGACGGGTCGCCGCCGTGCTCGCCGCAGATGCCGATCTTCAGGTCGCTCTTGGTCTTGCGGCCGTGCTCGATCGCGTGCTTCACCAGCGCGCCCACGCCGATCTGGTCCAGCGACTGGAACGGGTCCTGCGGCAGGATCTCCCGCTTCAGATAGTCCGGCAGGAAGCTGTTGATGTCGTCGCGGCTGAAGCCGAAGGTCATCTGCGTCAGGTCGTTGGTCCCGAAGCTGAAGAAGTCCGCCACCTCCGCGATCTCATCCGCCACCAGCGCGGCGCGCGGCACCTCGATCATCGTTCCGATCTTGATGTCCAGCTTGCCCTTGAAGCCATGGGCCTTGGTCACCTTCTCGATCGTCTGCTCCGTCTCCTTCCGCAGCAGAGCCAGCTCCTTCTTGGTCCCCACCAGCGGGATCATGATCTCGGGCATCGCCTTGATCTTCTTGCCCGCGCAGATGATCGCCGCCTCGACGATCGCCGTCACCTGCATGTCCAGGATCTCCGGATACGTCACGCACAGGCGGCACCCGCGATGACCGAGCATCGGGTTCATCTCGTGCAGCATGCTCACCCGCTGCTTCACCTTCTCCAGCGACACACCCATCGCCTTGGCCAGCTCCGCCTGATTCTCATCATCGTGCGGCAGGAACTCGTGCAGCGGCGGATCGATCAGGCGGATCGTCACCGGCAGGCCCTTCATCGCCGTGAAGATCCCCACAAAGTCGTCCCGCTGATACGGCAGCAGCTCGTTGAGTGCGCTGATCCGATCCGTCTGCGTCTCGGCGAGGATCATCTTCCGCATGCTCTTGATGCGCTCGCCCTCGAAGAACATGTGCTCGGTCCGCGTCAGACCGATCCCCTGGGCGCCAAAGTCACGCGCCCGCTGTGCGTCCGCCGGCGTGTCCGCGTTGGTCCGCACGCCGATCGTCCGGTACTTGTCCGACCACTTCATCACCGTCGCGAAGTCCCCGCCCAGCTTCGGCTGAACCTTCGGCATCGCCCCGGCGAACACCTCGCCCGTCGAGCCGTCGATCGAGATCACGTCGTCCCGGCCATACGTCTTGCCGCCAACCTCGAACGTGCCCTTGTCGGCGTTGATCATGATCGCGCCCGCGCCCGCCACGCAGCACTTGCCCCACCCGCGGGCAACCACCGCCGCGTGGCTGGTCATGCCGCCGGTGCTGGTCAGGATCCCCTCGGCCTTGTGCATGCCCTCCACGTCCTCGGGGCTCGTCTCCTTCCGCACCAGGATCACCGTCTCGCCGTTGAGCGCACGCTCCACCGCTTCCTCGGCGGTGAAGGCCGGCTTGCCCGTCGACGCGCCCGGCGACGCCGGCAACCCCTTGGCCAAAAGCGTCGCGCCCTTCTTCTTGCTCGGGTCAAAGCTCGGCAGCAGGAGCTGCGTCAGGTCGCCCGCGGGAATCCGCAGCAGCGCGGTCTTCTCGTCGATGAGCCGCTCCTTCACCATGTCGCAGGCGATCTTCACCGCCGCCGGGCCCGTCCGCTTGCCCGTGCGCGTCTGCAGCATGTACAGCGTCCCGCGCTCGATCGTGAACTCGATGTCCTGCATCTCCTTGTAGTGCTTCTCCAGCGTGCCCTTGATCTTCAGGAGCTGGTCATACACCTTCTTGTTCCACTTGGGCATCTCCTCAACCGGCTTGGGCGTCCGGATGCCCGCGACCACGTCCTCGCCCTGCGCGTTCCCGAGGTACTCGCCGTAGAAGACGTTCTCGCCGTTGGCCGGGT
>DHLW01000019.1:0-17008 GCA_002405485.1 Phycisphaerales bacterium UBA4658
CACCACCGCACCTCCGCCCTCCCGGCAACACGACCAGCCTCCCTGTCCCGCCGAATGACCGCCCCCCCCCCCTACCACCCCCCCAAAACCCCCCGCCAATCCCCAACATTCTCCACCCCAATAAACTCCCGCCGCACTTCCTCCCCGCGAGGATGATGCGTCGCAAACCGAATCCCGAACTTCCGCATCGTTCGGCTGGCCACATCCTCGCCCTGCACGGCCATCGCCAGCCCATAGTGCTTCTCAAGCACATCACGCTGCTCGATCACCGTCGGTGCTGTCGGCGCATCGCCCGCGATCATCTGCCGCGCTTGGCGGAAGATCCACGGATTGNNGCGAACTTGATCCCGAACTTGCGCATCATGCGTCCGGTGACACGCTCGGCATGCCCGCGCCGGACGCTTGCTTCGTTGACGGCCAGCGAGAGCCGGAAGTGCTCAAGCAGCACCGCCCGCTGCTCGCCGAGCGTCGGCGGCGAGGGCTCGCGTCCGGCCATCATCTCGCGTGCTTGGCGGAAGATCCACGGATTGCCGATGCACCCGCGGGCCACGCTCACGCCCGTGACGCCCGTGTATCCCAACATGCGAAAGATGTCGTTGACCTCCCACACGTCGCCGGAACCGAAGATGATCTTGTCCGGGTTTCTTCGCACAAGGTCTCGCAAGAACGTCCAGCGGCTGGGGCCGATGTACTTCTGCTGCACGGTGCGTGCGTGCACCGTGGCCCAGCTATAGCCCATCGCGTAGGCCGCGTCGAAGATGCGTTCAAACGCCGCGGCCATCTCGGGCGTGTCGTCAAAGCTCCGACGCAGCTTGACGGTGCAGGGAATCTCCCTCGGCACCGCCTCGCGTACGGCCTCAAGAATCTCGATCGCGCCATCGGGCTCCTGAAGCCAGTGCCCGCCGCGGGCTTTCTTGCTGATCTTCTTCACGGGGCAAGCGAGGTTGACGTCGATGGGCTCGAAGCAAAGTGACGAAGGAACCGAGTGACGGAGTGACGAAGAGGGAGAAGAACGGCTTGAGTTCTTGGCCCCTCGGCCACTCGACCTCTCGGCCTCCTCGTTCACCTCATCAATCAGCGTCTCGCACGTTTCTTCCTCAACCGCACAGCAATCCCCCCCAACCCCCCCATCGCCCAAGTCCCCGAGTCCCTCGGTCGGGTCGATCCGCCCGATCTGCGTGCCCTTGCCCTCGCCCGGCAGGCGCAGGTGCTGTGAGCGGATCTCCTCGATCTGCACGGCCGTGAGGTCCTTGTACGCGAGCGTGCGATAGAACTTGTCGCCCCTCCTTCCCTGCTCGGCCACCTTCAACGCGGCGGCCGCCATCTCCTTGGCATCGCTCCCCATAATCTGGCACGCCAGCGGGTGATCTTCAACGCCGCCCGGAATGTTGTCGTGCAGCTCGCCCAGGTCGGCCTTGGTGAACCCGCGTCCGCCGGCGATGAGCGTGCGATCCAGCAGCGCTTCGGTCACGCAGAACGGGCAGCCATGGCGGCGGGCGATGATCCGCATCGCCGCGTCGGAGTATCCGGCCAGCCCGGCCTGAAAGAACGGCGCGTCAAACGCTGGCACGAGCTCGCGGAGTCTGGCGTCGACCTCGCGATGCCCCAGACGGCCCGTCCAGGCGCAGTCCTGGTCGCCTCTGGCGATCCGCCCGGCGTCATACTCCTCGACGCCGGGCGCGATCGCGGGCATCGGGGGCGTCGCGTTGTTGCTCGTCACGGACATTGTGTGGATGATATGGTTCGGTGCCGCAGGCGTTGCGCCTGTGTGGATCTCATGAACCCGGCATTTCACAGGCGGGGCGCCTGTGTCACCAGAGAGCAATCAGATGACGCGCACGCCAACCACACTCGTCCTGCTCGCTCTTCTCTCGCTCTCCGGCTGTGCCCCGACGCGCGATCCGGACCTTGCCGGCCCAAGCTACCCGACCGACAAGCCGCAGACCAGCGTCCTCGACATCCAGGTCGTGCGCACCGACTCCACCATCCGCCTGACCAACACCACCGCGCGGGCCTTCGGCAAGAGCCGACTCTGGATCAACCGCTGGTACAGCCGAGAGATTGACGCGCTCGGCGTCGGCGAGTCCATCGAACTCGATCAGGACTCCTTCCGCGATCAGTATGGCGAGCGATTCCGCGCCGGCGGCTTCTTCGCCACCCGGGAGCCGCAACGCGTCGAGCTCGTTCAACTCGAGACCGCCGACGGCATCTTGGGCCTCATCGCCGTCAGTCGCCCGGACTGATCGCCGCGCACAACGCCACCCCGCCCACCCATCTCGAGGCCGCGGGCGGTCCTGCCACGGGGTCGCGCGAGCAACAATCGGTCATGTCTACGACCTGCTCGGCCTGTCTTCGGCTGTCTGATCCCGCCGCCGATCCTCTGTACATCGCGACGCTGCGCCAGTCGATCGTCATGCTGCACGAGCACCAGGCCTATCCCGGGTGGTGCGTGCTGTACCTCAGGCACCACGCCGAGCACCTGCACGAGCTTCCGACCCGCGTCCGCACCGAGCTCATGCTCGACGTGGCCGATGCCGCCGACGCCGTGGTTCGAGCGTTCGCTCCGCGGCGTGTGAACTACGAGTGTCTGGGCAACCAACTGGCCCACGTGCATTGGCATGTGATCCCGCGGTATTCCCCCCCTCTGGACCCCGATCCTCGGAACGTGGTTTGGGTTCGGGATGGGGCCGAGTTGAACCGAGGGAGTTCCCCAGACGAACGTTTGCGGTCGATTCGGGCCCTTCGGGCAGCCGGACTGCATGTTGGGGCGTAAAATACGCACCCCTATGCCGACCACCACCAAGAGCAAGTCCAAGCCCGCCAGCAAGGCCTCCGCCGGCAAGTCGGCCGCGTCCAAAGCGAGCAAGCCAGCCAAGGCGGCCAAGCCGGCCCCCTCAAAGCCCCCAAAGGCGGGGGGGTCGACGGGACCGCTCGTGAAGCGACTGGGAATCATCCCGAATCAGGTGGTGGTGCTCATCGACGCCCCGTCGTACTTCCCCGACAAGGTCGGGGCATTGCCCGAGGGCGTTGAGCTTCGCCATTCCGCCATGCGCGGCGCGGGGTTTGACTTGGCCATTCTGTTCGTGCCCAATCAGAACACGCTGCAGCGGCGGTTCAGCCAGCTCGCCAAGCTCATGCGCCCGAACGGCGCGCTCTGGGTCGCCTGGCCGTGCAAGACCAGCGGCTTCCACTGCGACGTGACCTACGACCTTGCCAAGTCCGTGGCCGCCAAGGACGGGCTGATCGACTCGGGCACCACCGACATGGACGAGATCTGGACCGGCATGCGTTTCATCGCCAAGCCGGGCGCCATGCCGGTCATCACCGAAATCAAGTGATCGCTGGGATGCACACCTGAGACTTGGGCGGCGAAGCCTCTCCGCAATGAGGCTCCGTCCGCGCAGAGCCGCAGTCGGTGGCACGGCGTGATGCCGTGGAATGCTCCGTGCCGCCTGCCAGCCATCCATTCAAAGGCCGGTGGTTGGGGGCACACGGACAGAGATCCCGCAGTGACACTCATCCACGTTTTGCCTGAGGAAGCGGAGTACCTCCTCGACGCACTCGACTTGGCCGTTCATGACTCGTGCACACACCCTGCCAAGGTACAGGCGGTGGGGTCCAGCATCGCAGGCAAAGGCGCGGCGTTCAAAGGCGCCACGCCCCGGATGTAGGCGGTTGGCCCAACTTCGCCGTTCGCCTGAGACTGTGCCCCACCCTCGCCGCCCTGAGCGAGGGTGTGCCGATGACCAAGACATGACGCCGGATCAGCGCTCGCTCATCTCGCCATCACACCACCTCGCCCAAGCCGCGAGGTGGCGGCACGCATCACGCCAGTGGCTGAAGCTGGCCCATCCGTCGCTCAACCAAGCCCCTCATCCTCCACCGCCCGCAGTCCCATCGCCCGCCCTGGCACACTCTTCTTCGTCTGCCGAGCCGGGTTCGACAGATCACTCACGAGCTGAGCCAGTCCCTTGACGTCCTTGGTTGTGATCACGGCACGCACCTGGGCGTCGCTCACGGCGAGCTTGCCGAGCGAGCGTTCCACGGCCTGCCAGAGCTTCTCGACTTTCTTGGGCTCGCTTGTCAGATAGAGCTCGCTTGCCGACTGCGCGAGCTTGTCGAGCGCGATCGTGTCAAGGTGCTCGTAATAGCGGCGGACGATGCCGCTCTGGTACTTGCTCAGGTGCTGGCCCTTGGCCATGTTCAGTTGTCCTTCGTGGTCTTGGGTGCTGGTCGGGGCGTTGGCAGACCCGCGATCAGTGTGCGCACGGCCCAGACGCTGGAGCCGCCGGTGATGAACAGCGTCTTGCGATCAGGGCCCCCGAAGCAGAGATTGGTCGCCGACCCTTCGATACGGATCACGCCCAGGTGCTTGCCGCCGGCGTCATAGACCCACGCTCCGCCGCTCGCCGCCACGTACACGTGCCCCTGCTCATCGACGCGGATGCCATCGGCTCCTGCGGATTTGCCGGCCCGCGGACCCTCGGCGAACTTCAGCTCGGCAAACGGGCGACCTGCGCCGAACGTGCCGTCGGGATTGACGGCATACGCCCGGACGTTCCCCCGGGATGTGTCGGCGACGTAGATCGTCTTTTCATCCGGGCTCAGAGCGATGCCGTTGGGCGTGGGCATGTCCTTGACCTGCACGCTCACGGTTCCGTCGGGCGTGAGCAGGTACACCCCGCAGAAATCCAGCCCACGCTCACGTCCGCCGGGCCCGAGGCGCCCAAGCCCATACGGCGGATCGGTAAAGTAGATGAGCCCGTCGGAGCGAACGCAAAGGTCATTCGGGCTGTTCAGCGGCTTGCCGTCGAACTTGTCGGCGAGGATGGTCGGCTCGCCGAGTTTCTCACGCCGAGCGACGGCGCCGGCGTGCTGGGCGATGAGCACGTTCCCCTTGGTGTCCAGCGTGAGCCCGTTGGAATGTCCGCTGGGTGAGAGCCACGCGGTCGCCTTGCTCTCCGCGAGCGTGCCGTCGGCGGCGGGAGTCCACTTGAAGATGGTGTTCGCGGGAATGTCGCTGAAGAGCAGGAAGCCGCCTCCCGGAGCGCCAGCGTCGGTGATCCACACCGGTCCCTCGGTGAAGCGATGACCGGTGCAGATCCGCTGCGCACGCACGCCAGAGGCAACGATGCTCGACGGACCGTCGACCGCCGCATCCGCTGCGGGCTTTGGCGGCTCGGCCGATGGCGGCTTGGGGGCGTCGGTCGGCTGGGCGCCGACGTGGGCGGCGAGGAACACCGTGACAAGGCACATCCGCTTCATGGTCGAGTCTCCACAGGCGTGACGTCGGCGATCGATGATCCGAGAGCATCCGGCAGCAGCACCGGCACGCCTTCACGCACCAGATACACAACCGCCCCATCAGGGGTGACCAGCGCGGGTTGCCCGTTCACCGTGCGCACACCCAGCGGCCGCCCGGTCGTCGGACACCGGAGGAGATCAACAACGTCCTTTGGCAGCGGGTCGGCCATGCGGTCGAAACGGTACGGCGAGCGCGACGAGGACGCGGCCAGTCCGGCAAAGGGAACACGACCCGTGTTCGCGATCCTGCCCAGGTTTCCCAGTCCACCTGTTTCGGGCATCTCAACGCGCGCGACCGGCCTTGGGTGTCCAGAGGAAACACGCGAAGTCTGACAAGGTCCGAGTAAATATCGGTCGCAACCCAAGTTGGGTATTGACGGGCTGTTGCCGATCCGAGATACTGATGGAGTCGCTCCCCCCGAGGCGTTCTCGGCGCGACCATGGTCTTCGGTTCGGTCTGCAAGTCACGCGCGCTGGCCGCTCGATGGGGATCACGGGGAACATGGCAATCCAATAGGGTTGTCCATGCACCCGTAGGAACATGAAGCTTCTGAGAGCATCCATTGTGGACGCGGTTCGCGCCGACAGTGGGCTGCCCTGAGAGCGGGCAAATCGATGCGGGTGTGTCCGGCCCCCATCGGTCCACCGTGGACTTCTCCGAGAGCCAAGTCCGCCATGGCAACGGTGACGAAAAAAGACCTGATCGACCGGATCGCCAATCGCACGGCATGTACCAGGGGCGACGTCAAGCGCGTCGTTCAGCAGTTTCTTGACGAGATTGTCGAGGAGCTCGGCCGGGGCAATCGGCTGGAGTTCCGGGATTTCGGAGTCCTGGAAATCAAAGCACGCGCTCCGCGTGTCGCCCAGAACCCCAAGACGCTGCAGCGCGTGAACGTTCCCGCGAAAAAGACCGTGAAGTTCAAGGTCGGTCGGCTGCTCAAAGATCGATTGGATGGCAAGTCACCGATTGTGGTGGTTCAGACCGAAGCCGCCGCCGGATTGCTCAAGTCCAAGGGTGGCAAGTCGCATCGCGCCGAGTGAACCCCACCGCGCGGTCTGCTCATCGACGCCAATCAGGAGTCGGAAGTGTGGAGTGTCGGCGCGTCATAGACGCCGCCCGGCAAGCCGAGCGTTCGCGTGAGGGCTCTCGTGCGGGCGTAGACGACTCGTGTCGCCGCGAGAGTGTCGTCGCACTGGGCGACGGCGTGGAGCACCCCCGGCACATCCAGCAGCAGACGATGGGAGGGCTCATCAAAGGCCCAGGACCCGATGTGCGGTCCGCTCAGGTCGATGGAGTCGGCGCCGCCGCCGTCCAGCCCGGCGATGAGGCGAACACGAGCGGTGCAGCAACCCGAAACAGCGTCTGGGCCGCCGGCGATCTCCACGTCAGCGATGACGCGAGCAGTCCGCAGCCGCGAGGCGTGGCCGTTGAGCACGACGGCGCCCTGTGAGGACTTCAGGGAGCGTGGGCTGATCTCCCAGGCGATGGCGAGTGATCGGCAGGGGCTGATCGTCGGCTGGGCGACGGCCGGCTGCGGACTCAGGCCACGGAGTTGTGCGGACGCAAGGGTCATGTCGGTCACACCACCTTGGAGAGCACGGTCGCGGCGAGCTTGAGACCGCCCCCGCCCTTGCCCTCAGTCCCGACGAACCGCTCGCCGAGTTTGTCGATGGTCTGGATGAGTTCGACCAGGGCGTCGAGCCGCCGATTGTGCTCGGCGATGGCTTCCGGCGTCGCCGGAGCGCCGGATGTGGGCGCCTCCGCGACGCGCTCCCCGGTCTCGTCGCGGATCTCGTAGAGCGTGGTGAGCAGCGGGAGGATCTCGCGACGAAGCCGCTCACGGATGATGGTCCGGGCCATGGACCAGGCGTCGCGGTCGGCCTCGAAGTACTCCTTCCGGTCGCCGCGTTTGTGCACCCGCGTGACCAGACCCCACTCCACCAGGGCCCGCAGGGACATGCTCGCGTTACCCCGACTGATGCTCAGCCGCTCCATCACCTCGTCGGTGTTCAGGGGTTGCCCGACGATGTAGAGCATGGCGTGCACCTCGGCCATGGTCCGGGAGATGCCCCAGGACGGTCCCATCTGGCCCCAGGTCCGGATGAACCGCTCCTGCGCTTCGGTGAGCTGGGAATGGGTGATGGTCCGCTGAGATCGAGCCATAGGACACACAGAATGTACGATCGAAGCCGTTCATCGACCACTGTATTTTCAGGAATCATTGAAAATCATCCCACATGAGGGATCTTGGTCATTCTGAACGACTCGATCGGCGTGTGTTCGGATTGCTTTCCTTGCCGGTGCAACCGAAGTCGGGCAAGATTCGGATAGGGGTGATTCCCGATCGAATGCTCTGTTGAGCATCGGTTCATGCAGGTGCGGAACGAAGTCGGGAGGCAGGATCGGCGATCGCGCGGCGAGCGCGTGGGGCCAGGAAACACACCGGAGTCTGGCGCCATGCCAAACGGGTTGCGAGTCCTTGTGTTGGTCATCACGGCTGGGGTTGCCGGAGGCATGGGCCCACTGGCGCGCGGGCAGGCGGTGGTGAGTCCGTCGGCGGCTCCGGAATGGTCGGCGGATGACCAGCCGCTGGTGCTCGAGCCGCACATCGGATGCGGTAAGGCGTGCGCGCACATGGCGTGGACGGATCCGTTCGCTGACGCGATGGAGTTTGCTCCCGGGCGGCTGGTGCCCGGCGTGCGGACGCGGGTGACGCAGCGGGGTCCCGGGGGCGACCCGACGGACGTGCTGAGCAACAACGTGTCGATCGAGATCCTGAGCGTCACTCCGCCGACAACGGGGAGCGGCTCTGGGTCGGCGAGCATCGCGGGCTCGAACACGATGACGATCCGGAGCAACGCGAGCGGGCTGTCGAGCTTCGCGTTCAACCTGCGCTCGCAGTACACGGTGACGAGCTGCACGGTGACCGACTCGGTGGGCTCGTACGTGGTGACGCCGACGACCCCGCCGACGAACAACTCGAGCTATCGGCGGACGATCACGTTTCAGCGTCCGATCGGCTTGGGAGAGACGTTCACGATCCGCGTGGAGTATTCGGGGAACACGGCGAACGTCGGGCTAGGTTCGTTCTGGGCTGGTCGTCAGCAGGGCGACAACCAGAATCCGAGCGCTCCGCTGGTGGTGTGCTCGCTCAGCCAGCCGTACTACGCGGGGGCGTGGTGGCCGTGCAAGGACGGGGACGTGCTCCAGCCGGGGGACAACTTGGACCGTGCGACGCTGGAGATGGCGGTGATCGTGCCGGAGCCGATGACGGGGCTGAGCAATGGGGTGCCGGTGGGCGTGGACATTCTGAGCGGGAACCGGAAGCGGTTTCGCTATGCGACGTCGAGCACGCTTCCGACGTATCTCGTCTTTGTCGCGGCATCGACGTACACGCAGTGGAGCGTGAACTACAACTATCCGGGCGGGACGATGCCGGTGCGGTTCAGCATCTATCCGCAGTCGGACACGGCGGGCAATCGGCAGGTCTGGCAGAGCACGCTGGACATGATGGAGGCGTTCCGGCCGGTGTACGGGCTGTATCCGTTCGTGAACGAGCAGTACGGGATCTACCAGTTTGAGTTCAGCGGGGGCATGGAGCACCAGACCTATACCGGGCAGGGCCGGGGCGGCGCGTTCAGCAACTCCATCACCGCCCACGAACTGGCTCACCAGTGGTGGGGCGACTATGTGACATGCCGAACGTGGAGCGACATCTGGCTCAACGAGGGCGCGGCGACGTACGGGGAGGCGATCTGGGAGGAGCGTCGGCCGGGCTCATCGGGCTTCGAGGCCCTTCGAGCGGCGATGCTGGCGCGCAAGCCGGGCTCCAACGGCGACGGCACGGTGTACATCCCGCCCGCCGAGACCGGCAACGTGAGCCGGATCTTCAGCAGCAGTCTGTCGTATCGCAAGGGCGCGTGGGTGATGCACATGCTGCGCAAGGTGATGGGCGACACGGCGTACTGGAACCTGCTGCAGGCCTATCGCACGACCTATGCCCAGAGCGCCGCGACCACGGCGGACTTCACGACGCTGGCCAGCAGCATCCACGGGAGCGATCTGAGCTGGTTCTTCAATCCGTGGCTGTACCAGTCGGGCGCACCGACGTACACGTTTGCATGGACGAACGCGCAGTTTGGTTCGCAGCGGTATCTCCGCCTGCGCGTGAACCAGACCCAGGCCGCGGCCACGGTCTTCAACATGCCCATGGAGGTCGATGTCACGACCGCGGGCGGAACGCAGCGATTGACCGTTCGGCAGGACGCGCGGAGCGATGACTATCTGCTGCCGATCGCCGCGGCGGCGACGGGCGTGGCGATCGATCCCGGGGACTGGATCCTGAACTACGGCAAGACGAGCGTCGCGTACACGCCGGGACCGCCGAAGATCGTGAGTTCGACGATCGCGCCGGGCGCGAGCATTACCGGCCCGGCGCCACTGACGCTCACGGTGCAGTTCAGCGATCCGGTGATCATCAGCTCGGCGAACATCGGCGTCTCCCGGGCGGGGACCCCGGTGCCCTTCGACTTCGCGTACGACGCACCAACCAGCACGGCGACGCTGACGTTCGCCGGCGGGCTCGTCCCGGGCACGTATGACATGAGCATCACCGACGCGGTGACGGCCGCGGCCAACGGCCTTGCCCTTGACGGTGAGATCGCGAGCAACTCTTCGGGCGGACTCCCCAGCGGCAACGGCGAGCCGGGGGGCCTGGCGGCGTTCTCCTTCACCGTGACCGCCCCGCTGTGCGCCGCGGACTTCGACGGGAGCGGCACGCTCACCGTGCAGGACATCTTCGCGTTTCTGAACGCGTGGTTCGGTGGTCAGAGCTCCGCGGACTTTGACGGCGCGGGGGGCCTGACGGTGAACGACGTGTTCGCGTTCCTGAACGCGTGGTTCGGCGGGTGCTGAGTCATGCCGCGGAGCGCGCCGCGGTCGGCTTCTGCCTGGCGATCAACCGCCACTGCCAGGCCGAGCCCACGATCGCGGCGGCGCACCAACCGCTCAACCACATCCAGGCGGGTTGTTCCAGCAGACCGGATGCGTCTTTGAGCATGAGCGTCGCGAGCACGCCCGCGCCCGCGAGCCAGGCGGCGGAACCGATGCTGGCGGTTGTCAGGCCGCCGGCGTACCGAGGGGCGAGCACGCCGAGCAGGAAGCCGAGGGCAAGGCCCACGGCGATGGCGATCGTCAGAACTCCGCGTTCACGAACCGTCAGCTCGTTCCAGGCGATCTGAACTGCGACGGAAGCCTCGCGCGTGTGCGCGATGATGGATCCGCCGAGCGCCCGGAGCGACTCGGGGAGCATCGGGGCGATGGGCGTTGTCGCCGACGGAGCGAGCGCCGGCGCGGGCGTGTCCGACGGCTCGTGGTCAGCCCTGCGAGCGTGCTCGTCGCTCGATGAACCGCTGTCGCCCGCAAGCCGCGCGAGTGCGGCGAGCGTCTGAGGGTCGAGCGTCTCGTCTCGCTCGTGCGAGGGCGATGATGGGCCGGTCTGGAGCGAGGCGGGTTGAACAACCCGGGTCTCAACCCGTTCGACGTTCGGCGTGTGTGCCGGGATCGCGATGTTGAACGCGGCGGCGGCGATGCCGACGCTCGCCGCGGCGACGAGCGCGGCGCTTGCTCCGGCGATGATCGGGCGATGAAGGAGGAACCCCAGCACCCCGCCGAGGGCTGCTCCGACGATCGCGGCGATGAGCGGCGAGTTGCCAAGCATGCCGGCAAGGCCATCGGGGTGACCGGTTGCCGGCAGGGCGAGGGTGTCCGCCGAGACGTATCGGAACGCGAGCACGCCCGCAAGACTGCCGATGGCGATCCCGAGCAGGACGAGCGTGCCGCGGATCACGCGGTGTCCGCCGAGCCAGAGGATGAGCCCGATGGCGACCAACGCCCCTGCCAGAGCAAGCGCCCATGGAGAGGAAAGAGGCATCGCGGACCCGAGCGTGTCGACGCCGACCATGAGGTTCCCCTGTGGATCATGCGCCGTGTGCGCGACGATGACCACGAATCGAGCATCGGCACGCGGCACCGATGTCGGGGGTTGATCGGCATGCTCGGCACCACCGAGTTGCGGGGATGCCCCGCACAGGCGTCAGGGTCACACTGCGGGCGACCGCGGGAGACGTTCTCGGGCCCGGAAGGGCTCGGGGCGATGGAGGGATTGGGCCAACTCGCGACCTTCGACAGCCGACCAATCATTCACACATGGCCAAGCGCTCCAAGTCAACTTCGAAACCATCGGACGGGCAGGGTCATCGTGCGAAGCGCACTTCGACGGGGCGGGTCTCGGGGGCATCCAACGGGGTGCATCCGTCGGCCAAGAAGGGCCGCGCTCAGCCTCCCGCACCCTCGGGCCCGGACCCGGTGGAGCTTGCGGAGCTGCGTCAGAAGATCGACGCGATCGATCGCAAGCTCGTGGACCTGCTCAACAGCCGAGCCGAGCTGGTGGTGGAGGTGGGCAAGGTGAAGAGGGCGACGGGAGTGCCTGTGTATGCGCCGCACAGGGAAGCGCAGGTGCTGAGCAAGGTCATCGGGCACAACAAGGGCCCGCTGCCGGATCGAACGATCGAGGGCGTGTATCGCGAGCTGATGAGCGGATCGTTTCGTCTGGAGCTGCCGATGCGCGTCGGGTATCTGGGTCCGCCCGGGAGCTACTCGCACCTGGCGGCGGTGAAGCAGTTCGGAACGAGCGTGGACTTTGAGGACCTTCGCGCGATCGCGGGCGTGTTCAACGAGGTGGCGCGCGGGCACGTGGACTGCGGGCTGGTACCGATCGAGAACTCGATCGGGGGCGGGATCGCCGAGACGCTGTCGGCGCTCGAGGTCTTTCACGCGCAGGTGAACGTGTACGCCGAGGTGCAGATCGAGGTGCACCACGCGCTGCTGGCCAACTGTCCGCCCAGCGCGGTGAAGCGGATCTACTCCAAGCCGGAGGTGTTCACCCAGTGCCGCACGTGGCTGGCGACGCAGTATCCGCAGGCGCAGCTCGTGGCCGAGGCGAGCTCATCACGGGCGGTGCAGATTGCAAGCGAAGCGGGCCCCGAGGACGGGATCGCGGCGATCGGATCGAAGCTCGCGGCGGACATCTACGGCGTGACGGTGCTGTTTGAAAACATCGAAGACACGACGAGCAACATCACCCGCTTCTATGTGATCTCCCGCCAGAAGGCCCAGCAGAGCCAGCGCAACAGCGACAACACCAGCAACGACAAGACCGCGATCATGTTTACCACGCAGAACACCCCGGGCGCGCTCGTGGATGTGCTGGCGGTCTTTCAGCGGGCCGGGATCAACCTCAGCCACATCGACAAGCGCCCGTCGGGCCGGGTGAACTGGCAGTACACGTTCTTCATCGACGCCGAGGGCCATGTCGATGATCCGTGGTTCGCCTCGGCGGTGCAGCAGGCCAAGGGGCTGTGCCGCGAGCTGCACGTGCTGGGGAGCTTCCCGCGGAGCAAAAGGATCCTGTGACCGCGCACGCAGTCGGACCACCAGGGCGTCGGACTGAACGGGACGACACCCTTGCTCAACAGCCGGCGAAGAACAGGTTCAGGTACACGAAGATGTCCTGGGTGCTCAGGCCGGGAACGCCGTCCACGTCGGCGCTTTGTCGCCCGGCGAACCACGCGTTCAGATAATGGAAGACGTCGTCGACGCTGAGCCCGGGAGCACCGTCGACATCGGCGGCGCACACCGTGAGGTTTGCCGCCGGCGAGACGACCCCGCCGCACGAGTTGCGGATGAAGCAGGAGTACGCGCCGATGTCCTCACTGGTCACGATGGGAACGACCAGCGTCTGTGTCATCGCCGTGGGATTGCTCGCAATCGCAATCGATAGACCGTTGAAGCGCCACTGATACTCGAATGGTCCGATCCCTGCCGGCTCGACGTGGAACGTCGCCCGCGAGCCAAGGCCCACGGCGATGCTCGCGGGGCCGACCCCGGGCCCAAGGCAGAGCGTCGCGCTGGCGGCATCAATGGTCGGCCCGCAGAAGTTCGGCGGCGTGGTGCTGTAGATCTCGATGGTCGTCGCGGGCGCCGAGGCCTGGAAGATGAACGAACGGAGTTCCCAGCCCATGTTCTGCTGCGAACGGCCTGTGGTATCGAACGTGTACTCAGATGAGAGGAGCTGGCTTGCGCGGACACGGAGCCGCTTGATGCGATCCAGCCCGCCGCACTCGGGGTTGCCAGCCATGGCGAAGTCGATGCGGTAAATGGACCCGACATCGGTCGCGATGGCCTGCTGCATGCCGCCCGCCGGGCCATTGCTGTGCAGGTCGATGCAGCGTGCACGGTCGGCGGCCTGCAGGAGCGTGCCGATGTAGTCGACTCCACCACGAGTCACGGTCCATCCATCCACCGCACCGCTGCCCGGGGGCAGCGTCTGGAACAGGCCCAGCGAGATGCCCGACTCGAAGCTGCCGTTGCGGAGTTCGCCGGGAGTGTCCAATGGTTGGGCCAGTACGTCACCGGCGCCGAAGTGGCCGACGATCGCAGCAACAAGGGCGGCGGATATGCCCACAGACAGACGATTCCGGTGACGAACACGCATGACGGACCGATGCTCCATTGGGAAATCCCCGCCGATCACGCCGGTGGGGTGTCGATTGGCCAATGGCTTACGAACGCCGCGACCGACGGTTTTTGCTCGTGTGCGGGCTGTGCACGAAAGAGGGCACCTGCAGCCAGAGAGGCAAAGATGCGGAAGCGTCCCCGGCGAGTCACGATCCGCCGAAACCGCTGGAACGTTACCAGAGCACCAAGAGCATGATCCGCGACAGCGGCATGCCGATGAAGATCGAACCTCTCGGCACCAGCCCGCGATCTTCGCAGTTTCGAGCGGCGGGCGGTCGATCAGCAGCCGGCGAACCAGGCGTTGAGGAAGGAGAAGATGTCCTGGATCGAGACCTCGCCGTCGCCCGAGAAGTCCGCTCTCGGATCGGACCCCTCGAACCACAGATTCAGGAAGGTGAACAGGTCATCGGTCCCGAGGGAACCGGTCGCGTCGACGTCGGCCCCGCAGCACGCGGGCCCACCGACGGCCGGGTCGCAGGTCGTGACGCCGGCCGCGAAGCGCATCCCCGCGCCCTGACACTGCTCGACGTTGGTCACGAGTGAGCAGAAGCCGCCCACGCAGCACGCACCCTCGATCGATGGGGGCTCCGGGCAGGCGACGGGGTCGCAAGTCACCTTGCCCAGGAGCGGCTCGAACCCGGGAGCGCAGGGCAGTCCTGGGGCGAGCACCACGCACGCACCGGTTGTGAAGTTGCAACAGGCCTGAGAGGCCCGGAACGAGAACCGCCGAACCGTCGGCACGCTCGGGATGCTCCCACCGCAGGTCGTGCTCACGCTTTGCGTGATGCGGATGCAGACGTTGTCGCCGCAGGTCGTGCCCGGCGTGAAGAACGCGCTGGGCGGACAGGCCGTGGCCCGCAGCACGCAGCAGTCTCCGCCGGGGAAACAGCACCGGCCCACGGGCTCGGGGCAGGGCGACGGCTCGCACGCACCGGCGTTCACGAACGTCTCGTGCGCTTCGCAGCAACCCAGGATCGATACACGGCAGGCGGAGCTTGTCGTGTCGCAGCAGACCCCGGCGAGCAGGCCCGGCGCGGCGATCGTGCCCAGATTGCTCACGACGTTCGTGCACAAACCCAGCGGCGTCTCGATGGCCACGTAGTAGCGGCCATAGTCCGAAAGAGCGATGTTCGGGATGACGAGCGTGGCGCGATGCACCGAGTCGTTGTACGCGGCGGGCAAGGTGCCGGGGCTGTTGACGGGCACGCCGCCCTCGCGGTACCACTGATATGTGAACGGTCCCTTGCCCACGACCTCGACCGAGAGCATCCCGGTCTGGCCGGGGCACGGCCACGTGATGCCCGGCTGGAGCGTGATCTCCGTGCACGGGGCGAGCACGCGGAACTCCGCCTCGGCGAACACGTTCCAGGAAGGGATGTTGACGGCCCCTCCTGCGACCCACACGGACGCGCCGATCGCGTAGTTGCCCGGGCCTCGCACTGTCGGCGGGAGAGCCGCGGTCCGTGATCCGCCCTGATAGATCCCCCAGTCGTAGCCGGGCAGGAAGGCCCAGTCCGAGACGATCTCCACGATCGCGGCCTTGCGCAGGCCGAACTCGGCGGTGACATACGCGCTGCCCGCGCCGCGCTGCAGGGGGCACCGCCCCGGAGTGTTCGGGACGAAGATGCCGTTCACGCTCGCCTTGGCCCTGACGGTGTCAAAGCCGTATACGCCGTCGGCACGAGATTGCGCCCCCGGCCCGCCAGTGCCGGCGCCGCGGCTCCCCGTCCCGAGCCCGCCGAAGGAGAAGTTGTAGCCGCCTGGCGGCTGGTACGGGCACGCCCCGTTGTCGCCCCGATCGACGGCCGAGCCTCCTCCGCTCACAACGCCCGGTATGAGGATCGGCTCGCCGAGCTGGCCGAGGGCCGGAACCGAGGCCATCAGGACGGACGCAAGCGCTAAGGCCACCACCCCGTGCCAACAGCTCGCGCGGAACGTGGTGGCGGAGCCCATTGTCTTTTGCGCCATGGTCAGGACACCGGGCATCTGGCACTCCTCGCCGAGTTCAGGGACGTACAGGTCCGAAACGCAGGTCCTACTCCCTCTCCCCGTGGTTTCCCAGTCTACTTCCGCCCAGCGGCGACGCCACCCCTCCACCCCGCCGCCCGGCCCCTCGGCTCCTGGGCCCCTGCGACCCCCGTCGGCTGACAACCGCCCAAAACCGGTCTACCCTCCCTCCCCCAACCCTGAAGAAGGAAAGCGCCCTCCCCATGAAGATCAAGACCGACGAGATCGCGTCCGTCATCAAGCAGGAAATCGCCCAGTACGCCGCGGAGCTGGAGATCAGCGAGGTCGGGCGGGTGGTCGAGGTCGGCGACGGCATCGCTCGTATCTACGGGCTGGCCAAGGCCATGGCCGGCGAGATGCTCGAGTTCCAGACCGCCGAGGGCGTCGTCATCGGGCAGGTCTTCAACCTGGAAATGGATACCGTCGGCGCGGTCATCTATGGCGACTATCTGTCGGTGAAGGAGGGCGACCTGGTCAAGAGCACCGGGCGTCTGCTCTCGGTGCCGGTGGGCGAGGGGCTGCTTGGGCGGGTCGTGGACCCGCTTGGTCGGCCGCTGGACAATGGCCCGGCCCTGAACGCGGCCCGGTACGACAAGGTCGACATCATCGCTCCGGGCATCGCCGAGCGGCAGCCGGTGACCGAGCCCATCCAGACGGGCATCAAGGCGATCGACAGCATGATCCCGATCGGCAAGGGCCAGCGCGAGCTGATCATCGGCGACCGCAAGACGGGCAAGACCGCCGTCGCGGTGGACACGATCATCAACCAGAAGCAGTTCTGGGGCACCCCCGACGCGGTGGTGTGCATCTATGTCGCGGTTGGTCAGAAGGAATCGACCGTGGCGGGCGTGGTGGAGACGCTGCGGAAGTACGGGGCCATGGACTACACGATCGTGGTCTCCGCCGGCGCATCCGACCCGGCCCCGATGCAGTACGTCGCGCCCTATGCCGGGTGCACGATGGGCGAGTACTTCATGTGGTCGGGCAAGCAGCAGGGCGCGACGCTGAGCAACGGCATGCCGATGCCCAAGCACGCGCTGTGCATCTATGACGACCTTTCCAAGCAGGCCGTGGCGTATCGCCAGCTCTCGCTCCTGCTCCGCCGCCCGCCGGGCCGCG
>DHLW01000019.1:17072-18290 GCA_002405485.1 Phycisphaerales bacterium UBA4658
GCCGGGCCGCGAGGCGTATCCGGGTGACGTGTTCTACCTGCACTCCCGCCTGCTGGAGCGAGCGACCAAGCTCAGCAACGAGAACGGCGGGGGCTCGCTCACGGCTCTGCCCGTGATCGAAACCCAGGAAGGCGACGTCTCGGCGTACATCCCGACGAACGTGATCTCGATCACCGACGGGCAGATCTACCTGGAGCCCGAACTCTTCTTCGCGGGCGTCCGCCCCGCCGTGAACGTCGGCATCTCGGTCAGCCGCGTGGGTGGCAACGCCCAGATCAAGGCCATGAAGCAGATCGCCGGCTCGCTGCGACTGGACCTCGCGGCGTACCGCGAGCTGGAAGCGTTCGCCCAGCTCGGCACCGAGCTGGACAAGGCCACACAGCGTCAGCTCGACCGCGGAGCACGCATGGTCGAGCTGCTCAAGCAGCCGCAGTTCGTCCCCATGAACGTCATCGACCAGGTGCTCGCGATCTTCGCGGCGAGCAAGGGCTTCATGGACGACATCGACACCAAGCAGGTCCCTGCGTTCGAGAAGGGGCTGCTGAACTACTTCAGCACCACCGCCAAGGCCGTCCGCGACGAACTCGCGAGCAAGAAGGACATCAAGGCCCTGGACAAGCAGCTCACCGACGCCTGCACGGCGTTCAAGGGCTCGTGGAAGAGCTGAATCGCGCCGGGCGCGGCCTGATGGATCATCACGAAGCACCGCACAATGTCCCTGTTCAGGGACATTGTGCCATGCGCAGGAACAGGTATACTCTTGCGTTTCCGCCACAGTCTGCCGGGCGAGCCGCCGCCCGGCACTCGGAGTGCTTCGCCATGCGCCTGCCCGCCCGCGTTGTCACCGCTTGCGCCCTCGTCGCATGCGTCTCTGGCCTGCTGTTCACTGGCGAGGCCGCCGCCCAGCGATGTGGGCCCTACCAGATTCCGGACGCACGCACTCTGCCGAACTACGCCTGGGCGCTTGCGATCGATGGCGACACCGCGGTGATCACCTCGCTTGGATTCTCCGGAACCGGCGTCGCGAGCGTGTATCGCTTCAACGGCATCGCGTGGGTCTTTGAGCAGGATCTCCCCAACTCAGCAACGCTCCCCGACGGATACGGCGTCTCGGCGTCGATCTCCGGCGAGACGATCGCCATCGGCGCTTCGTCGCGCACCGTCTCCGCGACCCAGCAGGGCGTCGTGTATGTGTACGTCCGATCGGGCTCGACGTGG
>DHLW01000019.1:18521-27969 GCA_002405485.1 Phycisphaerales bacterium UBA4658
CGGCGCAAACGTCGATCAGGGCACCGGCCACGTGTTCGTGCGTTCGGGCGGCGCATGGACCCATCAGCAGCAGCTCGTTGCATCCGATGGCGCCACGCTGGATCGCCTTGGCCTGGATCGCACGAGCGTCGCGGTCTCCGGCGACACCGTCGTCATCGGCGCGTCCGCGAACACAGTCGGCTCCAACGTCGCACAGGGCTCGGCGTATGTCTTTGTCCGCAGCGCCGGAGTGTGGAGCGAGCAGGCCCAGATCGCCGCGGCAGGCGGCGCGACCGACGACTTGTTCGGCACGAGCGCTTCGATCGACGGCGACACGATCGGTATCGGCGCGCCCCATCGCAACGCCGGCGCGACCACGAGGCAGGGTTCGGCGTACGTTTTCACGCGCTCCGCCGGCATCTGGATGCAGCAGGCCGTGCTCGCCGGCCCAGTGCTGGCAAACAGCACGAAGTTCGGTTCTACGGTTGCGGTCCAGGGCACCGCCATCGCCGTCGGAGCCCGCGGCGCAAGCCGGAGTCCGACCGCGCCGCACAGGGGAGCCGCGTACATCTTCGACCGTGTCGGCGCCGGGCCCGCGTGGACGCTTCGCGAGTCGGTCTTCCCCACGCTCCAGATCGGCGCCGACTTCGGCGAGATCGTCGCCTTCGATGGACAGCGCCTGATCGCAAGCGGGTTCACCACGCCGCTCTTCACGGGATCCGCATGGATCTTCGACGCCGCGCCGGGCGCACCCAGCGGCACGCCGAGCGTCATCGTCGCCAACCCCGCCGACGCCGGCGCCGATGACCGCTTTGGGCTTGATGTCGCCGTCAGCGGAAACTACATGGTCATCGGCTCTCGCGACGATGACATCGGCGCCAACGCCAATCAGGGATCTGCGTACGTCTTCGAGCGGGCAAGCCCGTCTTCGCCGTGGGTCCAGGTTGCCAAGCTCACCGCGAATGATGGCGGGGCCGGCGACGAACTGGGCGAGCGCGTCGCCATCGACGGCAACACCATCGTGCTCAGCGCGACGATCAACAACGCCGCACGCGGCGCGGCGTACGTGTTCGTCCGCAACGCCGCCGGCGTGTGGGTGCAGACGCAGAAACTCCTCGCGGATAGTCCCACGCCCGGAGACCGCTTCGGCAACGACATCGACATCCAGGGCTCCACGATGGTCATCGGGGCGTTCCTCGATGATGGACAGCGCGGCTCCGCGTTCGTCTTCACGCGCGACGGGTTTGGTTCCTGGAACAGACAGGCCAAGCTTCAGAATGCCGGGTCGGCCCTCTTTGACTTTGCCGGCACCAGCGTCGCGCTCGATGGCGACAAGATCGCCATCGGCGTCCCCGGAGTGTTCGTCGGGTCCTCCGACAATCGCGGAGTCGTCTCCGTCTTCGTCCGGAGCGGCTTTGACTGGATTCTCACCTACCAGTTCACGCCCGATGACACGACGACCGACGCGTACTTCGGCGAGTATGTCGACATCGAGAACGACACGCTGCTTGTTGGCGCCTGGGGCCAGCGCATCGACGGCGTTCGGACCGGCGCGGCGTACGTGTACTCCCTCGCCGGCAACACACTCGTCCAGCAGGCCCGGCTTGCCGCGCCCGATCGCATCGCCGACGATCGCTTCGGCAATCGCGTCGTCCTGCGCGGCGACACCGCGGTGATCGGTTCGCCTCTGCACGACCAAGGCGGCTCCACCGACAGCGGCGCCGCATATGTCTACTCCCGCATCGGCAGCAGCTGGACATTCCGCCAGAAACTCTCCGCCTTCGACTTCGACAGCAACGACATCTTCGGGCAGGGCCTGGAGATCGACGGATCGACCGTTCTCGTCGGCGCTGGTCAGCGCCTTGTCAACGCCAACGCCCAGCAGGGCGCAGTCTACGCGATCCCCCTTCGCAATCAGTGCGTCAGCCATGTGCACAATCTGACACTGAACGTCAACTACCCATCGATCGCCGCCGCCCTTGCCGCGGCTTCGTCCGGACACCAGATCGGCGCAACCAGCTCGGATTGGAGCGCCATCGGCTCGATCGACACGCTCGGCCGCTCCATTGGCTTCTCATCCGCCGGCTGGATCGCAACGCCCCCATCGAGCATCATCACTCTCGGCGGCTCGTCCTACCTCGCCGCCGGAACCGGGCGTCCCGTTGAGATCCTCGGCCAACTCCGCCTCTCCTCCAACGCCTCCGCCGATGTCAGCGGCAGCAGCTTCCTGCTGGGCTCTCGTGGATCGCTCACAGCCCGTACCGGATCGTCGCTCTCGATCAGCACGCCGACATCCACGCTGCTGGGCACGACGCGACTGGAGCCGAACGCGGCGCTGACGTTCGGCGGCTCGGCGGCCAGCGCAGGCGAACTCACCGGCGCCTTCAACGCCTCGATCGTCGCCGCCGGCCCGTTCAGCAGTTCCGGGAACTTCACGCTGACAGCGGGAACCATCGCCGCGCCCTCGGTGACCAACACCGGTCAGACGAGCATCTTCGGATCATCGGCGATCTTCGGTTCCTTCGCCAACGCCGCCGGCGCCACCACCACCATCCGCTCCGGCTCGCTCTTTGTCTTCGGGTCGCTTACCAACAACGGCGTCATCGTCGGCACCATATGTTCGAACTGCCTCGGCACGCCGCCGAACATGGATGTCGCCGGCGATCTGGTCATCGGGCAAGACGCCAACCTCTCCATGCCCTTCGACGGCTCGGTGGTCCGCGTGGGCGGCAGCTTCGATTGCGCCATCAACGACAGCACTCGCTTTGACCTGAGTCTGGCAACGCTGCAACTCGAAGGCCCGGCCCAGGCGCACGATCTGGAGGTGATGTCCCGCGATGTGGGCACGATCCCAGGGGCCCTTGACATGGGTCCTGGCAAGTTCCCTATCGGCGCGATTCGGGTTGGCCCCTCGCCGACAGTCATCCGGGTCGTGGATCTTCGCGACAACGACGGCCAGGGACAGGGGTTGAACGAGGCCCTGTATGTCCGATCGCTCCGCATCGATGCCGGATCCCGTCTGGACAACTCCGCCGCGAAGGTGTACTACAGCACGCTCGTGAACAATGGAGTCGTCGATGTCCCGGCCAACCTGATCCAGCTTCCGCAGCCCTGCGATGCGGACTTTGACCAGAGCGGCGTGCTGGACATCGTGGACATCTTCATCTTCCTGAACGCCTGGTTTGCCGGCAGCTCAACCGCCGACTTCGATCAGAGCGGCGAGCTCGAGATCGGCGACATCTTCAGCTTCCTGAACGGGTGGTTCGCCGGATGCCCATAGCGACGGCTTCGGGTGCGATCCCTGGACTTCGTCGGCATTGTCCTCTCAGCGCCCCGGCTTGCCGGGGCGCTGTTCGTTTGGGGTAGCCCGCAGATGGAGAGCCGTACAGGGTTGTCCCGAGTTTGGGGGCTGGCCGCCGCTTCAGGGCTCGGAATCGCGGGTTCCGCTTTCGGTTGGTTGCCAATTGCCTCTTTTCGCTCGCCCGTCGCCCAGATGTCGTTTACGTTCAAAGCTCAGAGACAGACCGGCGTCGCCGGCACGGGCGGCAGGCCGTCGGGTCCTGAGCGGCGGGGGGCAGGCAGACGGGGGTTCAGAGGAGCGGCGATATGCGTCGAGTTGCACTGTCGATCGGGCGAGTCGTGAGTGCGCTGGCCGGTCTGGCCGTCGGGCTGGTCGCGCAGACCGCCCAGGCACAAGTCAAGAACAGCCAGGTCTGGGGCGGCGGCAACGTGGCCAACGGGATCTACACCGTCGACTATGTCGAGCTGTTCAACACCGGATCGACCCCGGTGGACGTCTCGTCCTGGTCGGTGCAGACGTCCTCGCAGACCTTGACGACATCCAGTTGGCACCGCATCAACCTCACCGGCATCATTCCACCGGGACAGTTCTATCTCGTGCAGGCCCACACCGTGGCCGCGGGAGCCGTCGGAATCCCCCTTCCCACTCCCGACGCCGTCAGCACCGGCTCGGCATCATCGTTCGGGCTGAACATCAGCAGCTCGTTCAGCGGCGTGGCGCTGGTTCGCAACCAGACGACCTTCGCAAGCGGATGCCCTCTCGGCAATCCGGACATCGAGGACTACTTCCGGTACCACGACCCGGCGGGCAACGGCGCGGGCAACTGCTTTGAGGGCGCCGCCGCCGGCCCTGCGCCGCTGGACTTTCAGCGTGCCGTGTATCGCAAGGGCGGCGGGTGCACCGACACCAACAACAACTTCGGCGATCTTGAAGTCCTGCCCGCCAATCCCCGCAACTCCACCGTGAACGGGTGGATCTCCAGCGCCTTTGCGCCCGATCGGTTCGTCTCGTCCGTCGGCGGCTCCGCAACGCTCAGCGTCTCCAGGACGACGATCGCGTGCAACGGACTCGGCACGTTGCAGAGCGCGACCGCCGATCTCACCCAGCTCGCCGGGCCCGCCGCACAGCCCCTGACCCCCGACGGCTCCGGGGGCTACACACTGCTCGTGCCCATTCCCGTCGGGCTGCCCGCGGGCACGCTCTCCATCCCGATCACCATCACCGCATCGGGCATGGCGACCGTGAACACCCGCGCCTTTGTGACCATCGCAGACACGCCGCCCGCAAACGACGACTGCGCCGCAGCCATTGATCTCACCTCCGCCGGCGGCTCGTTTGTCGGGACCATCGACAACCGAGGCGCGGGATCCGACGTGCCCACGGGCGCGTGCGCAGCGGGGATTCCGTCCAACTCCGGTGTCTGGTTCACCTACACGCCCGCGACGACGCAGATCCTGTCCCTGAGCGAAACCAGCACCCAGAACGTCAAGTACGGGTTGTTTACCGGCTCGTGCGGTTCGCTGGTGAGCGCGGCGTGCAGCAACAGCGAGGGCAACGAGACCAACCCGCAGGCCCGCTTTCGCCTCGTCGGGGGCGTGCAGTACTTCATCCTCGTCGCCCATGAGCCGGGGTACCCGCCCGCGATCGCGATGAATCTCTCGATCTCCGCCTCCGCAGCGCCCGCGGCGCCGGGCAACGACTCCTGCGCCACCGCTGAGACGATCGCGTCTTTCCCGCTGGTTGCGAGCGTGAACGCCGAGGGTGCGCTGGATGACTCCGTCCGGCCAACGTGCGCCATCGCCGGTGGAACCGTCGCGCGCCATGGCATCTGGTACTCGTTCACGACCACCGGCCCGGGACGCCTGCAGTTCCTGGAGAACAACCCCAATCACGCGCCTTCGTTCGGCATCTACTCCGGCTCGTGCGGCGCACTCACGCCCGTGAGCTGCGGGAGCGCGGCTGCCGACGTTCCCGCCGCGGGAAACTACTTCCTGCAGGTCTACATGAACAACAACGGACTGGCCCCGAACGGCACCTTCGACTTCGACATCCGCTTCAGCCCCACCCCGAGCAACGACACCTGCGCAAACGCGACTGACCTGTCCGCGAGCTCCTTCCCGATCCAGGTCAACCAGTCGATCCTCGCGGCCTCCGATGACGCGGACATCGGCTGCAACTCCGGAACAACCAGCTTCGGCCGAGCCGTCTGGTTCCGCTTCACCGCGCCGATCGCAGGCACGTTCTCGATCTCCAATGCCAACCAGCCGACCACGGGCACCATCGCCTATGCGTGGTACGACGCCTGCGGCGGGCCCGAGGCCGGGTGCGGGGGCGGCTCCAGCACGACCACACGCTTCATCCCGCTCCTTCAGAATCAGACCATCCTCATCGCCGTCGGCGAGTGGCTCCGCACCAGCGGCGAGCGCACCGATCCGATCATCATCGACTTCAACTTCCAGCCGTTTGCCGCCAACATCACCTGCGCGACCGCCGAGGATCTCAACGTCACCGGCCTCCCCGTGAACCGGTCATATGACCAGACCAACGCACCCGATCTGGCGACGCCCAACACATGCTCCCCCGGCTCCCTCGGTCGGCGGGCCGTCTGGTTCAAGTACACCCCCGCCGTCAACGGGCGTCTCCGCGTCTCCGACTCTCAGGCGACTCAGAACGCCGACTTCCGCGTCTTCATCCCGAGCGGCTCGCCCGCCTGCGACACCCTCGTCGACTTTGCCTGCATCTCCGACGCCAACGACCGCGGCTCGTTCACCATCGCCGCCGGACAGACCTATTTCATCGCCGTCAACGACGGAGGCGCCAGCCCAACCGGCCCCGCGCCCTACATCCTGACCTTCGAACTCATCCCCTCGCCCGCCGCCAACGACCTCTGCTCCGGCGCCGAGCTCATCTCGAGCTTGCCGTTCTCTGCGAGTGTCACCAACGTCAACGCCTTCGGGGACGACCCCGACATCTCCTGCAACGCCCTGAGCACCTTCGGCGCCATGCACGGCGTGTGGTACCGATTCGTCGCGCCTCAGGACATGGCCGTCACCATCTCCGAGACAACCTCCACCCTGACCGCCGCGGCGGTCTACACCTCCTGCGGCGGAGCCGAACTCGCCTGCCGAAACGCCGAGGACCACTACTTCGAACTCGCCGCCGGCCAGCAGTACTACTTCCTCCTGGCCTACGACGGCAGCACCTCTCCCCTGGGACCCACCGCGACCAACACATACTCCGTCGCCATCTACCAGGTCGATCGCTTCACCAACGACACCTGCGCCACCGCGCGGCAAGTCAACTCGTCCACGTTCTCCGCTCGCGTGAATCTCGAGATGGCGACGCCCGACACGCCCGCCGCCAACATCACCGGGTGCAACCCCACTTCCGCCACCCAGATGCGCAACACCGCCTGGTACAAGCTCGTCGTCACCGGCACCGGCAATCTCATCGGCACCATCAACCCCGACTTCGGCAACTCCGCCGACGGCCTCTTCAGCATCTACGGCACCACCGACGGGACCTGCGCCGGCATCATCCCCACCCCGCTGCAGTGCGACGACACCCCCGAGCCGCTGAACGTCGGCCAGGGCGTCAACCCTTCCGTCACTCTCCTCGCCGGCCAAACCTATTTCCTGCAAGTCGGCAAGTTCGGCACCTCAACCACCACGCTCGCCGGCGTCTCCGATATCGCCCTCTTCTTCACCGGCACCCTGCAATCGCCCTGTGCCGCCGACTTCAACGGCGTCGGCGGCCTGGACGTTCAGGACATCTTCGACTTCCTCAACGCGTGGTTCGCCTCGTTGCCCTCGGCGGACTTCAACGGCATCAACGGGATCGATGTCGGCGACATCTTTGATTTCCTCAACGCTTGGTTTGCCGGCTGCCCATGAGCCGCGCTTCGCCAGCCGCACCCTGAGTTCCTGACCATCAACCTCGCCCCGAACCCCCTCAAGGCCCCGCTCCGGCGGGGCCTTGTGCATGAAAAGCCCAGCAAGGGCGGCGTTCTCGAACGCCCACACCCCCCACACCCCCCACCCATGAACTGAGCCAGTCCACACATACGTCTTTTCTGAACGTTTGAGGTCGCACATTCGTCATCAGTACTGAAAACACCCCGGCCCGTACTGTGTTCAAACATTTTTCTGGCAATGCAGAGACCTTCGGGTACGCTCAAAGTGGGTGTCCCGGTCGTGGTTTGCCCGAGTCTTGCAGACTTTGGATGTTGGACGCACGAGGAAGAAGGAGTTGTTCCCATGGCTTCACGGTTGGCAACAGTGGCCGCGGCATTGGTCGCGGGCGTTCTGGTTGGGGGCGCACGCGCCCAGGTGTACACGGCGAGCGGTCTCCCGATCGCCATTCCCGACAGCCCCACGATCACGAGCACCATCAGCATCACGGGCGGGCCCGCGAGCGTGACGCAGTTGGAGCTCGTTCTTCGGCTGGATCACGCGACCCTCAATCACCTCGACTTCTTCCTCGTCCGAGGAAGCAAGTACCTCCACTTGTCCACCGACAACGGCGCGTTGAACGACAACTTCGCCAACCTCCGTCTGCGTGACGGCGCGTACCGATTCGTCGGCGCCATCCCGTCAAGCATCGGCAACAACATCGTCGGGGACTATCGGCCGGAGGGCGGCTCGATCAGCCTGTCGTCCGGGGCTACGTTCTCGCTGGCGGGGTTGACACGCACCGCCAGCTTCGCGGAGCTCATCTCTGGCGAGAGCGCCGACGGCAACTGGACGCTCGTCATCGACGATGACACCAACGGGATCACCGGCCAACTGAACTACTGGTCGCTGGAGTTCAACGGCGCGGTGGATCCCACCGGGCCGACGAACCTCCCACTTCCGCCGGCGTTCACCGGAGACTTCACCTCCACGCCCAACACGCTGGTGTTCGGCACGCCGACCACCGGCACGACCGAGTGGAACGGCCCCACGGGCGCTCAGCCGGGGCTGACCGACGGCGCGGGCGAGGACTTCTCAACCGGCTACGCCAACAACTCGAGCTTGCAGGACTTCCCGGGGGCCGAGGTCGCGTATCGCTTCGATCACACCGGCGGTCCGATCGCCTTCAAGTGCAGCTCGGCCTTCGGCGCCGGGCTGATCGTCATCGACTCCACCGGCACCCCGGCCGGGGCCCTCAAGGTGGCCGCCGACTCCTTCACCGGCATCGAGGTCGCGACGTTCCAGAACCTCGCGGCGGGCACGTATTACGTCGTTGTGGACGGCGTCAGCAACCAGAGCAACGGCGGATCGTTCACGATCGAGACGGGCATCCCACCGACCAACGACGAGTGCACCAGCGCGGCGACCATCACCACGGGCGCCTCGGTCGCCTTCGATACCTCGTTCTCCTCCAGCGACGGCTTCAACGCCAGCAACTGCTTCGGCACAGCCGCGTCGCCAGACATCTACTTCAGCTACACCCCGACCGCGGCCGGCGTCGCGACCTTCTCGACGTGCGACGCCACGTTCGACGCGGTGCTCTCGGTGCAGAACTCCTGCACGGCCGATCCGACGCGGTGCTCCAGCACCGGATGCGCGGTGACACCCACGCTCCCGGAGTTGAAGGTCTGCACGCAGCCGGGTGTCCCGGTGATCATCCGTGTCGGTGGCTTCTTTGACGTCGTCGGCAGCGGAACGCTGTCGGTCACTTTCACCCCGGGCACGGGCTCTTACGCCGCGCCCAGCGGCACGCCGGAGGGCGAGCCCTGCCGTGACGACCCGCTGTCGTCTGACGCCGTCAACGGCGGTTGCGAGTCCGACTTCGTCCTGCCCGTGTACACCACCGCGATCGCACCGGGCCAGACCATCGTCGGGATCTCCTCGCAGGACATCGACAACGGGGTCACCGACTACGACTACTACACCTTCACGCTCGCCGCCAACGCCGACGTCACCGTCTCCGGCCAGGCCGAGTTTGACGCCTTCGTCTCCATCATCAGCGACCCGGCGGATTGCAGCAACGCCAACACCGTCGGCGACGTCGTGAGCACTGCGTCGCCGTGCCTCCCAGACTTCACGCTGACGCGATCTCTGACGGCGGGCACTTACGCGATTCGCGTTGTGCCGGCAGACGCGCCGAACCTGTGCTCGGATCCGGGCAACGGGTACTGGGTCCGGCTGAATGTCGCCGCACCGTGCCCGGCGGACTTCGACGGAC
>DHLW01000163.1:0-2807 GCA_002405485.1 Phycisphaerales bacterium UBA4658
CGGACGTAGTCGGCGGTGTTGATGCGGGGTGTCACTGGTGCGCCTCTTGAAATGGCCCGCGCAGATCACCAACGCCAACGTAGTGCCACTCGTCCAGGTACTCCCTCTCGCCGTTGCTATTCATCCGGGCCAGAGTCTGAAGCCTGTACCAGTGATGCGTGATCGGCATGACGCGAGTCAGGCAAAGCCTTCCGCTCCAGTGGAATGGATGTACGTCGCCGTCTGCTGGCCCGCCGACGACGGGTATTGGGCGTACATGATCTGTGAGGCTCACTGGTCTCTCCCGCCGTTGATGTTCCGGCCGCAGGCGTCGAGCACGTACCAGTCCTGGTCGACGCAGTTCTCCGCGGCGTAGGCGTTGGCCGCGTCGTCGTCGACAGCGGAGAACGTCTCGACCACGTCCCACGATCCGTCGTTCCTGGCGAACGCGATGCGGTACTCCTGCTCGATGTCGTCTCGCGACGCGATGACCGCGAGGCACTGACGGATCGCGTCGTCGCGAGTCATCGCGTCCAGCCGGGCGCGGGCTTCGGCCGGCAGGCTCCAGGTCGGACAGCTGTCCGTCTCGCCGAGGGCAATCAGGCATGTCGCCGCCAGAACCCAGTCCTGATCGCGCGTGGCGATTTCGTGCAGCCGGCCCATCATCGTGTGAGTCGTCGTCATTGTCGTCGTCTCCTCGTGTCGTGGTCGTCGGTCAGCCCCCGCTGCACCGTGCCGCGGGGGCGGGGGGCGTCAGGCGGTCTCAATGATGTCGATGTTTACGATCGAGGCGATGAAGGCACCTTTGCGGTAGCTGGTCTTGAAATCGTTGCGGAAAGCGGCGATCGACAACTGCGCGGGCCGCTGCGATTTCACGGTCCAGACCTTGCGGATCTTGGCGCCGGTCGCGACTTCCGTCATCTCGGTCGTGATCTTCACAGTCGTCATCGTCTCGTCTCCTCGTGTCGTCGTGTCCCGTGCGTCTGTGCCCCTATACTAGCCGTTCGGCTAGCGGGGTCAAGTGGGATCAGGAAAAAATCTTGGGAGGCCCAAAATCCCCGAGAAAACCGGGGCTACGCCGCCGCCCCCGGCGGTTCCGGGTCGGGAATGAACGCCGCATCCTCGTCGCCTAGGTCAAGCGGCGGGAGCAGGTCGACGGCCGACTGCCGCGGCTTCGCGATGGACGGGTCGAGGTAGTGCAGCCGCGTCGTCCTCGCGTTGTCGTGCGTCAGCAGCTCCTGGGCGGACCCGCCGGCCGCAGCCATGTACGAGGCGGCCGAGCGACGCAGGCCGTGGAAGCCCCTGCCGCGGACTTCGCAGATCGACGTGAGCTTCCCGAGCTCGTACCAGAGCATCGTCTCGTTGCGATCCCAGGGGAACACGCGCCGCTGCCCGTGACGCTTGAGGTCGGCCAGCCACCCCGCGAGCTCGCGGCTGATCTCGCGCCTGTTGTCGGCCGCGGCCCCCTTCCGGTGCTCGGCGACGAACGTCACGGCACGCTCCTCGAGATCGACCTCCGGCCACTCGAGGAGGCGGATCGCCCCGCACCGCTCCGCGGTCTCGAACGCCATGCGGATGAAGCAGGACAGCCAGAGCGACCGCGGAACGCCGCACCACGTTCCCGGGAGCGCCCGCGCGACGCGGATCATGCTGGAGATCTCGTCGACGCGGTACGCCTTCGGCACCCGCTTCGGCGCCTTGATCCGCGGGAGGGTGGCCTTCGGGTGCGTCTCGACGTAGCGGGCGTGGAACGCATGGCCCCAGATCGCGACGATGTGCGTGCGATCCTTTACGGCGGTCCCCGCCGACACCTTCGCGCGGCGTGCGGCAAGGAAGGCCTGGACGGTCAGGCCGGTCAGGTCGCTCGTCTCGGGCTCGCGGCCCAGGTGCTCGGCAAACCGCCGGAGCGTGAGGTCGTACTGGATGCGGGCCTTCGGGCGCAGCATCCGCAGCGGGGCGTACTCGCGGGCGAGAAGGTCGGTGAGTAGCATGTTCGTCGGTGCCTCCACGGTGGCGGCATCCATGCCAGATCGGGATCGACCGGCGGTGTTGGGTTGGGTGCTGAACGTAGGTATACCACTACCATCAAGCCCCCTATCCTCCACTAAAGCCCCTGAAAAACAGGGGCCAACGCCGGGTCCGAGTGAACCCTACGACGGGCACTCGGACGGGTCCAACGGGCCGCGAGCGAAACACTGCTTGCGAGCCTGGGTACGATCAGGGCATGAAGACCGTGAAACTGCCTGGGCTCGAGGGGCACGATTGGATCGACTCCCGGGAGGTCGCCCGTATCCTCGGGATCTCCCAGGATTCCGTCCGCATGGTGGTCAAGCGGCGGCATCTCCGGGCCCACAAGATCGGCTCGACCAGCGTCTTCGACCTCAAAGAGGTCCAGCGTTACGCGGAGCGCCGGCGTCCTCCGGGCCGCCCCGCGAAGCAGCCCGCGAAGAAACGCTGACAGCACCGCCCGGCCACTCTCTCGCCGCTCGGTTTTCCTCTGAAAACCGCACGGTTGCCGCGGCGTAACAATTTCTCTTGACAGCCTTCCGCACGCTGGTCTATCGTTCGCCCCACGTCGTTACGCCGCCGTAACGATTGATCGGCACGAACGCCGATTTTCCCGCTGGACACTGCCTCGAATCGCAATCCGCTGGCACCCCTTGACCGGGGTCGTACAACGGGACGAACGAGTGAACGGGTGTACAGCACGAGGGGGAAGACGATGGTCACGACGACCCACGACGACGACGACAACCAGCCAACGCACGACGTGAACGGCACGGACCTCCGGCGGGTGCGGGCGATGCTCGCCGCCGGCTTCGGGGCGG
>DHLW01000163.1:3073-3268 GCA_002405485.1 Phycisphaerales bacterium UBA4658
GCGGCGCTCTGCCGCGAGATCCAGTCTGGCTGGACGCCCGAGCAGTTCGTCGCCGCGCGGCACGGCGAGCCGCGAAACTCGTCGCTCGTGGTGCGGCCTCACCACGCGATCACCTGCCAGCGTCGCGATGACTCGCTCTCGCGGCGCCAACAGGAGCGGATCGCGGAGGGAGAGGTGCCCGTGTTCGAGCGCCGA
>DHLW01000109.1:0-2902 GCA_002405485.1 Phycisphaerales bacterium UBA4658
GCTCAGTGGGTCGAGTTCTTCAACGCCGCGTTTGATCGACCCGGCGGCAATCAGTCGCCCCACTTGGTCCCGCCGGACTTCTGGGGCGCAAGCTCGGCCACCGCTCAGAACCCCGGCGGCCGACGTTGGCAGGTGCTGCCCGGACGCGAGATGCTGCCGGTGGGCAACATCGACTGGCGCATGGCCGCGATGTACTGCAACTGGCTCCACAACGGCAAGTCCAGCGACCTCGCGGCATTTGAGAGCGGGGCGTATGACGTGAGCACGTTTGGGTACTTCGGCAACATCTTCACCGATCAGGTCACGCGCTCGCCCGGCGCACGGTACTGGATTCCAAGCTGGGACGAGTGGCTGAAGGCCGCCCATTACGACCCGAACAAGAACGGCCCCGGTCAGGGCGGATGGTGGAAGTACTCGATCACCAGCGACACAGCCCCGATCTCTGGCCCACCGCCGTCGCTTGCACCGGGGTCACTGGGCCAAGCGAATGCCGGTGGCTGGGCGTTCCCGAACCTTTCCCCTGGAGACGTGCCGCTGGGGGCCTATGCAAACGTCACCAGCCCTTGGGGGTTGTACGACACCGCTGGCGGGACGTCGGAGTGGACGGAAAAGGTCATTCAGTTCACGCCGCAACAACAGAATGATCGCCTGTTTGAAGGCAGTTATTGGTACAGCGGACCGGTCGTGGTCGACAGAATCGATGTGTTCGGCGGCACCTTTCCGACAAGATCGATTTTCAGCGCCGGGTTCCGAATTGCGTCAAGTATCCCATCCCCATCGACTGCGATCATGTTGCTCGTCAGTGGTGGGGTTCTCTTTCGGAGAAGGAGAATCTGATGATTCGGGGGAATCTTGTTCTTGCGATCAGTGGTTCGGGGGAGAGAACTTGGTCCTTTCGGTCGGTGCCACATGCCCCCGGTCGCTAGCACGCACATGCGATGTTCGTGGTCGGTGCCACGTGGCGGCACGACTCATGCCACAGTGTGAAGTCTGGCCACCCGCCCAGTGAACATCGCTCTGCGTCTGGATCAGCGGTCCAGCCATTCGACCCTGCCGGTGTGCAGGTCGTACATGCCGCCCACGATGACCAGCTCGCCCTTGGCGATGCGGTCGGCCAGCACCGGGCTGCGTGCGGCGATGTCCTGCACGGTGCGGCGGACGTTGTCCACCGCGACGGCCTGCACAAAGGCCTCGTCCTTGGACGTATGCGGACCAGGCATCGTCGCCCGGACGGCTTGGACCGACGGCTTGATGTTGTCGAGCGTCGCCGTCAGATTCCCGAGCTTGACGTCATCGACCGCGCCCTTGACCGCCCCGCAGTGGTCGTGCCCCAGCACCACGATCGCCCGCGCGCCGGCGGCGGCAGTCGCGAACTCCATGCTGCCCAGGATGTCGGTGTTCTCGAAGTTGCCCGCCACGCGGGCCACGAAGATGTCCCCGATGCCCTGATCGAAGATGATCTCGGGCGGGATGCGCGAATCCAGGCACGACAGCACCACCGCCTTGGGGAACTGCCCGCCGGCGGTGCCCCGCACCTGCGCCGCATAGTCCATGCGCGTCCCCTTGCCCGACGCGAAACGCTGGTTGCCCGCCTGAAGCTCCGCCACGACCTGCGCGGGCGACAGAGCACGCTGCCTCTCCGCCGTCAGAACATCGCCGCGCGACGCCGCCTGCCGCTCTCCCGCAGTGCAGCCGCCGAGCGCGGCCGCAAACCCGGACGCAAGCACAGACGCAGCGAGAATGCGATAGCGAACAGAGCGTGCACGTGTGTCGGCGGCGGCGAAGGTTGTCATGGGCACAGGATACTCCAAATACGGCGCACGAAAAAAGGCGTGACCAACGTGGGCGTCCACGGCTCGGTCTGCCCAGGCCGTGCACGCTTCACTTGGCCCTGATACGTGTCGCCGGAAGGTGAAGTTCGCACACGTCCACCACCGGTTCGCCGGGGCGGCCCGATGTGCCGGGCGGCGTGTGCGAACGCACGAGTTCGCGCACGACGTCTCTCGTCATGCCGCAGGTGCCAGCAGTGTTCTTCGCGCCGTCAACGCCACCAACCCCGCACTCACTCTTTCTTCCCCGGCCAATCCTCGGGCATCCATCCCGGCAGATCCGCGATCGACGCCCGCGCCGCCGCGCTCGTCGGCACGCCCCACGCCACAAAGAACGGCCCCAGATTCCGCCCGCACGCTCGGCTGAAGCGCACCATCCACTGGTCTCGCTTCTCGTCATCATTCCTCGGCCGCTGATCACGCGGCAGCGACCGATACTCCGCAAACACCCGCTTGAACGTCTCCCACCCAAACGCCCTCTGCAACTGCACATACATGTGCAGCGCCAGAAACGGATCACGCTTCCAATCCTCAAACGGCGCGCCCTTCTCCAGATGCCGCGCAAGCGACGGCGGCGTGTCCACGCCCGGATGGCCCCGGTGCCCCGCCTTCGGCTCGCAGATCGTGTCGATCGCGTGCAGCGAGAACAGGTTCACCGTCACCTCCCCAGTGCCGTCAAACGTCCACTCCGGTTCCTGATGATTGTGCCCAAGCTCGTGCAGCAACCCCCACGAGCCACGCTTCAGCCGATCCAGCGACACCATGTCCTCGGCCGCATCCAGATGCGTCATGATCGGATACCCGGAGTGCATGTACCCCGCGCTGATCTGCATGTCCGCAACAAACCGGTGCGGCCTCGGCGGCAGCGGATCGATCCTCGCCAGCTCCGCGTGCGCGTCGCTGATCCTGTCCCAGAACCGCATCAGCTCCGCCGGATCCTCCAGCGTCCGCAGCACATCCGACGGCACGCTCACGATCACCTTCCGCGACTCGAGCTCCCCCCACGGCGCGGGGGCCACGCGCGCGGCACGCCACTCCTCCGCTGACGGCCGACCCAGCACGAACCGCGGAGC
>DHLW01000109.1:3004-3212 GCA_002405485.1 Phycisphaerales bacterium UBA4658
CCGACCCAGCACGAACCGCGGAGCCGCCACCCCGCCGCTCACACGCACACGCACCGCCCCGCTCGCTCCCTTCGGCAGCTCGACATACACCAGCCCCCCGAACGCGCTCGCTCCCACCGCCTCCTGCCCGACAAACGCAGCCGTCCGCGAGATGTCCGGCACGCGGTTCCACTTGTCATGGTGCCACAGATGGTCCGTGTGGCAACCG
>DHLW01000109.1:3489-11918 GCA_002405485.1 Phycisphaerales bacterium UBA4658
CGCGATCGCGATCTCCCGCTCCACACGCGGCGCGTCCTTCGGCACCGCCCCCGGAAACGCGCTCGCCGACGGATGCTCAACCACACTCGCCGCCGGCGTCCGACGCTCGATCTCCATCTGCAGAGCCATCAGCACGCGCTCCGTTCCCTGCTTCCGCGTCAGCGGCCGATCCTGCGACGCCACCACCCCCGCGCGACGCTCTTCCAGCAGTCGACCCGCGCGACGCATGATCGCGTGCTCCATCGGCATCACCCGCACCGCCGCGGCGAGCGTCGCCGATGCCTGCGCGTCCAGCCCACCTTCTCCCCCCTCCCCCGCCGCCTCCAGCGCATCCATCGCGCTCATCGCGTGCAGAGCGCCCGCGGGCGGCGCAACAGCAAACTCCTTCGCGCGATCGGTCTCCAGCATCCCGTCGCACCAGGCCAGCCCGGCGTCCAGCAGCAGCAGATTGCCCGGATGCTCGTGGATGCTCCTGCCGGGGTTGAGTTGCAGCCACCCCCAGCCCAGCCCCGCGCTCAAAAGCCCGCCCCCGCCGGTGATGTACGCCCGGAGCGCATCACGCTCCTTCGCATCCAGGCCATGCGCATCCGCCACGATCGCTGAGTACGCGCCCACGCGATCGGCCCACTGCTCCGGCAGCCCCTCCGCGTCCAGCCCCGACGCCTTCAGCAACGTCACCATCGCCTCGTTGCCGACCACGCCGATCGGCCCGCCACGCTCACCATCCAGCCACCGCGCCAGCCCCGACACCATCCGAGCCGTGCCGGGATGCTTGAGCGCGTCGGCCCCGATCATCCCGCCATGCCCGAACGCGACCACGCGCCCAAGCCCCCACTCGGCCCCCGCCACGACCGGCAGCCGCGCCTGCCGACCCTCCTTCCCCGTCACGATCACGAACGCCCGCTCCCCGAACACCGCCAGCGGGCCAGGCACGCCCGACGACGCGATCGCCTCGACGCCCTCGGCGAACTCCACCGCCCGCGGCATCGGCGGCTCAACCCCAGCCGCCCGCACTCCCGCGACAATCACCCACGCCCCAACGAGCGCAGCCACACGCAGTGCTTTCACCATGACCCCAGCGTACCGGCAGCTCGTCGGCGTGTGTATTCGGCCGCAAATCACAACGGTGGCGTCCTTGACGTCTCCGACACCTTCGATGATCTAAAGAGCCGGTTCGCCCAGTGCGGTTGCAGTTGAGCGGCGAGGCACCATCCGAACCGACTGGCCTCCGCGCCCGCACGCCCGCGATCGACGCCCGTTCCAAACTCGTCCTCGTCGCGGCGGCGCGAGGCGGTTTACACTCCCTTCGCTCCTCAATCCCACGCCCCACGTGCCCATCCCGCAATGCCCCGCACCCGCCCGCCCGCCAACCTCAACACCATCTCGCGCAACGGCAAGCGCGTCGCGCGCGACACCGCCGAGGTTGACGTCCCCGCCATGCCCGCCGCGGAAACGCGCCGACTCCCCAAGCCCGGCGACACGCGCTCGCACACCCGGCCCGGCACCGATCTCACCGCCACCGTCCACGTCGGCGACTGTCGCGACGCTCTGCGCGACCCAGTGCGCATCCCCCCGGGCTCCATCGATCTCGTCTTCGCCGACCCGCCCTTCAACTGGAACCGCGGCTACGACAAGTGGAACGACGCGCTCCACGAGCACGAGTACCTCGACTTCACCTTCGAATGGCTCGCCCTCTGCGTCGACGCGCTCAGGCCAGGCGGCGCGCTCTGGGTGAACATCCCCGACGACTGGGCCGCCGAGATCGTCTGCTTCCTCAAGGGCCGACCCATCTCGCACACGCGCTCGATCGCCCCCGGCACGCTCAGCATGCGCAACTGGTGCGTCTGGCACTACCGCTTCGGGCAGAACACCACCGACCGATTCATCAACTCCAAGGTCCACGCCCTCTACTTCACCAAGGCCGGCGCACCCCACCACTGGAACCCCGCCGACATCCTCGAAATGTCCGACCGCGCCGCCATCTACGGCGACCCGCGCACCCGCTCCAAGAAAGACGGCATGCCCCCGGGCCTCCGCGTCCCCATGGACGTCTGGTACGGCAAGTTCTGGGGCCGCGTCCAGGGCAACAGCAAGGAACGCCGTCACTACCACGACAATCAACTCCCAGAGGTCTACCTCGAACGCGTCATCAGCGCCTGCACCAAGCCGAACGACCGTGTCCTCGATCCCTTCCTCGGCTCCGGCACCACCGGCGTCGTCGCCCACGCCCTTGGCCGACAGTTCATCGGGTGCGAGTTCAGCCCCGTCAACGCCCTGCACGCCCTCGACCGCATCAAGGACGGACCCATCCGGCCCATGGGCCAGGCCCGTGGCGTGAGCACCGCCATTTTCCCGAACCGCCGGTCGCCGAGGCCCATTTGCCCACCAGAATGAGTGGCATTCTCGGACGATCTGCGTTCGCGCGTTTCAAAACTGGTTGCATCAGCCACCCATACCGGGTATCTTCCGGAAAGGTCCGAGAACTCTCCCTCGGACACCTTGGAGCAGAGTAGAGACGGTCTCCCCGGCACCGGGCATTTGCCGGGAGTCTTGTGTCCTTCTCTCTCTCGAAGGTGGCTCCAATGGTTCGTTCTCTCGTTCTCTCGTTCTCGCCGCGCTGGCCGCGTCCGCCTCGGTTTCGTCGTCGCTCGCCGTCGTTGTAGTCGGCTCGGCTCCCTCAGGCCTCGCCGCGCGTGCCGAGTTCGCGCTCATCAACGCCACCACCCTTGAGGTCAAGCTCAAGAACATCTCCACGAGCGTTCCGGTCGGGTTCTCCAACTCCGATCAGCTCCTCACCGGCGTTTCCTGGGCCTTCCCGGGCGCCCAGCAGATCACCGCCGGCACCGTGCTCATCGCCCCCGGCAGCAAGTCAGAGAACTTCTCCACCGGCGCATACGTCGCCGGCGACAACGTCAGCGGCGAGTGGGGCTTCGGCAACGCCGCCCAGTCCGGCCTGCTCGCCAACTTCATCACCACCCTGCAGGCCGGAAGCACCCCCTTCAGCAACGTCAACCTCGATGGGCCCTCCAACCTCAACGGCCCCCAAGGCGGCCTGGCGACGAACATCCCGCTCGTCCCCCTCGGCGGGCTCGGAGCCATCACCGACGAGATCGTCACCACCCTCACCCTCTCCTCCCCGCTGACATCCCTGAACTTCCTGACCACCGGGCTCGTCCGGTTTGAGTTCGGATCCGACGCGGCATTCATCACCGTCCCCACCCCGGCCTCCGCCGCCATGCTCGTGGTCGCCT
Source organism: Phycisphaerales bacterium UBA4658 (assembly GCA_002405485.1). Classification (GTDB taxonomy): domain Bacteria; phylum Planctomycetota; class Phycisphaerae; order Phycisphaerales; family UBA1924; genus UBA4658. The sequence goes on from DHLW01000109.1 coordinate 6,741, forward strand.
CCGGCATGCTCGTGGCCGGACGCCGCCGATTGGTCTGAGATTTCTCTCAAGAACACTTGTTTTGGGGGGGTTGTATCGACTATTCTGTCGGCTCGGGCCGTTCCTCTCACTCCGGCCCGCTGGTGGTCCATCCTGTGTGCATGGTTATGCACCCACATTTGGGGATTTTTCTGATGTCTCGTGGCAAGATGATCGTTGGTCTCGCTGCCGTCACTGCACTCTCGTCCGCTGCGCACGGCGTGATCATCACCGCGTCGGGCTTCGGCGGGCTCTCGGCTGAGGCCGAGTTCACGCTGCTCAACGCCACGACGCTGCGTGTTCGCCTCAAGAACACCTCGACCGCCGTGCCCGCGGGCTTCGGGAGCTCCGACCAGCTCCTCACCAGCGTCTCGTGGGACTTCGGCTCTCCCGGCTCGAACGCCTTGGACACCACCATTTCCGGCGGCAACGTCGTCATCGGGCCGACCAGCCAGTCGCTGAACTTCAGCGCCGGGTCCTTCGGCGCGGGCGCCAACGTGAGCGGCGAGTGGGGCTTTGGCAACAGCGCGCAGTCCGGCCTGCTCACCAACTTCATCACCTCCCTCACCGCCGGGGCCACGGCCTTCGGCTCGACGAACCTCGACGGCCCCGCGGGGCTCAATGGTCCGCAGGGCGGGCTGGTCTCCAGCGCCATGCCGGTCTCGCTGGGTGGTCTTGGCGCGATCCGCAACGAGATCGTCGCCACGCTGACGCTCTCCAGCGCCATCAGCAACCTGAACTTCCTGAACACGAACCTTGTCCGCTTCGAGTTCGGCTCCGACAAGGCCTTCATCACCGTACCCGCCCCCAGCGCGCTGGCCGTGCTGGCCCCGGTCGCACTGCTCGGCCGCCGTCGCCGACGCTGATCCGCATCGGTCCGGTTTCATCTTCGTGCCAGATGGTCACGCTCGCCGGTGGTGCATCGCGCCACCGGCGAGCGTGTGTCTTTGATGGGCCTACACTCTGACCTGGCAATGCTGACGATCCGACTCCAGCCCGGCTGCAAACGCCCGTGCCGAAGCTCGTGCAAACGCACGTGAGCTCGGCGGCGACGCGTCCTCGACCCTCGCCGCCGCCGCACGCCGACCGGATCGTTCTCGCCGTCTCCCTGAACAAGCCGATACCACGTTCGACGACGCCAGCGCGCCGTCGCAGGACCATCACACCATGACCACCGTCCCGCACCGTCTCCAGCTCACCGGCTGCCACACCGCGATCATCACCCCGTTCACGCCCGACGGGTCGGCGATCGACTTTGACGCGCTGGCCCGCCAGATCGACCGTCAGGCCGACGGCGGGGTCAGCGGCATCGTCATCAGCGGCACAACCGGCGAGTCGCCGACGCTCGATCACGACGAGTACGAGCGCCTGGTCGCCGCGGGCGTGAAGCTCGCGCACGCCCGCGGGCTCCTGGCCATCGCCGGCGCCGGGAGCAACAGCACGCGCCACGCCATCGAACTCCAGACCCTTGCCCACCAGCTCGGCGCCGACGCCACGCTCAGCGTGAATCCGTACTACAACCGGCCGACACAGGACGGCCTGATCCGGCACTACACCGCCATCGCCGACAGTTGCCCGATCCCGACGATCCTCTACAACGTCCCGGGTCGCAGCGCGGGCGGCCTGACGCTTGAGACCATCCGCACGCTCAGCCGCCACCCGAACATCGTCGCGATCAAGGACGCCGCGGGCAACGTGGACTTCACCAGCGAGACCTGCGCCGCCTGCCCGGGCTTCACCGTGCTCAGCGGCGACGACCCGCTCACGCTCCCGATGATGGCCGTCGGCGCTGTCGGCGTGATCTCGGTGGTGAGCAACGTCGCGCCCGATCGCGCAAGCGCGCTGTGCGCTGCCGCCCTCAGCGGGCGTCACGAAGAGGCTCTGGCGATCCACCGCGAGCTCGCCGCGCTCAGCAAGGCCATGTTCCTGGAAACCAACCCGATCCCCGTCAAGGGCGCGTTGAAGCTGCTGGGGCTCGACTCGGGCGCGATGCGGCTGCCCATGACGCCCGCGACGCCGGCCACGCTCGACAAGCTCCGGACGCTCATCCAGTCCATGGAGCTTGTCGGCGGGCGCACGCTCGCTCGCGATCGCTAGTACATGAGCCATCCGGTCTTCCCCCGGCGCAGCAGGTTCACGATCATGTACCGCAGCGCATCGCATGCGTGATCCACCCCGTCGGTCTTCACGGGGATGAGCGTCTGCTTGTCGTGCTCGGGATAGCGGTAGCGGTGCATGCACTCGATCAGCCGCGTGCACCGCTCGTGGATGTACAGCTTCGGGCGGGCCTGCCCGTCGACGCCCCCGGGCTCGAAGGCCGGATCCAGCAGATCGCGCACCGCCCGAACGCCCGAATCGATGGTGCCCCCCTTGGAACGCACGGTGAACCCCGCCTTGCGGAGCACCGCGGCGTTGGACTCCCCCGTCTGCGCGTCGGTCGAGTTGCCCGCCGGATCGATGGCGATCCACGCCGGCGGCGTGCCGCGCTCCAGCCCCGCAAAGCCCGCGGCCCGCGGATCCAGCCAGCGGGTCATCGCCTCGACGTGGTCGGCGAGCTTCAAGGCCTCTCGGCAGTGCTCGTGCAGCACGATGACGCGCTGATCCTGCGTCACGCCCGCCAGCAGCACCACGCCCTCGGCCCGGAAGCCGAAATCCATCCCGCCGACGAGCTTGACCAGCGGCCTCAGCCGCGGCTCCGGCCCGTCGAAGTCCGTGTCTCGCACCACGTGGCGAGCCGGATCGAACTCCGGATACACGCTGTCATCGCGCCGCGGACGCAGGCAGAGCATCTCGGCCTCCCAGGTCGCCCTCCCGACGCGCGACTTCATCCGCACCGCGTCGTCGATGGTGATGTGCCCGTACGCCCCGGGCGCGAGCTCCGTGCTCTGCCCGTCCGGGAGCACGCGCGGGAGCTTGGCCCGCTCGGCACACTCCGGCAGCAGCGCGCACGGGGCGCACGCGCGCCGATCGGTGCAGCGCTCAAGCGCGTCCAGCACGCCCCAGCGGAAGATCGGCCGCCGCGGAAGCTCCGGCCCATCCTCCGGCTTCGGTGCGCCCGGGGCCTGCTCGCCCGCCGCGTGCATGCCCGCGAGCGACCACATGAGCCCGAAGGGCCTGTGCATGGTCGAGAGCGCGTCGATGCTCCCCTTGACCACGTCGCCCCAGGGCCCGGGCTGCGGCATGGAGCGCGTCGTGAGCTGCACGGCCTCCCAGAGCTCTGGATCGAACAGGTCCACCTCGTCGCACCGGACCTTCTGCACGCGCGTGCCGCGGACCGAGGTCTGGCTCGCCGACAGCACCTCCGCCGCGCTCCCCGAGCAGGTCTCCACGCGATCGCGCGTGATGGTGAACGCACAGGCCGCCTTGGCCCCGGGCATGCCCGCGAAGCGGTGCAGGTGCTCCTGCATGCGCCGGCTCTGATCCAGCGATCCTCCGAGCAGACGCACCTGCACCCCGGGCTTGAAGATCAGATCGAGCAGCGTGACCAGGGCGGCGAGGAACGTCTTGCCCCCGCCGCGGTTGGCCCAGACCACGCAGTCGGGCGACCTGCCCGCAAAGCGCCCAACCGTTCCCTCGAAGAACGCGTGGACGACATAGTCGAACGGCGCGGCGTGCCCGGGCACGAGCGGCGCACGCAGCACGTCGACCTCCAGCCGCGTGCGGATCCACAAGTGCAGATCGTCGGGCGTGCGTGGAACGGCCTGCGCGTCGCCATCAGTCGGTCCCGAATCCGACTCGGCTTGACGCGCGGCGGCGTCGGGCGACGCTGCCGGTTCCATGGTCTTGTCGGCGGCCGCGGTCCGCGGCGGCCTCGCCGAAGGCGCGAGCTTGGGCGCTCTTGAGCGCGGCGAGCGTGCACCGGTTCCTCGGTCTGTCTGCGACATGGTCTCCCCCTTCCCTGAGTGTGCGCGTGCGCCGCCGACGCCCGTGCGGTCGACGGTCCCAACGTCAGTCGGTCGTTGCTGAAGCGGTGTACGCCCTGGGCGGCACGCAGAGCGAGCGGGCTGCGGCACGGATGATCTCGCGGAACGACCCTCGCGCCAGACGCCGCGTCGAGCGCGACCCACTCGCCCAGCGGATCAGCGCGGCAGACAGCGCGGGCGTCCGGGCGCAGCGCCGGACGAAGCTGTCGATGTCCACAAGATCGAACGCGTGAAGATCATGGTCGCGCAGCGCTCGCAGCATCTCGCGATCGCGCTTCCCGTGCTCGAGCACCCATTCGCACATCCCGGCGCGCACGAACAGCGGGCAGGCGACGCCCATGGCGGCAACCGCTTCGGTGCGCGGGGTGAGCGGATCGGCGAGATACGCCCGCACCAGCGCGGCGCCCACGCCCTGCCCGCGCGCACGGGGATCGACGATCACTCGCGAGATGCGCCGCACCCCGGACCCGCCCGGGGCGGGATCGTTCAGCCGCCGCGCCGCGGCCCGCAGCGCGCCGGGCGAGCGCGACGCGGGCGCAAGATCCGGCCAGGCCCGCGCTCTCCACGCGCCGTTGAGCGTCGGCATGCTCACCACCAGCACCCCGAGCACCGGCTCGCCGCATGCCCGGCGTGCGGTCAGCACGCGCACGATCGACGCCGGGCAAGATGTGCGATAGTGCATCGGCGCAAGCGCGAGATAGTCCCGGGTCGAGCCGATCTGTATCACCAGGCCTGCGGACGGATCCCGCCGGTCTTCGGCAACGGTGATCTCTGCAAGACCATCGAGCCCGACGCGCGCCAGAAGATCGGGCGTCAGCCAGTCCAGGGCGGCGTCGCGGCTGGTAGCGCACACCACCCGCAGCCGACCGCGGTGGATCGTCGATCGGGCCCAGCGCGCAAGCGTGGCGCAGACGCCCCGGGCGGTCTGATCGTCCAGACCGGTGCAGAGCTCGTCGATGCTGACCAGCACGCCGGGGCCCGTGTCGCCGGCGATGGCCACGGCGTCCTCGGCCTGACGCATGAGCAGCGCCAGCTCCAGCCGGGCCCGCTCGCCCGCGGAGAGCTCTTCGACGCGTCGTGCCCCAAGTCGGGCGTCGGCGAGTCCCGCGGCGCTCAGGATGCGCAGGCCCCGGGCGAGCTTCGAGGGCGATCGGCCGCGAACGAAGAGCGTCATGACCCGGGTGGTGCTGTGGCGACGCCGCTGACGCTCATCGTGCGCCACCACGACCAGGCCGCG
>DHLW01000109.1:12111-13297 GCA_002405485.1 Phycisphaerales bacterium UBA4658
GCGCGAGCGCGCGGGCATCCAGCGTGTTCAGCAGCTCCGCCGAGGCATGCTCGGCGTGCCCGACACGGTCTCGGCGCTCGGCGTCGATGTCGTCGGAGCAGAGCCCGAACGTGCCGATCGCGCTGCGGACGCTCACGGGCAGCGTTCGCGGCGCAGGGCGCGACGATGTGGCGATCGTGCGTGCGTGTCTCATCTCCCCATCCCTCTCTTCCTGAAGCTCACTGTCGATGTTCGAGCCGCCGATGCGCAAGCGCTGGATGTCGATCGATTCAGTGTCGTGGCCTGCCCGGGCGTCTAGAGCTTCGCCAGCGGTCACCGGCGCGGTCGGCGGGGTTTCGTCGCCACTCCTCGTCGGACCGCGAACAAGACGCCGCACCGGTCCGCAGGGCGCCACGGGCCATGGACATCACGCTGGAGCGCAGGGTTCGCACAAGGTGCTGGCTCAGCCCAAGCTCCTCGGCGACGGCCCGGACCGAGCGACCCTGCAGGACGCACAGGGTGGCGACGCGGGTGAGCGTCGGATCCATGTCGGCGATGTTGAGCGCGACGAAGGCGAACTCGGGCTTCAGGCAGCGTCGCGCCAGCCGAGCGACACGACGCTGGATCCATCTTGGGGGTTTACCCAAGAGCTTGGCAATCTGTGTTGCGGGCCGACCATCGGCAAAGATCGAGCGCATGAGAGCCGCGTCTGCGGGGGGGAGAAAGGTGGCGAACTCGGCAAGTCTGCGGGCGTGCGCATCGGCAGCGGCGATGATCTCGCCAGACGCCCCGGAGGGGGCGGGCGCGCGGGTGACAATATGGCCGGGCGTGTCTTGATTTTTGGATATTGATAGGGTATTCTGGATTGATCCCCGTTCGTTCGCGTCACGCATCGGATACTCCTTTGTGGAAAACACATGGCCACAGGAAAGGCGTTCACAAAGCTGTGAACATGTGCGGAGTATACCTGTTCGGGATATGGAAGCAATATGTTCGGTATGATTGAGGCAAGAGAAATGCGGATTTTGTACGGAACGTGCAGAAAAATGCCCTAAAGTGGGGGTTTTGCTGGCGGTTTCCTGGTTTTCGGAGCAGCGCGTGAGTACGGACCCGAACATCCCGAGTGTGTCTGGACCACCCCTTGGTTTGGGGGCGGCGATGCGTTCGCATCGGGTGGCCCGGGGGTGGAGTCTGCAGCAGCTCGCCG
>DHLW01000109.1:13491-24568 GCA_002405485.1 Phycisphaerales bacterium UBA4658
GGGGCGGGCGGGGGCGTGGACGCGGGGCTTCTTCGGCGGATCGAGGGTGCGCTGGGCGTGCGTCCGAATGAGCTGGTGGAGCTGGCCTGCTGGGCGGCCACGCCGAGCGCGGTGCGCGGGGAGGTGGAGCGCATGCGTGAGACTCAGCGGCGGACGGCGGAGGAGTTGCGGGCGTTTCTCGGGGCGTTTTCGGGCATGCCCGGCGAGCCGGGCCGGAGCGCGGGCGGGCTGGACTCAGCCCATCGCAGCGGCAAGCTGCGGGCGCTCATCGCACGGCTGGAGGGCGCCGGGGATCGGTCGGGGACGACGGCGCGGAATGTGGAACCGGCGCGACCGGACGAGGCCGCGCTGCTGCCGCGGCAGGTGCCGCTCATCAACTCGGTGGCGGCGGGGTATCCGCGCGAGTTCACGGACCTGGGCTATCCGGCGCGGGTGAGCGAGACGTTCGTGCGGACGCTGGACGTGGACGATCCGGACGCGTTTGCGGCGCGGGTCGTGGGGGACTCGATGCTGCCGGAGTATCGGGAGGGGGACGTGGTGGTGTTCTCGCCGAACCGTCCGCTGCGGAGCGGGATGGACTGTTTCGTGCGTCTGGAGCGGGATGGCGAGACGACGTTCAAGCGCGTGCACCTGGTGGGCGAGCCGGGGAGCGAGCGGATCCGGCTGGTGGCTCTGAACGCGGCGTATGGGGAGCGTGTGCTGGATCGCGAGGACGTGGCGTTCATGTGTCCGGCGGTCAGCGTGACGCGCGCGGTCGGGCCGTAACGCGCCCGACCGCGGATTGCGGCAATCAGCACCCGGCGAACCACAGGTTCAGGAAATCGAAGATGTCCGCGGCGTCGGACTGGCCGGAGACGTTGATGTCCGAACTGGGCAGGACGGCGAACCAGGCGTTGAGGAAGTCGAAGATGTCGGCGGCGGTGAGCAGGGTGTCGCCGTTGAAATCCGCGCGACAGTCGGGCACGCCCTGGGGCTGCTGGGTCTCCGGGACTTCCGACCACGCCGGGCCGACATGAATGGCGGGATCGAAGTTGGTTCGGCTGGAGGACAGCGACATCAGACGCATGGGCCCGAGGCCGGCAAAGGGCTGCGTGGGCGCCAGACGAAGGCGGCCGCTGGCCGGGTCGCGGTCGAGGGTTCTTGGTCCGGCGTCGGTGAGCGCCTGGATGAAACCGTCGCCGATGTGCAGCGACTTGACGTCTTGCACGGCGGGGAGCAGGAGGCCGTTGTCAAGCTGGAGGCGAGAGGAGCCGGTGATGAGCGAGAGCTGGTGGATGGTCGGTGATCCGGCGATGCCGAGGATGAACTTGCCGGGGCTCATCGGATCCGGGATGACGAAGGCGTCGGTCATGGCCGGGACACCCGTCGGCAGGGGTTCGTCGATTGCAGAGCCGAGGCCGTACGGCAGGCGGAGCAGGCGACGGTTCGAGGGCGTGACGAGCACCACCTCGTCGAGGGCGTCGTCGAAGGCGATGGCGGTTGCGGGCGCGGCGAGTGTGCGGCTGGCGCGCTGCACCGGCCGCCCGGAGATGTCGTATCGCCGAAGCAGCGACCCGTCGCAGACGAACAGGTCGCCGAAGCGATTGAAGGCGATGGGGAGGCGGCCCGGTGGGAACTGGAGCACGTCGGTCTGGGTGCCGTCGGCGAGGTTGACGAGGATGACCTGGTTCACGCGATTGCCGGCGGTGGTGATGATCTCGCTGACGATGGCCGCCTTGGTCTGATCGGGGTGGAGCGCGGCCTGCAGCGCGGGCGCGGCGGTGACGAGGGGGATGTTCACCTGCTGCGGCTGCGGATCCTGCGGGAGGACGACGGCCTTGGAGATGATGATGTTCGTATTGGTCGGGCTTGGCGGGGCCCAGAGCGAGAACGTGGAGCGAATGACGTAGATGCTGTCGATGTATCGGCGGGTGGTGGAGTTCACGCCGTAGTCGTGCATGCGCAGGCGGGTGGCGGTCTCAGTGAGCGCGGGGTTGGTGAAGAACTGCTGGGGGCTGACGCGGGTCACGTTGGTGGTGAAGGTGGATTGGACGAGGTCGTTGCCATCGGCGGTGGCGGGATCGCGGAGCAGGAGCCGGGTGTTTGAAGGGTCGCAGAAGTTCTCGATGCCGCGCGCGGAGGTGCAGTGGCCGCCGTTGCGGCTGTAGTAGATGTCGCCGGAGCCCATCATGGGCTCGAAGTATCCGAAACAGACGTTGACGAGGCCGTTGCTGGCCATCTGCAGATAGATGTCGAAGGTGGAGACCGCACCGTACCAGCGGGAGGCGGTGAACTGGCCGAAGGAGAAGAGGGTGAGGTATGAGCGGAGTCCGTTGATGCCATTGAGCCCGTTGGTGCCATCGGGCAAGCTGGTGCTCATGAGTGTGCCCATGAGGTTGACCCGGCCGGTGACGTGCTGGTGGCTGGCGTTGTCCTGCCAGTCGCGGGGTCCGGAGACGGCCATGGCGAAGGGAAAGCCGTTGTTGGCGGCGTAGCCCATCCAGTTGATGGCGGAGGTGGGGACGCAGTGGACGCTTCCGCCGCCCTGGGGGAGGCCGTCGCGGCGCTGATCGAAGTCCGGGACGCCGGCGCGGTAGAGGTTGCACTGGGCGAGGGCGACTCCCGCCGAGCAGGTCGGGAGGGCAAGGCCGGCAACGAGGACAAGAAGGGGAGCGGAACGCATGATGCACGACTCCAGTCTGGACGATGGTGTTGCGCGACAACATGCACGCGCCCATGGGCATGCGGACCAAAGGACGGGCCAAGCCAAAGATTTGTGGTACGCTGAGTTTGGGGTGTGTCCCGGGGTTTGGACTGGAGGTTTGGTGTCCGATCAGGGTGGTGGACAGCACACTGGGAGGGCTGGCGAACCGGGGCATCCGGGGTCGGAGGCATCGCGCGTCACGCAGATTCTGGCGGCGGCGAGCGCGGGGGACAAGGACGCGTCGGCGAAGCTGCTTCCGCTGGTGTATGACGAGCTTCGGCGGATGGCGGCAGGGCTGATGTCCCGGGAGAAGGCGGGGCTGACGCTGCAGCCGACGGCGCTCGTGCACGAGGCGTACCTGCGGCTGCTGGGCAACACGCAGACGAGTTGGCAGAACCGGGCGCACTTTTTCGGGGCGGCGGCGCTGGCGATGCGGCGCATCCTGATCGACCGCGCGAGGCACGTGAAGGCGACGCGGCCGGCGCAGATCGCGAGCTTTGACGAGCAGGGCACGGCGGGCGTGCCGGAGCACGTCGGCGTCGGGATGCCTGCGGGCGACTCGGGCGTGACCCCGACCGACGCGGATGATCTGATCTATCTCGACGAGGCGATGCGCGAGTTGCACGCGCGCGACGAGCGGCAGCACGAGGTCGTGATGCTCCGGTTCTTCGCGGGTCTGACGATCGAACAGACCGCCGAGACGCTGGGCGTGTCGGCGAGCACGGTGAAGAACGAGTGGATGTATGCCCGGGCGTGGCTGATGCACCAGATCGACAAGCGTCGCCAGGCCGATGGTCTGCCGCCGCGATCGGGACCGATCGGCGGGAAGAAGGGCTGATCGCGGCATGGGCGACCGGGTCGATCCAGTGCGAGCGATGTTTGACGCGGTCGTCGGGCTGGACGCGGCCGAGCGCGAACGCGTGCTGGCGTCGCGCCGGATCGCGGAGCCGGAGGTGGTCGCCGAGGTCGAGGCGTTGCTGAGCCATAGTGATCGTCCGGGGCTGCTGGACGAATCGCCGGTGGATGTCGGGCAGCGGCTGGAGTCGGACATCGGGAGCGGCGAGGCGGGACCGGGGGTGTTGCAGCCGGGGACGCGTGTGGGCGCGTTCGGGGTGGTGCGGCTGATCGGGATGGGCGGGATGGGCGTGGTGTACGAGGCCGAGCAGGACATGCCCAGGCGGCGGGTCGCGCTCAAGCTCGTGCGGGCGGAGGGTGCGTCGCGTGCGCTTGCGCGGCGATTCGAGCACGAGGCGGCGGCGCTGGCGCTGCTGCAGCACCAGGGGATCGCGCAGGTGTACCAGGCGGGCGTGGCCCAGGTGAGAGGCGTGCCGCGGGCGTACATCGCGATGGAGCTTGTGCAGGGCGTGCCGATCACCGCGCACGCGCGGCAAGCCGCGCTGGACCTGCGCGGCAAGCTGGAGCTCATCGCGAGCGTGTGCGACGCGGTGCAGCACGCCCATCAGCGCGGGGTGATCCATCGCGATCTCAAGCCCGGCAACATCCTGGTCACCGGCGGCGGGGAGGCCAAAGTGCTGGACTTCGGGATCGCCCGGCTGACGGGGGACAACGCGGCGATGACGCTGTCGACGAGCGTGGGGCAGATCGTGGGCACGCTTGGGTACATGAGTCCGGAGCAAGCGCTTGGGGACCCGGGCAAGATCGACACCCGCACCGACGTGTACGCGCTTGGGGTGATGCTGTACGAGCTGATCTGCGGGAGGCGGCCGGTCGGCGATGGGGCGACGAGCGTGACCGCCGCGCTGCACGCGCTGGGCAGCGAGACGCCAAGGCCCCCGAGCGCGAGCGTGCCGGGGTGCAAGGGCGACGTGGACGTGATCGTGCTGCGCGCCCTGGAGAAGGAGCCGGAGCGGCGGTATCAGTCGCCGGGCGCGCTCGCCGAGGACCTGCGACGGCACCTGCGGGGCGAGCCGATCGACGCGCGGCGGGACTCGGCGGCGTATGTGCTCAGCCGGCAGCTCAGGCGCTATCGCGGCGTGGTGGCCGTCGGAGCGGCGGCGATGGTCGCGGTGGGGGCGTTCGGCGTGCACGCGTGGCGCGAGTCGATCCGTTCGCAGCGGCTGGCCCGCCAACTGGAGCAGGAGCTGTCGATCACGCGGGTTGAGCGTGGTCGGCTGCAGCTTGCCGCGGGCCAGCCGATGCTCGCCGAGCTTGGGCTGTGGTCCGAGTGGCTCCCTCGGCACGAACGCACCAACGCGTTGTGGGCCCTGCGTGAGCTGGCGTGCCGGACCGGGCTGGGCGCGGGATGGTCGCGGCCGAGTCCGGGGTTCACGAGCATCGAGACGTTCCAGGACCAGTCTGGATCTGGGTCGTACTCGATCGTGAGCGAGCGCACCGGGGAGCTGCACCGATTCGATCCGGATCCGGACCTGCGCGGGCCGCGATGGTCGTCGAAGCTTGAGCGAGGCGCGTCGGGGGTGGCGATCAGCAGGGACGGTCGGTCCGCGGTGGTCGCGATCGCGGGCGAACTGCGGACGCTCGATCCCTCCACGGGGAGCATCGGGGACGCGCTGCCCATCAAGCTCCACCCGCAGCGCGTCGGACGCGCCGGACTGGCGCTCGACGCACAGGGGTCGGTGGTCTACGGATGGGCCGGTCGCGACGAGGTGGGGTCGTGGTCGCTTGCGTCCGGGGAGGAGCGCGGACGAGCGAGCGTCACTGGCGGGCAGTATCAGACCATGGCGCTCAGCCCGGACGGGCGCGCCCTTGTCGTGCTGCGGCGCGATTCGGGGGTGGACGTTCTGGACGCAACGACGCTCGCGAAGGTGGCGTCGATCGACGGACCCGACGTGGCGCGGGCGATCTCCTTCACAACAGGCGGCGAGCGGCTTGTGCTCGCCGGCGCGCGCGAGGCGCTGGTGGTCGATCCGTCGTCGTGGACGATCGAGAAGACCTGGCCGATCGAGAGCCAGGTGGCGGCGGGGCACGGGCTGGACGCCCATCGCGTGCTGCTGTCGGGGATGGGCGGTCCGGTGATCCTCGACGTGCGGCGCGGGGTGGAGTGGACGACGCGATTCAACGAGACCTCCACGATGCACTTTGCTCCGGGCCCGGTGCGTGGCACGCTCCTGGGCAGCCCCGACCAGCGGACGTTGCGCATGGTCTGGCCCGATGGCCGCGACTATCTCAAGCCGCTGGGCGAGAGAGGACGCCTGCCGCTGATCCGGGTCGCGGTGAGTCCTGATGATCGGCTCGCGGTGGTGTGGTCGAGCTCCTCTCCGCCGACGGTGCTTCGGCTGGATGGGAGCGACGCGGGCTCGGCGGGCCGGGTGTTGTCGCGAGGATCGGCCGGGGCCCGTGCGGCGGCATTCAGCCCGGACGGCACGTCGCTGGGCGTGCTGTCTGAGGGACAGTTCCTCACGCTGTACTCGACGGAGGACTGGTCTGTGCGGGCCGAGATCCGCTCGCGGGAGCTCGCGACGACCTTCGTGTTCTCGCCCGATTCCAAGAGCGTGATCCTGGGTGGCGCGGGCGGGCTCATCGCTCGCTATCGCGTCGACACCGGCGAGCCGGTCGATCGGATGACGGGTGAGCAGGGGAGCATGACCATCCTCGGGTTCATCGACGAGGGTCGAACGCTGGTGCTCGGTGAGCGTCAGGATCGGCCGGCGGCGTGGCGATCGGTGCTCGTGGACGCCGCGACGTTGCGGGTGACTTCGCGCGTCGAGCAGGCGCCCGGGACGACTCGCGCGCTGCTGGACGCCCAGGGTGGGCGGCTGCTGACGATGGAAGGCCCTCGGCTGCGGGTGCTCGGTCTGCCGGACATGCGCGAGCGCTCCGTGTACACCGGTCTGAGCACCTCGCTGCGCAGTGTCGAGATGAACGCCGCGGGCTCGATCGCGTTCGTGAGTTCGTCGGAAGGTCTGGTCGCGTTCGACGTGGGGCGGCTGGCGCCGGTCTTCCAGCTCCCGCTGAATGTCGATGATCCGATCTTCAGTTCGGCGCCTCTGCGGACGCGGGCGGGCCTGGTGCTCGTGTCGCGGTCCGGCAAGGTGACGCTGCTGGATGTGCCCGCGCTGGATCGCCGCCTGGCCGGAATGGCACAGTTGATGCTCAATCAACTCGCGGGCGCTTTGCCGGGCGAGCCGCAGGTCGAGCGATTCTCGACATGGGGCGCAGGCGTGATGGGGGAATCGGCGTGGACGGTGCGCGCGCCGGCGCGGACGGATTCTGCGGGCGCGGACGCTCCTGGCAGTGCCGTCCCCGAGCCCGCCCCCGCGACGTCCGCGGGCCCGGATCGCGGACCGTGAGTTCAGCGGCGCGAGCGTGAAATCGCCCCCACAAAGTGGGGTGAAAGAGAACCAGTGTCCGCCGAATAGCCGGGTCCGTGTGCGCGATGCAGTTTTCTCCATGGAAGAGTGTCAAACCGGAGAAAGATTCCGGTCTGCGTTCGCATGGGATTCTCCTGAGACGAGCGGTTTTTTCGGGGTTCTCGGCCAAGTGCCGTGCTAGATTGAACATATGACTATGACCCGACGCACGTCCGAGGATGTGTCGCATGGCGAGTTGCGTGGACCGAATCCGGACCTTGGCGCGCAGCCACTGACCGCGGCAGAGCGCATTGCCGCGGTGGAGGTGGCGCGTCGCGTGCGGCTCGATCTGAGGGCGCTGCTTGAAGCGCTGCCGGAGCGTGACCGCGGAGCCAGCGCCATGTCGCGAGCGCTGGGCATCGATCGCAACACCTGCCAGCGACTTGTCGCGGCGACGGCGCGCGGGGACGCCGACGAGCGGACGATCGTGCAGCTTCCCGGCGTGCTGGGTTTGCGGCAGTTTGTCGCGGCCGTGCGCGAGCGGGTGCGGACCGACAACGTGCAGGAGATGGTGAACTCTGCCACGCACGGGGTGGACCGTCTGGAAGCGCTCATCGACAAGCTCGCGGGGAGCCAGCGGCGGCTTCGGCAGCGGCTGGAGGCCGGAGTCGAGCTCGATCTCGGTGCTCCGGATGCGCCGGGGGATGACCTGGCGACGCGGCGCTCGCTCTTTCGAGCGGCGGCGGCGGTGGTGGGGCGCTGGTCGGAGGCGCAGATCGCGATGTCGATCATCCGTCCGGAACCGGGCAATCCGCACCGGACCAGGACCATGACCGTGCGCGGGCACATCGCGCATGTCTCAAGGCCGACGGCGGTGCCGCTGGAGATCGGGTTTGCGGTGGATCCGCGGATCAATCTTGGGGATCCTGAGCCGTCGCCGGGCGGGCGCGGGGAGTCACCGCTGCTCACGGAGTTCTGTTCGCTGCCCACGCCGCAGGTCTCGTCGCGCACGGTGGGCGGCCGACGGGTGCACGCGATCGACCCGGCGGAGACGGCGCGGATCGGCTCCTGCGACATCGTGCTGGCCGACGCGGTGCGGAGCGACGCGCACCCGGCAACGCACCGTCCGCCGCTGGGCGAGGTCTGGGCGCTCATCACGTATCCCACGAAGAAGCTGGTGTTCGATGTGTACCTGCACCGCGATATCGACGAGCTGTGCGGCGCGTCGATCGAGCACCACCTGTGGAGCCCGCAGATCATGCTGCAGGGCTTCTGGCGTTGGTCGACGCGGCTGCCCGGCGGACCGAAGCTCCGGGTGCTCGGACCGGGTATCTCCTCCGCGGAGACCGAGGGGTATGCGCGGCACGCCGAGCTGACCCGGCACTGCTTCAACGCGCTTGGGTGGGCGGCGGAAGAGTTCGTCGGTTACCGGTGCGAGGTGGCCTTCCCCGCATGGCGGACCGGCTTCTGCATGCTCTTTGACTTCGCCGGGCACGAGATGCCCGCATCCGCCGAGCAGCGGGGCTGAGCTCAGCAGCGCTGGAACCAGGCGTTCAGGAAGAAGAACACGTCGCTTGTGGTGACCCCGACGGCGCCATCCACATTGGCGGCGGGGCTTCCCGCGAACCACGAGTTGAGGAAGTCGAACAGGTCCGTGGTGTTGACGCCGTCGAACCCGTTGAAGTCGGCGAGGCAGGCCTCGTTGGTGATGAGCAGGCAGGTCGTGGACCGCTGAAAGCGGTGCTGGCCCGCGCCCCCGGAGAACGCCGCGCCGGGGAAGTTCGATACCACCTCGAAGCGCAGCTCCGCGGTGTGTTCCACACCGGGATCGAGCGTGTCGGCCGGGATGACCGCCGAGCCGGCGGTGATCGGGAGCTCGGTGGAGTACACGACGACGTCGGTGGTATCCCGGATGCGGATGGAGACCGAACCGGAGGACGCGCCGGCGGGAAGCGTCGCGGTGTTGAACGTGAGGGTGATGGGCTGGTACGACGAGACGCCGACGCTGATGGCGTTGTAGGTCGTGGAGAAGAACCGGGGCACGAGCGTTGGCCACAGGAGCGTGGCCGGCCCGTTGAATGTGGTGGACCGGCTGCCGAGCGTGCCGCCGGAGATGCTGAACAGGTATCCGCCGGCGGGAAAGTCGGTGCGGACGGCAAGCTCGGTGGCATAGGTGCCCGAGAGGAACTCATAGGTGAACCCGCCGTCGATATCGACGAGCTCACGGGAGGGGAAGGCCGCGCTGGCCGTGGGTCGCACGAACGCGGTGAAGAGATCGGTCTCGAGGTCGGTGGTGAGTCGGCTGAAGAACTGAAAGTGCTGGAGCACGGGCGGGCTGAGCGGACCGGTCTGCTGATACCGAATCGCGTATCCGAGCTCGACGGTCTGGATCACCGCGATCGCGGGGCCAGCGGCGATCGCGGCGGCGGCAAGGGCAAGAACCGGCTGAGCGAACTGATGACGACCATCCCGCATGGCGGCACTCCGGGCAGACTGGGTGGGCGGTGAGGGTGAGCGGGCAAGAGCAAAGAACAACCCCTCCAGACGATTCATCGGCTGGAGGGGCTGAGTTGCACGAACGGTGAGATTCGTGGGACTTTGGGGGGTTTCACCCCCCAACACCGTGCCGAGCCCGGCGTGCGTGTCGCGGCCGGGGCTGGCGGATCAGCATCCGGCGAACCAGGCGTTCAGGAAGGTGAAGATGTCCTGGACGTCGACCCCATTGCCATCGAGATCGGTGGCGGGCTCGGAGGCGAACCAGGCGTTGAGGAAGGCGAAGATGTCCTGCACGGAGACGCCGCCCACGCCGTCGAAGTTGGCCTTGCAGCAGGTGGTGGGGTTGCCGACCGGACCGCACGCCGAGCCGACGCCCTGGAAGGAGCCGGCGCACGCGGCGGACGTGGCGATGGAGCAGGTCGTCCCGACGCAGCACGCGCCGGTGGGGAGGACGCAGGCGTTGGCGGGGCTGGCGCTGTTGCGCGGGAAGTTCACCGGAAGGACCAGCGCGACGTCGAGCGCGGACTGATTGCGATCAAGGCACCCGTTGTCGCCACGGAGCCCGACGAGGGTGTTGTCGCCATTGCCGGCGGGCGCGAGCCCTTCGAAGCAGGTGGCGGCGGAGCCATACCCGACGAGGTCCACGACGCTGGAGGCGTTGCAGTTGGCCTGGATGGGGGTCGTGGAGGAGACGAGGGCGATCTTGCCGAACTGGTTGTCCATCCCGAAGGTCGGGGCGGCGACGAAGTCCGGGGCGGGGATGAGCCCGCCGGTGGTTCCGGCAGGTCCGACCTGGATGAGCCGGTACTGGCCCGCGCCGATCGTGCCGGAGAGGTTGACCTGCTTGGAGCCGTTGAAGGTGCTCAGCGCGGGCCCGTCGGCGTATTGCAGCGACCAGCCGGTGAGGTCGATTGAGCTGGCGGTGCGGTTGAAGATCTCGACGAAGTCTGCGACGAAGGCGGCGCCCGAGGCGTTGCCGCTGGAGTTCTGCCCGGCGAAGAACTGGCTGATGACGACTGGGGCGGTCGACGGGGTGCAGTTGCCGACGCCCACGGCGAGCTGCGAGACGTCGGTCTGTCCCTGCAGATCGGTGGTCGTGATCGGAATGGTCTTGAACCCGGCCGAGACGTTCGTGGGGACGTTGTAGGTGAGCGACCAGGTGTTGCCGCCCGTGTTGCTGAGGGCCTGCGAGACGGACCCTCCGATGGTGGAGAGGTCGGCCCGGACCTGGATGCCCGTGGAGCCGGCGCCGGGGGTGACGTTGACGGTGAAGGTGATGGGCGAGCCGGGGCAGAGCAGCGAGACGTCGCTGGAGGCGTAGCCGGCGAGGAACCCGCCGAAGGAGCGGTTGCGCGGCGTGGGAGCGCCGGCGACGAAGTCATTGAAGTTCTGATTGGTGTCGGCGGCGCCAGCCGAGGCGCGGATCGCGGCGGTGTTGTTGGCGATCGTGGGCGCGGGTGCGGCACCCTCGAAGCAGATGGCGTTCAGGCCGTATCCGACGAGGTCTTCGACGCTTGGGTCGGCGCAGTTCGTGCCGATGAGCACGGGGGAGCGGACCAGCGCGACGCGCCCGCCGTTGTTGCCGATGCCGCCGACGCCTGGAGGAGTGGAGAAGTCCGGGGTGGGGATG
>DHLW01000109.1:24677-24888 GCA_002405485.1 Phycisphaerales bacterium UBA4658
GTCCGGGGTGGGGATGTCGGCGCCGGTGTTGCCGGCGTCCTTGAAGCGGACGAGCAGGTATTGCCCGGGCTTGATCGAGCCGCTGAGCAGGACCTGATCGCTGGTGCTGTCGAATCCGCCGGCGGCGGTTGGGCCGGCGTACTGCACGCTCCAGCCGGAGAGGTTCACGGTCTGGGCGGAACGGTTGAAGAGCTCAACATAGTCGGCGTTG
>DHLW01000109.1:25160-25461 GCA_002405485.1 Phycisphaerales bacterium UBA4658
CTTGGGACCGGGGGACTGAGCGCCCACGGTCGCCGAGGCGGTGAAGACGTTGTCCCCGGCAACCGCGTCGGGGGCGATGCCGTTGTCCAGCAGCGCGAGGGCGGATGAACCGCCCAGGGCCGACAGATTGGCGGTGACGGCCAGTCCGGTCGAGTCCGGATTGAGACCGGGGGTGACCAGCGCCGAGATCAAGAGCGATCCGCACGCGGCACAGACGGCGGCGGGTTCGGCGCTGGGGTTGACGAGCGGAATGGTCGGCTGGGGGGAGATGCCCGAGACGGTAGCCAGATCCAGACGCCCG
>DHLW01000136.1:0-276 GCA_002405485.1 Phycisphaerales bacterium UBA4658
CTCGCCGTCCTCGGGCCCGAGCTTCGCGAACAGATGCTCGAAGTCTCGGCGGACCGCTTTGACGACGCCCGCGGGCTTGCGCTCTGGGGGCTCATCGGCCTTCCCGCCGTCGCACGCGCGACCGCCAAGGCCCAGCACGTCTTCCTCAACGGACGCCCCATTCGCGACAAGACCGTCCAGCATGCCATCAAGGAGGCCTACCGCGGACTCATCGAGCCCGGTCGACATCCGACCTGCGCCATCATGATCGAGATGGACCCCGCATCGGTCGACGTG
>DHLW01000136.1:426-6050 GCA_002405485.1 Phycisphaerales bacterium UBA4658
CCGGCCAAGACCGAGGTGCGCTTCCGCGATCAGTCGCTCGTCCACTCCACCGTCCTCCGCGCCGTGCGGGACGCACTCCGCGCCGCCGACCTCACCCCAAGCCTCGAGAACAGCACCCCTTGGCGCACCGGCGCTCCGGCCATGTTCGGGCCGACGGCCCACGGCGGGCCGCTCTCCGGCGCTGACCCCGAACCGTCCGCTGCACACCCACTCTCCGCCGCCCGGTTCGTCGACTTCTTCCGCAACCAGATCCCCGCCGCCGCCCAGGATCGTTTCAACTACCAGGCCGTGCGACAGGCCATCCAGCGCGTCGTCCCGGACCTTGCCGAGTCGGCGGAACACACGGACGGTGCGCCCGTGTCTTCGCAGCATGGCTCCGCTGCCGCCGGCGTCCAGAGCCCGACCGCGCAGACTCCCGGACTCAGCGGCCCGGGCGTGCCGCCGGAGTCTGCTGAGGCCACGCTACCGGTACCTGCTCGGAGGAACCCGCTGCTCCAGGTGCACAACAGCTACATCGTCACCGAGGACGAGCATGGCCTGGTCATCGTCGATCAGCACGCCCTCCACGAGCGCGTCATGTTCGAGGCGCTCCTGGCAAGAGTTGTCGGCATCAGCGATCGCCCCGGCGACGCGACCGGACAGGACGGATCTGCATCCGGTGTCGGTCGCCCGCTGGAGAGCCAGCAGCTCCTGACTCCGGTGGTCATCAAGGTCTCGCCCGCCGCCGCGGCCAGATTGGATGACCTGCGCCCGCTGCTGGAGCGCATCGGCATCGATGCCCGTGCGCTCGGTCCGGATGCGGTCGGCGTGCATGCCTTCAGCTCCTTCCTGTTCGAGCGCAACGTCGATCCCGTGGAGTTTCTCTCCGACTTCTTCGAACGCGCCGAGGCCGAGGGCTTCGTCCCCGGATCCGAGCAGGCCCTGCACGAGGTGCTCGACATGATGGCCTGCAAGGCCGCGGTCAAGGCCGGCGACCGCATGAGCCCCACCGAACTCGACGACCTGCTCAAGCTCCGCGACCTTGTCGAACGCGGCGCAAGCTGCCCCCACGGCAGGCCCACGAGCATCAGACTCACGATGCGCGAGCTCGAGCGGCGATTCGGGCGGTCCTAGGTCCGCATCACGCCGCGGATCTCATCCGCCTCCCGTCGCAATCCCCGCCCCAAAGCCAAAGAACGCCGGAGTATGGCGCTCGACGTGCCACACTCCGGCGATGTTCAGACGCGGCCCGAACTTGCCAAGCGTTGACCATCGCGACGGGCGATCCGTCGCGATCGGCGTGCGCTCGACGAGGGGTCTCTCACGCGCACCCGGCGAACCAGGCGTTGAGGAACGAGAAGATGTCCTGCACTTCCAGCACGCCCGAGCTGTCGAAGTCCGCCGAAAGCTGCCCGGCGAACCACGCGTTCAGGAACCCGAAGATGTCATCGACGGTCACGCCGCCGGTCTGGTCGAAGTCGGCCTTGCACACGAACGTCGCCGTCACCAGATAGTCCGTGTCCACGATGAACCCGCAGAGGCCGGTGCCCGAGCAGACGTCCGACGTCCAGCCGGTGAACGTCCACCCCGCGGCCGGCGCAGCCGTGAGCGTGATCTCGTCGTTCAGCAGGAAATCGAACGCGCACGCGGTGTTGCCCTGCCCGCACAGAATGCCGGGCGAACTGCTCGTCACCAGTCCGTTGCCGACGACCGTCACTTCCACGTTGGCCGTGGGCGGGACGCATGGCAGGGGCGTGCAGGTCGTGTTGTCGCCCTGGTAGTTGCTCCCGGCGGTGCTGCAGTCATCGTTCGTCGCGATCGTGCAGGCCAGCAGCGCGTCGCAGCACGCCCCCGTGGGCTGCGGGCACGGATTCGGCTCGCACGTCGCCCCGCTCGTCCACACGTCCGCGCCCGTGCAGTTGCTGGACACCCGCACCGAGCACGACCCGCTCGCCGCGCAGCACGAGCCCAGCACCGGCGGATTCGCCGGATCAAACAGACTCGTCACGTTCCCGCCATACCGCCCGCGGCCGGGCATCTCCGGCGTGCGGCCGTCGATGCTCACCGTGGGGGACAGATACGTGAGCGCGATCGCGAACTCGTCGGGCGCCAGCGGAATCCCGTCCGCGTCCGCCGTGTTCGGATTCGGCGTCCCGCGAACCCAGAGCTGGTTGTACCCGAGCTTGGAGGGCGTTGGCGGCGTCTCACGCGCCGCCGAGAACGAGATCGTCACCGGCGAGGTGCCCACCGTCGCCGTGATGTCGAAATAGTCCGTTCCGTTCCGGAACGTCGCCCGATCCCAGAAGATGACCCGGGCCGCGATCGGGCTCGAGACAAGCACCAGCGGGCCGGTCGGGCGGTTCAGCACCAGACTGTTCAGCGTCGGCCCGGAGTACGTCGTCCGCGAGCCGCCCTGGCTCTGCGTGTTGCTCACGAGCGTCAGGCCAGCCGCCGCCGGCACAGTGAACTCCGCGCTCCAGGTGCCCTCAAAGTCCGTAAAATAGTCCACGCCGTCGGTCGCGTCCAGATCCTGCATGAACCCGCTCACCCCGGTGACCCGGTAGGTCTGCTGAGCATGCGCGGTCAGGGCAAGGGCGGCGGCGAGCGCCGCGGCGGCCGAAGTCACGATCGTGCGACAAAGCATGTCTTCTCCTTCTTCGATGCAACCACTTCGATGCAACCACCCCGATGAGACCGTGTCTACACCAGAGTTCCTCCGACGCCGTCGAGATCGAGCGTGCCTGCGCTCTCGATCGCCCGGCGGCTGGCTTGCTGCGCACTCCCACGCGGGGTCATGAGCACCCCGAGAACCAGTCATTCAGGAAGTTGAAAATGTCCTGGGGAGTGATTCCCCCCACACCGTCATAGTCCGAAACGCTCAATCCGCCGAACCACGCGTTCAGAAACTCGAAGATGTCCTGCGGATCCAGCGTGCCCGAGCCGTTGATATCGGCCCTGCAACCCAGATCCAGCGGCGTGTCCACCCACCCGATCACGTCAAAGTTGAACGGCGATGGGGGGCCGAAGTTCCGCGAGATCACGTACAGCGTTCCGTCATCCGCAAGAGCCGCGGAGAACTGAAAAACCACCTGCACCCCGTCGTCGAGCGGATCGCCGTTGTTGTTCAGATCCACAAGATCGCCGTTGGTGAGCGCCACGAATGGGGCCCCATTCACCGGAATCACCACCGTCGTCGATCGTGCGTTGCCCCCGAGCGACGTCTGCACCATGAAGCACAGATCGCCGCGCGTCGTGAAGTTCACGCTCCCGATGCCGCTCACGACCTCTCCCGGAAGTCCGCCCGGAAAATCCTCGCCCGCAACGAAGATCCTCTGCCCGTTGGCCACCAGCCAGGGCGAGCCCGTGCTCGCTCCGCGTCCCCACGCCGCCCAGTGTCCACCCGGACCCATCGTGACATCATCGATGTTCACCGCCGTCGAGAACGGCCCAGCCGGTCCGGGAAGCGGCTGCCCCTGCTCCAGCACGACCGTTCCGTCCACGAGCACCACCTTGCGGTCGGCGGTCCGATTCAACAGTCCGATGGCGATGTGCCGAGTGCCCGTCGCATTGGTCGCAAACTGGGTCGCAAGCGCGTTCACATCCAGCGGCGGCACTCCCGCCTGTCCCGGCGGAAAGCTCCCGGCCTGGGCCACGATCTGCGGCGTTGCCCCGCTCAGGAACACAAAGTCGTCCTGAAACGCCGGAAGCGAGCCCGACGTCGAGATGCTGCTGAAGGCGACGCGGCCGTCACTCAGAAACGTCCGCTGCTCGAAGTCGCTGCCGAACCGCTCATCGGAAAGACCGCCGATCAGGTCGCCCTCGCGAGCCGTGATGCTGAAGGTGTCCGTCGCCGCCGAGTACCGGATGATGCACTCGTCGTTCGTGTTGGCGCCGTTGAGACTCCCGGAGATGCTCACGTCGCCCGTGTTGCTGATGAGCTGCCGAGCGTCGAAGCCCCACGGTGCACCTTCGAAGGACAGGTTCAGCCCAGGGAGCACCTGATTTCGGGAAATCCCCCGAAGCACGCCGGTCCGGTTGCCCCAGATCACGGCGTCGCTGGAAATGCCCATCGATGAGTCGCCGTTGAACACCTCGCAGATCCAATACTGCCCGTTGGGGCTGATCCCGAGCTTGGACTGCAGCAGGGCTTCCACGGCCGTCGGAGGATTGGTGGGCAGAATCGTCGGCGATGATTCCAGTTCGGTCACCAGCACGCGCACGACCGCCTGCCCAGCAGCCGGCACGGTCAGACCGGCGGCCGTCATGACAGCCGCACACACCGTTCGGATCACCACTTTCGGGGGAAGTCTCAGCAGCATGGTTGGCCCTTGGATCCTCTTCGAGCATACTTGCACGCATCAGCGATGCAATCAGTACTGACGATATCTCTGGTTGGAAGAGTGCGCCCAGTGCGTTCGTGATACCATGTCCGCCAGATTCTTGTGGGTGTTGCATGCATGACGTCGCCTTCAAAGAGCTTGGGCAGGCCTACGGGCAACTCCGAGCGGAGCTCCTCAAGTCTTTGCAATCCATGGGTTTAGACCCGCGGTCCGGGTCCGCTATCGGGTCCAGACTTGGGGTGAATCGGCAACTGGCCTGGCAGGTTTCCACGATTGCCTGTCAGCCGCTGGCCTCGGTTGGCCTTGGGGTCATACCCGGCTCAAAGGGGCTGCGCCTGTTTGTGGATGCCAGCGCCGGAGAGCTCGGGAGTGCGGGTGCCGCGGAGGTGACGGGGCTTCGACACGCGGTGGAGCAGCTCGACAAGGCCATCGAAGTGCACGCGGGAGACCGTCCGACGCTGGCGCTGCTCGCGGCGACCTGGGATCGCCAGGAGATGGAGACGCGGACCGAGGATCTTCGGCGAGACGCGCACCGGGCCCAGTGCGCGCTCTTGGGCGCTCGGGTGCAGACGCAGATCCGCGGCATCATCTTCGCCCCGTCGCAGGTCGGCCGACACGATCGCGTGGCGATGGCCTCATACCAGTGCCTGCTGGGCGTGACGCGGATCCGGTCCGGGCATCGCAGTCGGCTGTTCTATCTCGAGGCGCCCACGCACGACGACGGCACGTCCGACATGGACCTCGCGGCGATGCCCTCGTTTCTTCGCGAGAAGTTCCGCCTGGAACACGACCTGTCGTCGGTCGATCCCGAGCAGGTTGAGTATCTCGTGGATCGCCATCGCGGGTGGGTCGTGCTCAATCCCGGCGCGGTTGGGCAGTCGGCGTCCAGCACGCTGGTGTTCACCGGGCTGCCCAAGTACGAGAATCCTCGGTACATCGAGGACCGCAACCGGCTCAACCAGATCGCCTTCGTCTGCCAGATTCCGACCGAGACGCTCCTCATCGATTGCCTGATGGATCGCGCGCTCGCCGAGAGCAGGGAGTTTCGCGAGTCGCTCCTGTTCCAGTGCTTTGACGCTTCCACGGGGCATCCGATGCAGCCGGTGTCCAACGAGGATCCCGCGTTCCTCTATGACCTCAACGACATCGACCCGCTCACCACTGAACTCACCGGCTCTGACCCCGTCTATGCCGGCACCGCCGAGGTCATCGCGCGGGCCTCGGCACGGGTCGGCACGTCGCCCGACCGCCTCGTCGGCGTGCGTTGCCGAGCCAAGTACGTCGTCGCGCCGATGAGCGTCATCG
>DHLW01000136.1:6327-6954 GCA_002405485.1 Phycisphaerales bacterium UBA4658
CGATCAATGGTCATTCATCAGTGCGCCAGTGCTTCACAACGATGCCGTCCTTGAGCTGGACGTACACCGATCCGCCGCTGGATGAATGCGACGAACCCTTGAAGATGAACAGGAGTGAGCCGTTGGAGTGCTTGGTCCTGGTGTAGGTGTACTTCCAGAGTTCGCTGCCATCCTCAAGGGTGGTCTTGGTGGTGGGAGCGCCCAGTGTTCCCTTGATCCAGGCCTCGGTGGTGACCCCCGGCTCGATCTGGCTGAAGGTCTGTGAACTGACTTTGGTGCCCGTCGAGATCTCACCCGAATGCGAGGAGATCAGGCACCCCGGAAGGGTGCAGAGCGAAGCGACCAGCCCGATCACGCAGGCACGACGGGCGATGCGAGAAGGCATGCTGAACTCCCCTGATGCACGAGCCGGCATGAGTCGAAGACGATACCGCCGAAGCGAATATACCGACAAACCGGCGTCAGGTGCTTCGTGGACCGCGCACATTCACGCCCTCACCCCGCGGCCGCGGCGATCCGCAGCAGGGCCCGGACCCGTTCGCGACGATGGGCGTCATCGGCAAGCGGGCCACTCCCCGCGCCGGATGTGCCCGTGGCTCCGCGGCTTGCGTGTCTTGACTGCGACCC
>DHLW01000136.1:7156-10162 GCA_002405485.1 Phycisphaerales bacterium UBA4658
GGCGCCGTGAGGGCCGACGCCGCCACGCGAAGGTCAACGCTCTCAGATGCAGAGGGAGTCCATCGGTCCGGCCCGGCCCGGGTCAGGGAATCTGACTGGGGTGTGCGGGGCGAGGCCTGAGCAGCAAAGGAGGCCTGACCGGGGAGGGGTTTAGGGAGCCCGCCGACGTAGAAGATGGTTCCCGGAGGGACGACCGCGGCTGGTCCGCGGCGGGTGGACACGTACTCGGATCGAGGAAAGACCGCGATGAGCCCACCGGAGATGCGAGCAAAGAGATCTTCCCCCGACGCTGCTCCAGGCACGCGCACGCCAGTCTGGGCGCCAGGGACGCGATAGACCCGGTCGAAGGAGAGCGGAATCCGAAGATCCACGGGCATCCGCCGGGCGCTCGTGGCCAGAGGAGAGCGATCGGCGCGCCCGGCGTCCACGGTCTCCCAGCCCTCCGGGGCCCGCTGCGCGGCGGCCATGGAGCAGGTGGAAACGAGCACAAGGGATGTTGCGATCGATCGCATCATGCGGATGAACGGATGGATATCGGCATTTCGACGGTGGGGGTTGCGTGCGATCCGCGACCGGCTGGCACCCGAGTCGGGGCATCAGCGCCCTCGGAGCAGGATTCGGAAGTTCATGCTGAGCCCGGATCCCTGAGCCAGGTCTTCGAGCTGTTTGCCCCGTGCGGTCCACTTGTAGACGCTGTTCTTGGTGGAGTCGTCCACGTCCGGGGATCCGCTGGACTCCAGAACCTCAATGTGGGTGACCACGCCGGAGCGATCGAAGGTCACGCGCAGGAGCGGGGAGCGGAACGCGCGAGTGGAACGGCTGAACAGACTGAGCTCGATCCGTCTGGTGAAGACTTCGAGGCCCTCGCCGGCCCAAGGCATTCCTGGGCGAACTTCCGGGTCGGGGTTGATCGCCGATGGATCGGACTCGCGCTCGCTCTGCTGGCCCGGAGACGTGCCGCCCTCCCCGCGGGGTCCTGGGATGCCGGGTGCGGCAAGCGACGAGCTTTGCGGACGCACATCGACGCCCTGGGCCGGAGCCAGGGACGAGGGTGCGGGCGAGGGTTTCGGGCGGGCTTCGGCGGCGGCTTGCAAATCCGGGCGGCGCGACGGCCGGTCGGTGGACAGTTCGCCCTGTGGTGCGCCGTCGGCGGCCCCGAGACGAGGGGGGCTCAGCAGGGCGTCCCACGCACCCAGGTCGTCCAGGGGTGTGGGCTCAGGCAGGATCACGCCGAGAGTGTCTGGAATGGTCGTGGACTCAGCTTGCTGACCATCGGGTTGCCCTCGTCGGGGCTGCGCGTCCACGAGGGCTGCGGGATCGGGCTGCAGCGGGCTGGTGGAGGTGCGCTGCTCCGGATCGTTGCCACTGGGCGATGTGCCAAGGCGTGCGCCTGGGGTGAACCGGTCGGCATCGCCAGGGGCCTCGGAGACCGGGGGAGAGGCGGTGTTGATCTGCGAGCTTTCGGAGCGTTCACCTGCCGCGGCGGCGGCGAGGGGTTGGCCGGGTGTGGCCATGGGTGAACCGGGGGCTCCCGGGTTGAGGGAGAGCTCGGGCTGCTCGATGGTGGACTGGAGGCCGGAGTGCGGCCGAGCGATGAGGTCGCCGATCCAGTTGTCGGTGGTATGCGGACTGTTCGCCAGCCCGAGGCGAAGCTGCGGAACTTCGACCGGCTCCGGCGGCGGCGTGGGGATGACGGGCTTTGGCGGCGGAGCGGCCGGTTCAGAAGCCGGCGGATCGTCCGGTTGAGGGGGCGGCTCGATCCACGCGAGCTCGGCGAAGGCGGAGTCGCTGAGGCTGGAGCCGGCGAGGCCCTGAAAGCCGGCGCGGGAGGAGCCAAGACCGGAGATGCCGACCGTGCCGATGAGGATTGCCAGGCCGGTGTGCAGAGCGGTGCTGAGGGCGGCCGCGGAGACGAGAACTCCGGAGACGCTGCGTGGGCGGCGCGATATTGCCAAGGCACCCCGTGACATAACTGCAGAAGGATACTCAGCGAGCGGTGCGGGCGTAGGTCTTGCCGGCCCAGGTGGTGGGGACGCCGGAGTCGAGGTCTCTGGCGGCGGCTTGGAGGATGCCGCCGACGAGCCACGCGCCGATGGGGTAGGCCAGGACGGCCCAGACGGGGGTTCCGCCGAGGCGGTAGGACCAGCCGAGGATAGCGAGCATGATGATCAGGGAAGCGAGGCCCAAGACGGACGTGGCGGCCGCGAGGGGATCGGAGATACCGATGTGGAGGCCGACGGGGACGGCCAGGAGGGCGAGGAGGGGGAGGGCGGTGCCGAGCAGGCGGACGCGCAGGGCGAGGGCTCTGAGGCGGCTGAGCTTGCAGTTGGCGGATTCGGTGTAGATGCGTTTCCAGCCGCGGACGAACTCGGGCCAGGAGGCGTACATGCGGCAGCGGAGGACGCCGCCGGAGAGGATGACAGCGGCGCGGATGGCGTGTCGGTGGCAGAGGCGGGCGAGGGCGATGTCTTCGAGCAGGTCGTCCTTGACGGCGGGGTGGCCGCCGACGGCGAAATAGGCATCGCGTGAGAAGAGCATGAACTGGCCATTGGCGAAGGGGCGGCGGTCGGAGTCGCTGCTGGCGCGTTCGAGGGGGTACTGGCGGAGGAGTTCCATGCCGGCGGGGGGCTGGGCGACGAGTTCGAACCAGCGGTCGGCGGTGAGGGTGCTCATGACGCTGAGCAGACCGGCGGAGCGATCCAGTGCGAGGGCGAGGGCGGCGCGGATGCAGCCGGGGTCGAGCCGGGTGTCGGCGTCGGCAAAGAGGAGGAAGTCGGCGGCGTTCGGGGCGCGGGCGTCGGTGACGCCGCGGTGGATGGCGTGGACCTTGCCGGCCCATCCCTGGGGGCATTCGAGGATGGTGAGGATCTCGAAGCGTGGATCGGTTCCGATGGTGGAGCGGAGGAGCGTCTCGGTGTCGTCGGTGCAGCGGTCAAGGGCGAAGACGACGTGGAGGTTCGGATAGTCCTGGGCGGCGAGCGACCGGGCGAGGTCGACGATGACGTC